>JAUIJI010000013.1 GCA_030431435.1 Alphaproteobacteria bacterium | reverse complement strand
GATCATGGCTGGGTGGCAACCATTCTCAATGACCAGCCGCTCGGCACGACGATCGACCAGTTCAAGGTGGGCGGGCTCTACTTTGGCGCCCGCGAAACGCGTCAGGCGAACCTCATTGATCTCGATGTTCGAAATGCATCGGGGATCGCGACGAACTTTGACGGGTCAGTCATCTTCGTGGCGGACTGGGGGCTGCCGCCTTATTACTGGACCAATAATCCAGACTATAACGAAAGCATCGACCGCTTCCACCAGACGGGTTCGAAGATCATGGTGATCGCGGATCCGTTCGAGAAGCGTGTGCTGCTCAATGGTACTACCGATCGCGGATACAATTATGGTTCGCAGGCTGCGCCCGGGACCGATCCGGCTTCCCAGGCCGAACCCGGCTTGCGGCAGGCGACGAACGGCACGCCGCTGGGTGTGACCACTGCCATCCCGCTGGCATTCCTGGAAGAGTTGCGTCTCGATGGCCGCGACGAGAAGCTCTACGCCAACTACCGCGGTGTCGGCAACGTAGTGGTGATCGACGCCGTGAGGTTCGAGGCGATTGCACGCCAGGATGCAGGCCCACCCCGATCTTCGGGCCTCGGCTCGGTCAGCCTCGATTTGCGTCCCACTGACCGTGACGAATTCCGCGAGGGTTTCATCTACGAGACCCCGATCGAGGTCCAGCGGCATGGCCGTGGCTTGACGCTGCAGGAATTGTCGCTGCTCGAACTGGTTGCCCCGACAACGGAACTTGATGTGCATGGCGACAATGCGCAAACGGTGACCTTCCGCTGGCGTATCGAATCCAACACTCGCAACGAAGTCGATTACCGCACGCAGCTGTTCATCAGCGCGCTGCCCGCGGGTGCCGGCCTGTTCCCGGATGATGCATATCCCGAACGCACCGAAGCCGAGAAGCAGCCGGGAACGCCGCGCGACGCTCTGGATTACAATCCCAACCGCATCTTCACGTCGAAACGGCTCGAGTCCGGGGCCTACGAACTGCGCTTCGTCACAGTGGGCGACAAGAAGCAGCTCGAGGTAGTCAGGACCGGTCAGCAAATTCCCGACGGGGAATACAGCCTGACTTTGGCGAAGGACGTTGCTGCGATCCTGACAGCAGGCCAGGACTATCACTGGGGCGTGCGCCTGTTTGAAGGCGAGGCGGAAGATCCTGCCAATCCCGACCCGGCAAACTACCTCGCTCAGGAAGACGCAACCTTCAGCACGGCACCGATCCCGCTCACGGAGCAGGGATTTGCGTTCAACGGTGTGACCGTGATCACGCATGGTTTGAACTTTGGCCTCGAACCGGGTTCGGCCAACTTCTCGCAGCAGCTGGCTGACGGCTCGAAGCAATGGTTTGCCCAGATGGGAGATCTTATCGCCGAGGCCAGCGGCGGCGGCGTGGTCCTCTGGTACAACAAGAAAGACCAGACCTGGGTCGATATCGAGACCAAGAAGGTCGGCGCGGCCGCGCTGGAAGGACATGAAGGGAAGGCCGTCGTCCTGATTCCGGACTGGTACAAGGAATCCGACATATCCGATTCCGGCTTTGCCGAAGCTGCGGCCGACGCTTTCTTTGCGTCGCTGATCAAGCTGGATGCCGAAATGGGTGGCTCGCAAGGCACCGGCGGCAAGCTGACTGCCGGCAACCTCCTGGGCACTCCGATCCACTTCATCGGGCATGAGCGCGGCGCAGCGGTCAATTCCGAGATAATCCAGCGGCTGGGAACCTACGTTACCGGTGTCGGCGGCAGCGTGGGGATCCACCAGACCTCGCTCGATCCGCTCGGCAAGCAAGGAAAGATGCAGCTCGACCTGGCGAAGTTGATCAGGCAGATTTCCAAGGTTGCGCGCATTGCCGAATTGTATCCGCCGAACGCGCTGGCGGTGGAGAGGTTCATCAAGGCCGTGGATATCGCACTCAAGCTGGCGGACGTCGCCGGTCTTGAAATCGATCCGATATCCTATGCCAATCTGAAGGATCCCGAAGTCCTGGTTTTCAACGGCGTGACCTACGCCGACGCGTTCTACCAGACCGTGCCTTCGACACACGGAGGTAACAGCTTCACGCCCATCGGCAAATCGATCACGACCAGCAGCAAATTGACCAACGGACCGGTCACCAATACCAATCTCACCGGCCGCACAGGCTTCGTGCTCGACGACTTCGAGATCGTCAACAATGCGCTGTTGCGCAAGGCTTCCAGCTTTGTTGCGCCGACCCTTGGGCTGGGCGGCCCCAGTGACCGTGTCTATCAGTGGTACGCGGGTACGATCGATCTCAGCCTGAGCTCCTTCGAAGGACAGCAGATTTTCCGCCGCATCGTCGATGAAGGTGCCGCGCTGGCCTCGCTCAGCATTCCGGGCGCTGCGTTCAGCCTCGAAGACGGTACACCGCCGTGGTACAATTACGCGCTGGATGACGGCACGCAGAACCCCAATTCCGGCATATGGGAAGGCATTCACCAGGGCTGGTATTATTCTGCCGCAGGTGGCGGATACGACCAGAACACGACTTCCAGCGATCGGGTCCCGGTCGATAGCGGCAAGATTGCCACCGTTTTCAACGGCGATTTTGAACTGGGCACCAACCAGTCGATCTACAACCTGATTGCCAACAAGATCGGTCTGGGCAATCCGGTTCCGCCGCACGGTCGCTTCCCGCTGTCCTATGAGCTGCCCGGCTGGTCGTTCCATGGAGGTGAGGGTTACGAACTTGGCCGCCTCAACTTCGAGTTCCAGGGACAGGTCTATGATCTTTCCGGTCTTGACCTGACCGGTCTCTTCGTCATCGAAACCGACCTGTTGCGCCCGCTCAAGGAGCAGGCGACCAAGCAGCTTGGCGAACTGAAGAAAAAGTACCTCGACGCCGCGCTGAAGAAATTCTGGAAATCGCTCGCGGACAATATCGTCAAGTTCATCAAGACCAGCTTCCTTGAGGACGTGAAGAAGTGGGAGCTCGATCCCGACATTGTCGGCGGACTCACGGATGCGGAAGGTCGTGCGAAATACCAGCAGTATTTCGAGAACCAGCGTGCCCAGAACATCCTTGACCAGAACCTGGGTCGCCGGATTGTTCTCAAGCTGGCCGACATCACACTTGGCGGGCTCAACTTCGAGGGTCTCGTCAAGAAGAACAGCGTCTTCTCGGAGTCCGGCACAATTGTCTCAGAAAAGATCGCGGGCAAACTCGGCGAACTTTTCGACAAGATGTTCTCGGATCTGATCAAGTTCAAGACGTCGGACTACGCTCTGCTGATGGGCGGCGCCGATGCGATCGAGGCGATGATCAATTCGTTCTTCCCTGCCGAGGTGGCGGATTCGGAGAAGGATTTTGCAGCCAGCCTGTCGAGCTTCCTGAACAAGACGCTGAAGGGCCTGCTGGAAACGACCACGAACTTCGATTCCATCACGCACAACGCGATGTATATCCCCTCCAACCTGCAGTATCTCAAATGGGATGCGACGCAGATCTGGACGGCCTCGGCGCAGGCCGGGATGAACGTCATTTTTGACGACGGTGTGGTCAAGTCCGATCCCGTTTTCGTGCCGCTGCTAGCTGCCTTCTTTGACAAGAACACCTATGAAGTGGAGGTGCCGGAGCGTTATCGCGGCAAGACCGTCACCATCACCTTCGAGCATGTCAACGGCGACCGAAAGGTTGGCGAGCCGACAATCTACACAGATGGAACCGTCAAATATCCGGAAAGCAGCGATATCATCAGCCAGCTGTTCCTGCTCGATAATATCCGGCTTGAAGACAGTTCGAGCAAGACCAACGAAGCTCCGTTGATCGTCATCTCGGACAAGAATTACAAGTTGAACGAAACCCGCGGTTTCCAGGTCATCGCCAGCGACAAGGAAACGCCGGCTGACAAGTTGAAATACAAGATTGTCTCTGGTCCCGAAGGCGCGAAAATCGTCGAGTCAGGACCCAAGGGCGGGTATTTTACCTACACCGCCGGATCCGAGGTCAAGGTATTCCCGGTCACCGTTCAGGTCACCGACGAAGGCGGCAAGTCCGCGCTGGCGAACTTCAAACTGGTCGTTGGTACCGAAGGCCCCACTCTGGACGTGCCGGATCAGTTCATCGACCTCAACCATACGCTCAAGATCGACTTCGTCGGTATCGATGACAAGGATACGCCTGACCAGCTCAAGTACGAGCTGATCACGACCGATGTGGAAGGCGTCAGCCTTGTTGGTCGCCACTTCGAGCTGGAGGCCGGTGACCAGACCCGTGACGAAACGATCAAGGTGCTCGTTACTGACAGTGACAAGAACACCTTTGTCTCCACGTTCAAGGTCTTCATCGGCGACCAGCCGCCAACGCTCAACGTCAATGACCAGAAGGTCAAACCGAACGAGACCATCCAGTTCGTGCTCAATGCCGAGGACGATCGCGACGGCCCGCGCGAGATGTCCTACGAGCTCGTCGCGCCCGACAGCCGAGCAAGCCTGGATGCGAATGGCGTCTTCACCTTCACCGCAGACGAGCGCGAAGAGGATGTGAACATCGTCGTGTGGGTGAGGGATTCCGGCGACAACATTGGCACCGGGGTGTTCACCGTCACGGTCGGCAACAAGAAGCCGGTGCTCGAGTTTGTCGAGGACCAGTCGCTTGACCTCAACGAGGTCCTGACGCTGCAACTCAAGGGTTCGGATGAGGAAGACCCGGAGAGCAAGCTCAAATATGCACTGATTACCGGCTCCGGCAGTGCCAAAGTGACTGAAGACGGCATCTTCACCTACAAGGCAGGCAACGAGCTGAGCGAAGAGACGATCACCGTCCGGGTGACCGACACGGGTGACAAGTTTGCCGAACAGACGTTCCGCGTGATCGTTGGCAACGAGGATCCGGTGCTATCGGTCGCGGACCAGAAGATCGACCTCAACACCACGCTCAATCTGACGCTTCAGGGAACCGACCGCGAGGATGAGCCTTCCGAGCTCAGGTACAAGTTGCTGTCGGAGACGCCCAACACATCGCTGACCCCTGAAGGCGAATTCACTTTCACCTCGGGCGATACGCCGGGCAAGCTGAAGATCAGGGTGCAGGTTAGCGACACCGACAAGGGCACTTCCGAAGCCGAATTCCTGGTCAAGTTCGGCAACCAGCCGCCCGAAATCGAGCAGGTCAGTGACCAGAGCATCAAGACCGGCGAAACACTGACCCTGCCGATCACTTATTCGGACGAGGAAGACGCGAAGGCAGACCTGACGGTTTCCCTGTCCTCGCCACCGACTGGCGCAACGATCAGCAACGCCGGAGTGCTCACCTTTGTAGCTGGGGATGAGAAGCGCGAGGAAGTGATCACTGTCGTGGTCACCGATACCGAGGGCGAAACGGCACGGATGAGCTTCACGGTGACTGTCGGCAACGAAGCACCGGAGTTCGAGACGATCGACGATGTGACTGTCATCGCCCGCCAGGATCCGATTGTCTTTGCCGTCACCGCCACCGACGTGGAGGACGATCCGTCCGAACTCATCTATTTGAAGGTAGGCGGTCCGGATAACGCCGAAGTCCTGCCAGACGGGACAATCATCTTTACGCCGGGCCTAGAGGATGCCGTCGATATTGTTACCGTCAAGGTCGTCGATACTGCCGGGGATTCGGATACCGCCAGCTTCTCGATAACGACGGACAACGCATCGCCGGAAATCTTCGGCACCGGTTCCGGGGGCGCCCTGTCCGGTTCTGTCAGGGTCTATGAATCCATCGATTTCTTCTTCTCCGGCCTCGACCGGGAGGACGATCCGTCTGACCTCACTTACCAGGTGGTTTCCGGTGGTGGCACCATCACTGACGACGGTCTCTTCTCATACTTCGGGGAGCCCGGGGATATAGGAGAAAAGACCTTTACGATCGGCGTGACCGATACCGGTGGCGAGCAGGACACGATCTCCTTCACCATCACGGTCAATCCGCCGAAGCTGTCCAACCAGCCCGGCGCACCGACCTTGACCGCAACTGTGTCGGGCAACGATGTCACCTTGCAGGGCAAGACCGGCAAGGCGAAGGTCGTCCAGATTTTCCGCGACGGTGAGTTCTTCGGGATTACCTATTCCGACACCTCCGGAAACTTCGAACTGCAGATACCGCAGCCCGGACAACCGCCCCTCGCACCCGGGACCTATGTGTTCACGGCGCAAGTTTCCAGCACGTCCACCGTTTCCGACGAATCCGAAGAGGTTGTCGTCACCATTGGCGGGCAAAACCTGCGGCTGGTTGATGGCGCATCGACGTCGGCTGTTCCCCTGGGCAATAGCGATGGCCTGACGCTGGAGCGCCTGGAAGCGGTGCTGGCAGAGGCAAAACAACGCTGGTTTGACACTACCTTCGTCTCTGTCGAAGCGAGCCAATTCGATGGCGTTACGCTGGAAGTCGCATCTCTCGAAGACGGAGTGTTGGGGACCTATTCCAATGGCCTCCTGCTGATCGACGACGATGCCGCAGGGCTTGGCTGGTTCGTGGACCAGACGCTTTCCGCCGATGAGGAGTTCGCGACCGCTGGTGCCGCACATCTGCTCAATGCCAAGTCAGGCACCGATGCCTTCGGGCGGGTGGATCTGCTGACTGTTGTCACCCATGAACTCGGCCACGCCCTCGGCCTTTATGACATGTCGGCAATTGGTGCAGCGCATTTGATGAGCGAGCAGATCGGGATCGGGCAGCGGCGCCTTATCTCCGAGCTTGATGCGCCCACGGCTATGGTCCTGCCAGCCAGCTCTTTCACGGGTTCTGCTGCCACTGGTGCCTTGCAGAACGGTGACTTCTCGGCAGCGGCGGGCTGGACTGCGGCTGGTGGCGGCACTGTTGCCAATGGCGTCGGCGTGCTCGCGGAAGACAGGCGCTATCTCAGCGCCTTGCGGCAAGGGTTCGTCGTCCCGAATGGTGCCGAAACACTGTCCTTCCGCATCACCGGAGCGAACCTCGGCAACGAAGCCGGATTGCCGCCTGACGCCTTCGAGGTTGCGCTGATCGATCCGGTGACCGGCCAATCCCTGCTTGGTGCGCTCAATGGCCTCGATCTGTCCGATGCTGCGCTCAACCTGCAGGCTGATGGCACGGTCTATGTCGCACCGGGCGTGGGCTTGTCGGGCAATCCGCTGGATGGCCCGGTGGTGGTGACGATGTCGCTTGACGGCATTTCCGCTCCCAACGGCGCGCTGCTGTCCTTCGACCTGATTGGCCAGGGCGCGCTGGACAGCCTTGTAACGGTCGATGACGTCACCTTCGGCAGCATCACCGTCAACCTGCCGCCGATCGCCAATAATGACAGCGTAACGCTGGACGAAGATGGCAGCGCCAGCTTCAGCATCCTCGCCAATGACAGCGATCCCGAGGGCGGTCCGCTGGCCATCACCATCACCGGCGATCCGGCCAATGGCACGCTGGTGCCGCCTGCTGTACCGGGTGGTGACTGGACCTACACGCCCAACGCCGATTTCTCCGGCACCGACAGCTTCACCTATTCGGTGACCGACGACAGCGGCAACACTGCCAGCGCGACCGTCCTTATCAACATCAACCCGGTGAATGACGATCCGGTGATCGGCACTGTCGATGATCGCAGCGTCATCGCGGGCGATCCTGTGCAGCTGGCGCTGACCGCCACCGATGTCGACAACGCGCTCGATACGCTCACCTTCTCACTCGTCAGCGGGCCGGACGGGGCGAGCGTCTCACCCAGCGGCCAGTTCAGCTATACGGCTGCCGGCAGCGGAGACCAGCTGGTAACGGTGCAGGTCAGCGATCCGTCAAGCGCGGTATCGCAGACCAGCTTCACCATCAGCGTGACGCCGCCCGACAACCAGAGCCCGGCCATCGGCCCGGTCGCCAATCAGTCTGTTACCGAAGGCGACCTCGTCACCGCCACGCTTACCGCCATCGATCCCGATCATGATCTGGCCGAGCTGACATTCAGCCTCGTCAGCGGCCCGGCAGGTGCCACCGTTTCGCCGGACGGCACATTCAGCTGGACCGCCACCGACGAAGCCGAGCAAGTGCCGGTGACCGTGCGCGTGACCGATCCGGACGGTGCCTTCACCCAGACCAGCTTCGTGATCACCGTGGCCTTCCTGCCGGACAATACCGCGCCAGTGTTCACCTCGGTGGATGACCGCACGGTGACATCGGGCGAAGTCGTAATTGTCCCGCTGTCTGCCACCGATGCCGAGGATGACGACGGCGCGCTCATCTATGCGCTGGTATCGGGCCCGCAGGGCGCGGCGGTTTCCGCCAATGGCCAGTTCAGCTGGCTGGCGGGCGATGTGACGGGTGACCAGTTTGTCACCGTGCGCGTGACCGACAGCGGCGGGCTGAGCACCGAAACCAGCTTCACGATCACCGTGCAGGCTGCTCCGAACGAATCTCCGGCGCTTGGTCCGGTCGGCAATCTGGCCGTGACCGCAGGCGATGCGATCGCCTTCGACCTTGTGGCGAGCGATCCTGACAATGACCTCGCGGAACTCACCTTCTCGCTGGTTTCCGGTCCTTCCGGCGCAGCAGTCTCTCCCACAGGCAGCTTCAGCTGGACTGCTGCAGGCGAGGGCGATGTGCCGGTGACCGTGCGCGTCGAGGACCCGAGCGGGGCCTTTGCAGAACGCAGCTTCACCATCAGCGTGGCGGTTGTGGCCAACCAGGGGCCGGTGCTCGCGGCAGTATCCAACCTTGCCGTGACGCGGGGCGATGGCGTGAGCTTCGATCTGGTCGCGAGCGATCCGGACAATACGCTCGACCAGCTGACCTTCTCGCTCGTCTCCGGACCTGAAGGCGCGGCAGTTTCGCCGACAGGTACCTTCAGCTGGACTGCCGACAGTGTTGGCGATGCGCCGGTAACGGTCCGCGTGACCGATCCTGACGGTGCCTTTGCGGAGCGCAGCTTCACCATCTCGGTGGCAGCGGTTCCCAACCAGCCGCCGGTCCTTGCTCCGGTTGCAAATCTCAGCGTGACCGAAGGCGATGCGATTGCCTTCGACCTGTCCGCAACCGATCCTGATCATGACCTTGCCGAACTGACCTTCGCGCTGGTTTCGGGTCCGGCTGGTGCAGAAGTCTCGCCCACCGGTAGCTTCAGCTGGACTGCAGCAGGGCTGGGTGACGAGCCGGTGACAGTGCGTGTCACTGATCCGGCGGGTGGTTTTGCCGAGCGCAGCTTCACCATCTCGGTTGCAGCCGTGCCCAACCTGCCGCCAGCCTTCGACCCGATCGCCAATCTGGCGGTGACAGAAGGCGATGCGGTGAGTTTCGATCTTGTCGCAAGCGATCCCGATCATGCGGTGGGCGAGTTGACCTACTCGCTGGTTTCCGGCCCTGCCGGGGCTGCTGTTTCGCCCACCGGTGCGTTCACCTGGACGGCCGCGGGCGATGGTGACGAAGAGGTGACCGTGCGCGTCACCGATCCGGCGGGCGCCTTTGTCGATGCGACATTCACCATCACCGTATCGCCCGTTGCCAATGTCGGGCCGGTGCTGGCAGCCATCGCTGACCGCAACGTGACGATTGGCGATGCGATCCTCTTCGATCTCGTCGCCAGCGATGCCGACAACACGCCTGCAGAACTCACCTTTTCGCTCGTCAGCGGGCCGGCGGGTGCTGCCGTGTCGCCGACGGGCACCTTCAGCTGGAATGCCGATACGCTGGGGGATGCAACGGTGACGGTGCGGGTTGAGGACCCCAGCGGGGCCTTCTCGACGCGCAGCTTCACCATCGCGGTGGCTGAATTGCCCAATGAATCGCCCGCTCTGGCACCCATCGCCAATCGCGCGGTGACCCAGGGTGATGCGCTGGCGATCCAGTTGGAAGCGAGCGATCCTGACAACGAACTGGCCGAGCTGACCTATTCCATCGTCAGCGGTCCGGACGGGGCAGAGATCGACGCCAATGGCATCTTCCGGTGGACAGCGGCAGGCCTCGGTGACCGGGTCTTCACCGTGCGGGTGAGCGATCCGGATGGCGCCTCTGCCACCCGCAGCTTCACCGTTGCGGTGGCGGCGATCCCCAATGTCGCGCCGGTCATTGCGCCGGTTGCCAATATCGCGATCAACGAGGGCGAGACAGTGTCTCTGGCGCTGGCCGCCAGCGATGCCGACGGGCCGGTCTCCGCGCTCGAATGGAAGCTTGTCAGCGGGCCGAGCGGTGCCAGCCTGACGCCGCAAGGCCAGCTCAGCTGGTACGCCGCTGATGGCGACGGCATGGCGAGCTTCACTGTCCAGGTGGCTGATGGCGAAGGCGGCCGCGATCTTGCCCAGTTCACCGTTAACGTGGCTGATGTCGCACCTGCGCTGACCCTGACAGGGGATGCGGAAGGTGGCGCCGGGTTGGTCTATGACCTTGGCCTTGGTGTCACCGATCCGGGCCAGGATACGCCGCAGCAATGGCTGATCGACTGGGGCGATGGCACCACCAGCAGCGTGTTGCCGGGCGATGCCAGCAGTGCCTCGCATGAATATGAAATCGCGGGTGATTTCACCATTACCGCAAGCCTCATCAATGAGGATGGCACTTTCGCGGCTGATCCCTTCAACGTCAGCATCGCGCCTGCGCCGCTGCTGCAGGTGACGGGTACCGAGTTCAGCGAAGGCGCACTGCATGTCACCTTCAGCGAGAAGCTCGACGGGGCCATGCTCGCAGCCGGTGCTGTAACGCTGGTGGGCGAACTGACCGGTCCGGTTTCCACCACGCTCGGCATCGACGTGCAATATGGCACGCTGGTGATCGAGCGGGCGGACGGGCTGGACCTTCAGTATGACAGCTACCAGCTGGTGCTGAGCGACACGGCCTTTGTCAGCGATCGCGGATCGGTGCTCGATGGCGATGCCGATGGCGTACAGGGTGCGGATTTCACCGCCACGCTGGTCAATTCGCTGGCGCTGGCGGGCAATGCCGAATTGCCGGACTTCATGCGCGCTCCGGGCGAGAGCATCGATGTTCCGCGCGAAGACCAAGCCGGATTGCAGGTGCGCTTCACCAGCGATGGCGGGGTCAAGACCATGGTCTTCACCGTGGAATTCGATCCTGCGCTGATGGACCTCGACGGCGTGCTGCCGGGGACGGACCTGCCCGAAGGCGCATCGCTGGATTGGCAGGTCGTGGATGCCGGTGGCGGCAAGCAACTGGTGCGCATCACCATCGTCAGTGACGAGCCGATACCAGCGGGTGCGCGCAATATCGTCAGCCTCGATGCCAGCGTGCCGGAAACCGCGCCCTATGGCTCGAGCGAGACGCTGTTCGTCAATGTCGAGATGATCAACGCCGCGCTGCCTGCCGACACGCAGGAGGATGAGGCGCTGCAGGTTGTCGGTATCTTCGGCGATGCCGATGGTGACGAACTGCTCACCAATATGGACCTGTGGTGGATTACCCGCCTTGCCATCGGGCTTGACCAGGAATTCGGCGCATGGACCGATATCCCGCCTGAACTGGTGGCGAACATCGTCGATCACCGCAAGTTCGCCAATCCACTGCTGCCGAAGATCGATCCGATGGAGATCGAGCAGCCCGGACGCTATATCTCCAGCGCTGCGCCGATGCCCGATATGGGTGAGATCACCTTCGGTCTTGCTGATGCCATCGCCAAGTGGGCAGGCATGATCTGGGCCACGGAAACGCCGGTGGTAAAGCAGCAGCTGACGCCGGATGTGGGCCAGGACACGCAAAATGATCCGCAAAGCGGCGAAGCAGCGCCAATAGAGGGTGAGGCCCCTGCCATCCAGCAGGTGCCCGGCGACGCCGCGGCGACCAGCCAGCAGCCTGCCAGCTTCGACAAGCAGGCACTGGCCAGCCTCCTGGCCGGCGATCCGGGTACGCTGGAACCGGCGGGGGATGACGGTGATGATGCGGGGCTAGCCCTGTTCGCCATCGCCTTGCCGGCCATGAGCCGCGCGCATGTCGAACGGGCAGCGCGCCGCAACAGCCGCAAGGAGGAGGCGGAAAAGGCAGAGTAAGGCTCGCATCGCAGGAAGGGGACGATGGCGACACAGCATCTCAACGCGGATGACGGCGACTTGTCCCGCCTTAAGGCAGACGAGCCTGCGCTTTGGGCCGCGCTCGCTTCTGCCAGCGGACCTGCCGATTTCTGTCGTGCCTGGCTCGATCTGCAATGCGCCCGCACGCCGGGGGCAAGCGGGGGGCTGATCCTGCTCGAGGCTGGCGGAGGGCGCTTTACCCCTGCTGCTGCCTGGCCTTCTCGCCCGACCAATATCGATCCCTTGCGCAAGGCGGGGGAGGCCGCGCTCGCCAATGGCCAGCCGCAGGTGCAGCCCCTGCCCGATAGCGAGGGCCAGACCTGCATCGCCTATCCCGTCGCGTCTGACCAGCGTGTGCATGGCGTGATCGTGCTGGCGCTGGAAAATGCCCCCGCAGGCGTGGTGCAAAAGGCGTTGCGCGAACTGCATTGGGGGGTGGGGTGGATCCTGTCGCTGGTATGGCAGGCGCAGGCGGATGAGCGCGCGCTTGGCGGGGCGAGCGCGGCAGCGGCGATGGAACTGCTCGCCGGGGTGCAGGAGCACGACCGGATCGAGCAATCCTCCATGGCGCTGGCGAACGAGATATGCCGCATCATGAAAGCCGACCGTGCTGCCGTGGGCTTCGTCAAAAAGGACAGCATTCGCCTTGCCGCGATGAGCCACGGATCGTGGTTCCGCAAACGCTCCGACATCGCCGAAACGATTGAGGCGGCGATGGACGAGGCGCATGACCAGCGGTCCGCCATCCTCGTTCCTGACAAGGGCGAGGAAGACGATATCGGCGCCATCACCATCCAGCACGCAAGGCTGGCAACGGTACTGGGAAGCTCGACCATCGCTTCGGTCCCGCTGGTCGATCGCGGCATTCCGCTGGGCGTGCTGACGGTGGAGCGGGACAAGGATGGCGAGCCCTTCGGTCCGGGAGACCTGATGTTCTGCGAAATGGCCGCATCGCTGGTCGCGCCGATCTTCGCCTTGCAGCGGCGCGAGGCGCGGCTGGTCAGCGGCAGGATCAGGGGCAAGGCGATGGACGGGGCAAAGGCGCTGTTCGGCCCGCGCCGCCCGCTGGCCAAGGCGCTCGGCATTGGCGCGCTGGTCTTGCTGCTGATCCTGCTGATCCCCATCGCGCAATTCCGCGTGGGCGCAGATGCCGCACTGGAAGGCCGCGTGCAGCGCGCCGCCGCAGCGCCGTTCTCGGGCTTCATCTCCCGCTCGTATGCCCGTGCGGGTGACGTTGTCGAACAGGGCCAGGTGCTCGCCAGCCTCGATGACAGGGACCTGCTGCTCGACCAGGCGCGCGCCGCCAGCGAAGTGCAGCAACATGATCGCCGCTATCGCGCCGCGCTGGCCAATCACGAACGCGCCGAGATGAACCTCTATGGCGCGCAATTGCGGCAGGCACAGGCCGAGCTCAACCTGATCGAATACAAGCTGGCCCGGGTGAACATCGCCGCGCCGCTTTCCGGCGTGCTGGTGTCCGGCGATGTCAGCCAGCTGGTCGGCTCGCCGGTGGAAGAGGGCGAGGTGCTCTTCGAAGTCGCTCCGCTCGATGATTTCCGCGTGGTGCTGAACGTAGAGGAGAACGACATATCCTATATGCAGGTGGGGCAGGAGGGTCGTTTCGCGCCCACCGGGCTGGCTGGCCGCACCGTGGCCTTCACCGTCACCAACCTCACCTCCGTCACCGAGAACAAGGATGGTGTGAACACCTTCCGCGTCGAGGCCGAACTGGGCGAAGGGGCCGAAGCGATCATGCGCCCGGGCATGGAAGGCGTGGCCAAGGTCGATATCGACCGCCGCAGCAATCTGTGGATCTGGACCCGGCCCTTGCGCGAATGGCTCAGCCTGTTCCTGTGGCGCTGGACGCCGTGAGCTGACGCGCGATGGCCAATCCCTTCCAGAGCGCCAGCTGGTTCAACGTCGCCCATCTGAAGCCGCGTTTGCGCAGCCATGTGCGGGTGCGCCGCCACGTCTATCGCGGCGAGGTCTGGTACGTCCTCGATGATGGCGTGGCGGGCAAGGTCCACCGCTTCCCGCGCGGAGCCTACCTGCTGATCGGCAGGCTAGACGGCACGCACCGCGTTGACGAATTGTGGGAGAAGCTGGTCGACGACATCGGCGAGGATGCGCCGACGCAGGACGACGTGATCTCCGCGCTGGGCCAGCTGCACTCATCTGACTTGCTGTCATCCGACGTCGCGCCCGACACATCCGAATTGTTCAAGCGCCACAAGAAGCAGAAGCGCCAGCTGTGGATGCAGAACTTGAAGAGCCCGATGAGCTTTCGCATCCCGCTGATCGATCCCGACAAGTTCCTTTCCCGCACCATGCCTGTGATGCGCCCGCTGTTCGGCTGGCCGGGATTGGTGCTGTGGCTGGCGGTGGTCCTGCCCGCACTTTTCATGGCAGGCGCGAACTGGGGCGAGCTGACCGGGAACCTGTGGGACCGTGTGCTGTCGACCGAGAACCTCTTGGTAATGGCGCTGGTCTATCCGGTGGTGAAGGCCGCGCATGAGCTGGGCCATGGCTATGCCGCCAAGGCGAACGGGCGCGAGATTCGCGAGATGGGTATCATGATGCTGGTGCTGTTCCCGGTGCCTTATGTCGATGCCTCGTCCGCCAGCGCGCTGCACAGCAAGTGGCAGCGCGCGCTGATCGGCGCTGCGGGCATGCTGGTGGAGGTGTTTATTGCCGCTTTCGCGCTGTTCGCATGGCTGGCGCTGGAGCCGGGCTTTGCCCGCGCCGTGGCGTTCAACACCATGGTCGTGGCGGGCATTTCCACCGTGCTGGTGAACGGCAATCCGCTGCTCAAGTTCGATGGCTATTACATCCTGTCGGACGTGCTGGAGATACCCAATCTTGCCACGCGGTCGAACAAGTTCTGGGCGCATCTGGTTGATAAATATGTCTTCCGAACCCACGGCGCGAAACCGTTCCACGCCACGCCGGGGGAAAAGTGCTGGTTCCTCTTCTATGCGCCCGCCAGCTTTGTCGCGCGTATGGTGATGATGCTGTCGATCGCGCTGATGGTGGCGCAGAAATTCTTCATCATCGGCGTGCTGATCGCCATGTGGTCGATCTGGTCCGGGCTTGGCTTGCCATTGTGGAAGGCCTTCGCCCATGTCTTCTCCAGCCCGCAACTGCACCGCAACCGCCGACGCGCGGTGCAGCTGACCATGGGCGGAGTCGCGGTGCTGGCGCTGCTCCTGTTTGCAGTGCCGGCACCGCACCATGCCACCACGCAAGGCGTTGTCTGGCTGCCGGAAGAAGCGCATGTCCGCGCCGGGTCAGACGGGATGATCACGGCCATCGCCACGCGCGAGGGGGAGGAGGTCGTTCCCGGGCAGTTGTTGGTGGAATCCGCTCATCCGCTGCTCGAAGCCGAGGTGGAACAATTGAGCTGGCGCATGCGCGAATTGCAGGCGGAGGCCGATGCCGAATTGCGCGGTGACCGGGTAGAGCGCGAAGTCAGCACGCTGGCCATGCAGGAAGCGCGCGAGCGGCTGATGGTCCAGCAACAGCGGCTGGGCCAGCTTGACATGCGCGCAGGAGCCGAAGGACGCTTCATGCTCGCCGCCGCCCCGGCGCAGGACCTGCCGGGGCGCTATGTCAGGAAGGGTGACCTGATCGGCTATGTCACGCCCGGCCGGGCAGACACAGCCCGCATTGCCGTGGCGCAAGACGATTTCGAGCTGGTGCGCGGGCATCTGCAGGATTTGCGCTTCCGCCTCGCCAACCGTCCCGGCGAGAGCTTTGACGGCACCATCATCCGCGCCATCCCCGGCGGAACCTATGATTTGCCCAGCCCGGCGCTGGGGGCAGCCAATGGCGGCATTTTCGCACTGGATCCGCGTGACGAGAACGGCACCCGCGCATTGGGCCGGGTGTTCCTGTTCGACATCGCCTTGCCTGAGGAAGCGCAGGACGTGCCCTTCGGTACCCGTGTCCACGTGCGTTTCGCGCTCGATTGGGAGCCGCTTGGCTGGCAGGCCTTCCGCCGAATTCGGCAGCTGTTCCTGGCGACATTCAATGCTTGATCGCGAGAGCCTGAAGGAACGTGCAGGCGAAATCTGGCGCGAAATCCGCAGCGACGAGGAACCCGTCGTCGCGCCTTATGCAGAAAAGGGCCAGCGCAAGAGCTGGAAATGGGACAGGCCGCTCGACAAGGTGATCGGCAGGCTGGCGGTCGATCCGCCCTTGCGGCGTGGCAACCCGCTGCTCGAACGGGCGGAGGCCATCGCAAGCGGGTATCCCGAACTGGCCGAAATGGGGCATGATGCCTTCGTAGTGCGTTGCCGCAATATCCGCGCGCGGCTGACCAGACAGGGGCTTGAGCCTGACCTGGTCGACGAATGCTTTGCCCTGATCCGCGAAGCGACGGGGCGTGAACTGGGCATGCGGCATTATCCGGTTCAGCTGATGGGCGGGCTGGTGATGGTCGATGGCGGCATTGCCGAAATGGCGACGGGCGAGGGCAAGACGATCACCGCGCTGCTGCCCGCGATCACAGCGGCGCTTGCCGGGATGCCCGCGCATGTTTTTACCGTGAACGATTACCTCGCCGAGCGTGACCTCGCCAAGCTGGAGCCGGTCTATCGCCTGTTCGGCCTCAGCACTGGGCTGATCATCGAAGGCAAGGAACCGGAAGAGCGCCGCGCGGCCTATCGCGCAGACGTGGTCTATGGCACCAACAAGGAAATCGCCTTCGACTATCTCAAGGACCAGGCGGCGCTGGGCAAGCAGCGCGGTGCGGCGCGCAGGCTTGTATCGCAAATGTTCGGTCGCAGGCGCCCGCCGCTGACCATGCGCGGCCTGCATTTCGCCATCGTCGACGAGGCGGATTCGATCTTCATCGACGAAGCGCGCACGCCGCTGATCCTCTCTGCCGAAGTTCCTGCCGATGATGACGGGCTGTACCAGTCCGCTCTCGAACTGGCGCGCCACCTTGAGGAAGGACGGCATTACACGATCAAGGAATCCGAGCGCGCGGTGGAACTGTCCGAACGCGGCAAGCGGGCCGTGGCAGAGCTCGCATCGGGCTTGCCGCAAAAGCTCTGGCGTATTCGCCAGGCGCGCGAGCAGCTCGCCAGCCAGGCGCTGTCTGCCACCCGCCTGTTCCTGCGCGATCGCGATTATGTGGTGATGGATGGCAAGGTGCAGATCGTTGACGAAGGCACCGGGCGGACCATGGCAGACCGCAGCTGGGAAGGCGGCCTGCACCAGATGGTTGAGGTGAAGGAGCAGGTCGAGATCACCGGATCGCGCAACACGCTGGCGCGGATCACCTACCAGCGCTTCTTCCGCCGCTATCGGCGGCTCTCGGGCATGAGCGGCACCGTGCGCGAAGTCGCGGGCGAGCTATGGGCCGATTTCGGCCTGCGGGTGCGGCCCGTGCCGACCAACCGCCCTTCGCAACGCGAACATCGCGGCCATGTGATGGTGCGCACACAAGACGAGAAATGGAGCATGGTTGCCGATGCCGTTTCAACGGTGAAGGCCGAGGAAGGCGACAGGCCGATCCTTGTCGGAACACGCTCCGTGGCCGATTCCGAAGCCGTAGCCGAAGTGCTGGCGGCACGCGGGATCGCGCACCGCGTGCTCAACGCGCGGCAGGATGGCGAGGAGGCGGACATTATCGCCGGGGCAGGGCAATTGGGCGCAGTCACCGTCGCCACCAATATGGCAGGGCGCGGCACCGATATCGAATTGTCGGACGAGGCGGAGGCAGCAGGCGGGCTGCACGTCATCCTCACCGCCTTCCACGAAACTGCGCGGGTGGACCGCCAGCTATACGGGCGCGCCGGGCGGCAAGGCGATCCGGGGTCCTCGCAAGCGATCACCGCGCTGGATGACGAGCTTTACAAGCACTTCGGCAAAGGTGTCGCAGCCATGCTGGCGCGGTCCGTCAAGCATTGGCCGGTGCAGGATGGCCCGGCGGAATGGCTGCGCAAGCTGGCGCAAGCTGCTGCCGAACGCCGCCACGCCGCAAGCCGCCGCCAGACCGAGCTTTCCGAAGACAAGCTGCGCGAAAGCATGTCCTTCAGCGGGGCGGATTAGGCAGCTTCCTCCATAAGCTCGCGCAATTTCATCAGCGCCTGTGTCTTCAATTGATGGACGCGCGGCACGCTGACTTCCAGGACGGCGGCGATTTCGGTAAGGTTCAGTTCCTCGACGAAATAGAGCTGCAAGACGAGTTTCAACCGATCCGACAATTCCTCCATCGCTTCGCCAAGCCTGTCATTATCCTGCAACTGGCTGAGCACAACGAAGGGATCAGGCAAGTCGGTGGCGAATTGTGCGCTGCTATCGTCATAGGCGGCATCGATCGAGGTGACCTGTATTTCCTCGCTGGCATATTGGCCGAGGTCGGACAGCGGAATGCCGAGTTTGTCGGCCAATTCCCCATCTGAGGGTTCGCGGCCCAGCTGTTGCCGCAGCGCCTCGCGCGCGTCATCGGCTTGCCTTCGACGGCGCACGGCATTGCGGCTGTCAGGCATTTGCTTGCGGACACAATCGAACATCGCGCCGCGCACGCGGATCTTGGCATAGGCGGCAAAGCCGTCCTCACCCGGGCCTTCGTGGTTTCTCGCAGCTTCGGTGAGCGCGATGAAGCCGGCCTGCATCAGGTCCTCGATCTCCAGCCCGTCGCGCCCGGCGCCGAAGATGTGCCAGGCGGCCTTGCGCACCATCGGCACGAAGCGTTTCACGCGGTCAGCGACGATATCCTGCCCGCCATAGGCGGCAGCGGCGGAGAATCCGGAATGGTCGTGTTTCATGCGGCGATCTCCTCTCCTTCGAGCGCCCTTGTGCTGTGGTTTTCAATCTGCGCTGGCTGCGCGGGTTCTGATCCGATCACCGCCACCACCTGAACCGGCTGGGTGGGCGGCAATTCGGCGATGGACAGGACAAGGCAGGCAGGCGCGCGCTGGCGCAGCAACGCGGCCAGCGCGCGGCGCGCAGGCGGCTGCACGATCAGCGCGAGCGAACGCCCGTCTTCCTGTGCGGCAAGATGGCCGGCCACCGCCTCGCCGATCATGCGCGCACAGTCGGGTTCGATCACCGGCTGGCCGGTTGCCGGGTCTTTCATCCCGCCGAGGATCGCGCCTTCGAGCCCCGCATCGAGCGTGAGCACGCCCAATGTCTCGTTGGGTGAACAGACCTGGCCCACCAGCCAGCTACCAAGATCGGCGCGGACGTGATCGACCAGCGCGTTGAAATCCTTGGTGACCTGCAGTCCCAGCGCGAGGCTGGAGAGGATCGGTAGGGGATGGGACAGCGAGATGCCATCCGCCAGCAAGCTGCGCAGAAGGCGGGTGATCGCCGCGAGTGACAGCGGATCGGGATGGATCGCTTCGACAAGGCCGGGAGCCTTCTCGGACAGCGCATCAAGCAGGCTGCGCACTTCTTCAGGGCCGAGCAACTGGTCGCCGCGCACCTGCAGCAGCTGGTTAAGGTGCGTGGCGATAACCGTGTCGGCCTCGACCGTCAGGAAGCCCTCCGCAATCGCATGATCGCGCTCGCCCGGCGATACCCACAGGGCAGGGCAGCCGAAGCTGGGATCGCGCGTTTCCTCACCGTGCAAGCCGTGGTTGGGGGAGACTTCGCCAGTGTCGATGGCGAGGATGGCATCGGGGCGCGCCTCAGCGCGCGCCAGCTCCACCCCGCCGACAAGGATACGATAGTTGTTGGCAGGCAGGTCGAGCGAATCCCTTATGCGGAATTGCGGCACGACAAAGCCGAAGCCCTGGCTCAGCTGCTTGCGCACGCCGGTGATGCGGGAGACGAGCGGCGAGCCCTTCGCCTCGTCGACAAGGTGGACAAGGCCGTATCCCACTTCCAGCGTGACCAGCGTCTGGTCGCTGACATCGGCAACACTGATCTTCTGCGGTTCGTCCGCCTCCTCAACTTCCGGCGCAGGCGCGGAGGCTTGCTCAAGTTTGCGCTTCAATGTGCGGTAGAGCCAGAAGGCGAGGCCTGCGGCGGGCAGGAACACCATCTGAGGCATCGCCGGGATCAGGCCAATCGCTCCTAGCACCAGCGCGACGGGCAGCCAGCTTGAAGGATTGCCGAACTGCCGCCCGATCTGGCCGACCAGGTCGCTGCTGTCGGACACGCGGGTCACGATGGCAGCGGCGGCAATCGAGAGCAGCAGGCCGGGCACCTGCGCCACCAGTGCGTCACCTACTGCGAGCGTGATATAGACCTCGCCCGCCTCGCTAGCGGACAGTCCATGGGTAATCATGCCCAGCGCGAAACCGGCGATGACATTGACGGCAAGGATCAGCAGCGCGGCAATCGCATCGCCCTTCACAAACTTGCTCGCGCCATCCATCGCGCCATAGAAATCGGCCTCGGTCGCCACTTCGGCGCGGCGGGCCTTGGCTTCCTCTGCGGTCATGAGGCCAGCAGCGATATCCGCATCGATCGCCATCTGCTTGCCGGGCAAGGCATCGAGGGTGAACCGCGCCGAGACTTCGGACACGCGGCCTGCGCCCTTGGTGATCACCACCATGTTGATGATCAAGAGGATGATGAAGACGAACAGGCCCACGGCAAAATTGCCGCCGACGAGGAACGCGCCGAAGCTCTCGATCACTTGCCCCGCAGCAGCGCCGCCCTCATGCCCGTTCACCAGCACGATGCGGGTGGAGGCGACGTTCAAGGCGAGGCGGAGGAGCGTGGCGAACAGCAGGATCGTGGGGAATGCCGAGAAATCAAGCGGTTTCGCGGCATTGAGCGCCGCCATCAGTACGCCGATGGACAGGGCGATGTTGAACACGAAGAAGGCGTCCAGCAGCGGCGTGGGGATGGGCAGCACCATCATCGCGATAAGTGCGAGGATGCCAGCGGGCAGCGCCAGCGCGGCGGGGGCGGAGACGAATTTGCGGATCACAGGCCGAATGCCTCCAGCCTGGCATAGGCCTTGCGCACATGGGCGATGCCGGGTGCAGCTGCGTCATTGCCACCAAGACCGAAACTGTCGCGCAGGGTCGATGCCATGGATGGCAGCGGCTGCGGGCCACCCAGCGATGGTGTTGTGGGCAGGCTTGCGTAGCGGGTCGGCGCGGAAGGCCTTGCTGGCGGAGCCCATTGCTGGAACTCCACCGAGGGTGCGATCGCGGGCAGCGGCGCGGGGCCACCATTGGCCATGGCGCTTTCCACCCGGCCTCGGATAACGCCCATCACCTCTTGCACGGATCGCGCACTGCCTCCCGGCTCGTAGAAAATCGCCCGGTTCGCTCCCGCAGCACGCGGCAAGAGGGCAGCGGCGGAAGCGTCAGGATTGGATGTGAGTGTGGACAGGAAGCGTGTCGCTCCGTCGGCACCCAGGAAATGGGCGAGGTAAAGCTCGCTTGCATCAGGATCGCGGCCCAGCACGGGACTGAGAGCAGCGCGGTTGTCCGTCGCCAGCGCGCCCGCCATCAGAGAGGCAGCTTGCGGATCGAAGCGAAGCGCCATGATCGCATCGCGCATGGCGGGATCAGTCACGCGGGCACGGCCGCCGCGCGTTTCGATTGCCCGGGCCATGTCGCCATAGCCCAGCTGCTCGCCATGCTTGTCGAGCGTTGCGAGCCAGGTCTGGTCGATAAACTGGTAAAGTCCGCTGGCGCTGGAGGTGCGGGCTTCGGCGCGCGGGTTCATGCCGGATTCGATCCGTGCCTGCGCCAGCAGGTAATCGAAATCCACGCCGGTGCGCTGTGCTGCATTGGCGATGGCTGCCTGCGTCTGCCCCGCACGCGGCGGGGGAAGGCTTGGCTGGATCATGCTTGCCGGTCCGGTCATCGGGTCAGCTCCTCGCGGATAAACTCACAAGGATGTTCAGCAAGTTGCGTGCCATTTCAGCACGCTAGGTAGTATTCCTTAGACCGCGTGGCGGATGGCGGGCTTGCTGTAAGTGCCGCCGCTGCGGGTGAGGGCTTCAAGGCGCGAGGCGACGTTCGCTGCCAGCAGGTTGCGGACCTTGCGGTTCACCTCATTCTGGTGGCGCGCGGCTTCGAGCAGCCCCCGGCATTCAGCGTCGATGGAAGCGGGGGCGGCCTGCTCCAGCTCGCTGCACAGGCCCTGCTTGTCATTCGCCGCCAGCAGCAGCGTATCGACATCCATCGCGCCCAGCGCCCGCCGCTCGGTTTCGAGGACGGCAAGCATTTGCCGCAGGCGCGGCGCAAGATTGCCGCTCTTGCCGGTTTCACCGCTCATTGGCCGTGGCTCAGCATCAGGCGGGCAGCGATGATCGCGTCGGTGATTTTCGCAGGAACAACCGGATAGCTGCCATCGCGGATGGCTTCGCGGATCTGCGCCACGCGTTCCTGGTCGACAGGCACGCTGCCGGCCTCTGCCCGCGCGCCGGTCTGCACTGCAACGCCCTTGTCGGCGGCCTCAGTGCTGCGCGCCTGTTTCGCTTCTGCCTTGGTGCCGGAAAAGTCGCGTCCGACCCCGCGAACGGGGCTCGCGCCGGTCAGTTTCGATACGTCATAGAGGGACATTGTCGTCGCTCCTTGTTGGTTTCATACCCTTGAGGACGGTTACCCGAGGGCGGCTTTAAGCCTTGCTTCAGGATATTTTTCTCAACCCAGCGGAATGGTGGCGCGTCCGGGAGTGTCGATGCGGGCGCGCACGGCTTCGCGATTGCCTTCGGGGCGCACGCGGATCCAGTCACCAATACTGCCTTCCTCCAGCGCCTCGCCCTGTTGGCTGACCGAGAAGCCGCGGCCCTGGATGGTGATCGTCAGCACCTGTCCGCGCTCGACCATGGGCATGGCGGAGCGGCTACTATCGCGCGAAGGTGCTGCCGCCATGCTGGCCACCGCAGCGTTAACTGGCACGAAGATGCGCCAGCGTGAGTGTGCGTTGCATTCCACCCGCACCATGTCCGCCGCGCGGCCGTGCCAGTTGAGGCTAAGCGCGTCTGGACAAGCGGCCAGGCGCAGGCGGCGATCGACCGGATGGCGCGCGCCGCCCGGCGTGCCGACGGGCGCTCCGGTAAAGGCGCTCACCTCGGCATCGATCGCGGCAAGGTCAGCAAAGCCGGATGTCTGTGCAGCGGCAGGCGAGGTGGCGAGTGCCAGCGCGGATGCGGCCAGCAGGGTGAGTTTGCGGTTCATGGCTCAAGGCTCCCTTCAAAGGATCATTGCTGTCCTTCTTGAAGCAAGCCCTGTGCCAGTTGCGCCTCCCCGTCATAAGCGAACAGCGCCATGATCCGCGTTGCGGAGGCCGGCTGGACGATCACACGCGGAGGCTGGCCGGCGGCAATGGCCTGCTGTGCCAGCTCTTCCGCTCGCGAGGTGACTGCAGCCCTGTCAGCAGGTGTGTGGAACGCCTCGATGGTCAGCTGTTCGCCGGGGCCAGCGCGATATTGCGCCAGCCATTCGGCCAG
This sequence comes from Alphaproteobacteria bacterium, assembly GCA_030431435.1. Taxonomy (GTDB): domain Bacteria; phylum Pseudomonadota; class Alphaproteobacteria; order Sphingomonadales; family Sphingomonadaceae; genus Alteraurantiacibacter. The sequence continues at coordinate 12,393 of JAUIJI010000013.1, read as the reverse complement.
GCTCGGCCCGCCTGCCGCATCGGTGTAGATCGATGCAGCCACGCCCTGCGCGATGCCGCCAGGCAAGCGCGGTTCGACATCGTCCTCGCGCGCCTTGCCCAGCGATCCGGCGAGCGTTGCCCCGGTAACGATGAACAGGATCAGCGATAGGTCAGCGAGCGGCACCAGCCAGCTGTTGTTACCGTTCCCTGTCACACCACGCGCTCCAGCCGCGCGGCACCCTTGGGCGGCGGAATGGTGCCGGCGAGCTGTTTCGCCAGCCAGTCTATCAGCAATTGCCGGTCCGCTTCCTCGCGCAGGCCCCGCCTTTCGATGAGGCGGGCGAGCGGGTTGAACACGAGGTGCGCGAGCAGCAGGCCGTAGAGCGTGGTGAGGATCGCCATGGCCACGCTGGCCATCAGAACGAGATTGTCCGTGCCGTCATATTGCAGCTGGGAAAGCGAGAACAGCGTGCCCGCCATGCCGAACACAGGGGCCATCTCGCCTGCCAGCGCAATGGGGCGCAGTGCCTCCCTTCGATGCGCGGTGCGTTCGCGGCGGAACCGCTCATGCGCCTCGACGAGCGATGCGAGCGAACGGTCATGGATCAGCGCTTGTGACACGCTCGCCAGCTCGCTGTCCGAACTTCGGAAAGGCTGGCCGCGCAACAGGCCATCGTGGCGGATTGCCTCCACGTCCTGCGCGATTTCGGATCGGGCGCGGTCATAGGAAAAGGGGCGCCTGAGCAGGCCGATCAGGCCCGAACAGGCCGCGCCAAGCTCTCGCCTTCCGCTTCCCACCACGGTGGCCAGCAGGGTTCCGCCCAGCACGATTGCCGCACCGTTCGCATCGATCAGGGCAGTGAGATCCATCCATTCGCTCCTTCGCTCTGGATAGAACGGATGGAGCAGGCGGGGCTTAAGGGGCGGCACACTCTTGCCGCTGGCGGCAGGGGCTTGCCGCTTTCGCAGGGCAAACCCCGCCGGAACGCCCGTGCAGCGCAAACTGGCACGCTGCTTGCTGAACCCTCTCGCACGAACCCGAGCACGCAGGACGGCCAGCCCGTTCCAACCTTAAGGGAGCACGAGAAATGAGCGACAGGCTATTCGGCATTCACGGCGCCGCGCTGGAACTGCGCTCGCACCGCATGGGGATGCTCACCTCTAACATCGCCAATGCGGCGACGCCGGGATACAAGGCGCGCGATATCGACTTTGGCGCTGCCCTCGATGCGCGCATGTCCGGCAATGGCCGTGACGCGTCGATCGCAAGCGCCACCCGCTACCGTGTGCCCACCATGCCTTCGATGGATGGCAATACGGTGGAACTCGCCAATGAGCAGATGGCCTTTGCCGAAAACGCCGTCGCCTATTCCGCCACGCTGACGTTCCTTTCCGGCCGGGTGAATACCATCACCCGCGCGCTGAAGGGGGAATGAGCCATGTCCGGTTCTCCCACCCTCTTCAACATCGTCCAGCGCGGCATGTCCGCGCAGATGGTGCGGATGAACGCCGCTGCGTCCAACCTCGCCAATTCGGGCAGCGTCGCATCGAGCGAGGCTGATGCCTATCGCCCCGTGCGCGCGGTGTTCCAGCAGGAGCTTGACCAGGCGAGCGGCCTTTCCTCTGTCCGCGTATCCGAAGTGCGCACTTCCGATGCCACTCCTATCCGCCGCCACGATCCCGGCCACCCGCTGGCAGACGAGAATGGCGATGTCTGGGAGGCTCCCGTCGATGAGACCGACGAGATGGTCGAGATGATGGAGAGCGCCCGCCAGTACCAGAACCTGGTCGAGGCGATGCAGACCGCCAAGCAGCTGATGCTCGAAACAATCAGGAGCAAGTGATGACCACGATTTCCGCCACCGGCAGTGCTGCCGATACGATCAAGTCGCTCAACGCAGGGCCTGACAATGTGCAGGCCCAGCCATCGGCCTATTCCTCGCTGGGGCAGGGTGACTTTCTCAAGCTGATGATCACCCAGCTGCAGCAGCAGGACCCGTTCGAGCCGGTCGATAACAAGGAGATGCTGGCGCAGATGGCGCAGTTCTCCGCCCTCGCCGGATCGACCGAGACCAACGCCACGCTCGCTGACATTTCGGCCAAGCTCGACGCGCTGATCGAGGCGCAGAAGGCCGCCGGCATCCCCGACAATTCGCAGAAATCCGAAATCGCCTGAGGAGTATTCGAACCATGACATCCTTCTACACATCGCTGAACGGCCTCAAGAATTCGCAGACCGACCTCGGCACCATCGCCCACAATATCGCAAATGCCGAGACGACCGGCTTCAAGAAGAGCAATGTCGAATTTGCCGATATCGTCTCATCCGGTTCCGCCGCCAACCCGCGCATGACGCAGGGCATCGGCGCAACCGTGGCCGGTATCAACCAGAACTTCGGCCTGGGCGCGATCGAACAGACCGGGCGCAGCCTCGATATCGCCATCGACGGCGACGGCTTCTTCGCCACGCGCAACCCGGAAAGCGGGCAGACGCTGTTCACCCGCAACGGCGGCTTCCAGATCGACAGCAGCGGCATGGTGACGGATTTTGCAGGCAAGAACCTGCAGATGTTCGAAGTCGATGCCACGGGCGCCGTGGTGAACCCTGCCGCCACCATCGATGCGCAGATCCCGGTGACCAATGGAGCAGGCTCTGACCTTGCCAGCATCACGGTTGAGAAGAACGGCCTGATCAACGCCGCCTATGCCGATGGCTCGACCGAGCCGGTCGGACGCGTGGCACTGGCCACTTTCGTTGCGCCCACGGGTCTGCGCCCGGTCGGTTCCACCAATTGGGAGGCCACCGGCTATTCCGGCGGCGCGTCATTCGAACTGCCGGGCACGGGCCGCAACGGCCAGCTGCTGGCGGGCGCGCTGGAGCGATCGAACGTCGATTTGGCTGAGGAAATGGTCGGCCTGATCACTGCCCAGCGCAATTTCCAGGCCAACGCGAAGGCGATCGATACCGCCACCCAGTTCTCGCAGACGATCATCAACCTGCGCAGCTGATCAGGCACTTAGCGGAGACATTTGATGGACCGCATGATCTATTCCGCCCTGTCCGGCATGGATGCCGCGATGACGCGCCAGCGCGCCGTTGCCAACAATCTTGCCAACGCGGGGACCCCCGGTTTCCGGGCTGAGACCTTCAGCACCACCGCGGCGCATGTCACGGGGCAAAGCTTCGACGTGCGCGGCATGGCGCAAGGCGCGGTGCGCGGGGCGGACATGACAGCGGGCGTGATCAGCCACACCGGGCGCGATCTCGATGTCGCGGTGGTGGGTGAGGCGTTGATCGCGCTCCAGGCCGCCGATGGCAGCGAAGTCTATTCGCGGCGCGGGGACCTTTCCACCGATGTTACAGGCACGCTGATCAATGGCGATGGCCTGCCGGTGATGGGGCAGGGCGGACCTGTCGTGGTGCCTGCCGGATGGGACGTGTCCATCGGCAAGGACGGGCGGGTGTTTGCCGCTGATCCAGCCGCACCTGATGCTCCGGCTGAAGAGGTGGGGCGCATCAAGCTCGCCAGCCCCGAAGGAAGCCCGCTTTTCAAGGGGCTCGACAACCAGTTGCGCGTTCCCGGCGGTGGCATATTGCCGGCTGACGAGACGGCCGAACTGGTCACCGGATCACTCGAGCAAAGCAATGTCGATACCGCGGGAACGCTGGTCCAGATGATCGATGCGCAGCGCAGCTTTGAACGCCGCGCCAAGCTGATTTCCACCGCCGAACAGCTCGACCAGGCGTCCTCACGCCTGATGTCGCTGAGCTGACACAGCGTGACTGAAAGGAACTGAACATGCCCACAAGTGCACTGCAAGTCGCCCGGACGGGGCTCGAAGCGCAGGATACCCGCATGCGGGTGATCGCCAACAACCTTGCCAATATCGGCACCACCGGTTTCAAGCGCGATCGCGCCAATTTCCAGACGCTCGCTTATGACGATGCCCGCGTGGCTGGCCAGCGTTCGACCGGCGATACCGCCTTTGCCATCGGCGTCAACCTCGGCACCGGCGTGTCCGTTCAGGGCACCACCCGTGTCGATACGCAGGGCGCGCTCAACACCACGGGCAACAACCTCGACCTCGCCTTGCAGGGTGACGGCTTCTTCGTGGTCGAAACGCCCGGTGGCGAGACTGCCTATACCCGCGCGGGCAATTTCACCTTGTCAGCAGAAGGCCAGCTGGTGACCGCGCAGGGCTTTGCCTTGCAGCCTGCGATCCAGGTGCCTGCCGGGGCGCAGTCCATTTCGATTTCGCCTGACGGGACGGTGACCGCGCTGGTCGACGGCGATGCCACTCCGGCAGAGCTGGGCCAGATCACCATCGCCAGCTTCGTCAATCCCGCCGGGCTTCAGGCTTTGGGCGACAATCTGCTGGCCGAAACCGCAGCCAGCGGCGCTGCCGATGTGGGTGCTGCGGGCGAAGCGGGTCGCGGCACGATCCGCCAGGGCATGCTCGAGAGCTCGAACGTCAACGTTGTCGAAGAGCTGGTCGAGATGATCGAGGCCCAGCGATCCTACGAGATCAATTCCAAGATGATCAGCGCCGTCGACGAGATGCTGCGCAACGCCAACCAGACGCTGTGAGGAGCATCATGAAGCACGCAATCATACTCGCGCTTGCTGCCACCACGCTGGCATCCTGCGGCATGGAGGGCGGCAATCCGCGCCCCGGCTTTACCGCCACCTTGCCTACGCCGATCACCATGGAAGCGCCGCGCAACGGCGCGATCTTCCAGCCCGCCAGCGGCTATGCCGCGCTCCACGAAGGCACCCGCGCGCGCCGCGTGGGCGATCTTGTCACCATCCTGCTCGTCGAAAGCGTCGGCACGTCCAAGAGCACCAGCGCTACCACAGGCCGTGACGGCGGCGTGTCGCTGACCCCGCCCACCGCCGGTCCGCTCGCCTTCCTCAACCCCGATGCCCTTAATGCTTCGGCGGATTCGTCGTTCAATGGATCGGGCAATGCTTCCCAGCGCAGCACGTTGAGCGGTTCCATCGCGGTGACCATCCGCGAAGTGCGGCCCAATGGCACCGCTCTGGTGGTCGGAGAAAAGAACATGCAGTTGAGCCAGGGCGATGAATGGGTGCAGTTCGCAGGAATCCTGCGGCTGGCCGATATCGATGGCGACAACCGCGTGCCTTCCAGCCGCATCGCCGATGCGCAGATCATCTATGGCGGCAATGGCGCGATCCAGCAGGCCAGCCGCCCGGGATGGCTGGGCCGCTTCTTCAACATGGTCAGCCCGTTCTGAAGGGGAGTGAAGACATGCGTATCATCACTGCCATCCTGCTCGCGCTGGCCAGCCTCATGCTGTCCGCGCCCGCTCATGCCGAGCGTATTCGTGATCTTGGCACCTTCGAAGGCGTGCGCCCCAACCAGTTGACCGGATATGGCATCGTCGTGGGCCTCGACGGCACGGGCGATGACAATTTCGATTATGTGACGGAGGCCATGCGCGGGGTTTCGGGCCGCCTCGGCCTCACCTTGCCGCCGGGTGTTTCGCCCGGTCTCAAGAATGCGGCTGCGGTCATTATCACCGCCGAACTGCCCGCCTTTGCCAAGCCGGGCCAGACCATCGATGTGACCGTATCCGCCTTGGGCCGCGCGCGTTCCCTGCGCGGCGGTTCGCTGGTGCTGACCCCGCTGCAGGGTGCGGACGGGCAGGTCTATGCCATGGCGCAGGGCAACCTCGCCGTGGGTGGTCTTGGCGTATCGGGCCGCGACGGCTCGCAGCTGTCGGTCAACGTCCCCACCGTGGGCCGCATCGCTGACGGTGCGACCGTGGAGCAGGCCGTCGCAACCGGTTTCGACAGCGAAGGCGAACTGCGCTTCAACCTCCACAATGCCGATTTCCAGACCGCCTCTCGAATGCGCGACGCGATCAATTCGCGCTTTCCCGGCGCTGCCACTATCGTCGATGCGGTGACGCTTTCCATCGTCATGCCCTTTGGCGGCGATGCGCGTTCGCAGATGATCGCCGAAGTCGAGATGCTGCCGGTGACACCTGCAGAAACCCCGGCGCGCGTGATCGTCAACAGTCGCACTGGCACGGTGGTGATCAATTCCGCCGTTCGACTTGCGCCTGCCGCGGTCAGCCACGGCAAGCTGGTGGTGCGGATCGAGGAAGATCCCATGGTGATCCAGCCCGAACCCTTCAGCCGCGGCGTGACCGCGCAGGAAGAGAACTCGACGCTCGCTTTCGAGGAGAGCGAGGCTCGCGTGGCGATGATGCCGGGCGGGGCCAATCTTTCCGAAATCGTCGATGCGCTGAACATGCTTGGCGTCGGTGCGTCAGACCTCGTGGTGATCCTCGAGGCGCTGAAGCAGGCTGGCGCCCTCCAGGCAGAGATGGTGGTCCTGTGACAACTGTTTCCGCTCTCGGTACCCCGACGGCTCTTGGGCCTGCGTCGTCTTCTGCCAGCACCCCGCAAGGGGAGCTGCGGCAGGCGGCGCAGGCTTTCGAGGCGATCTTCCTGCGCCAGCTGCTCGCCAGCGCGCGCGCCGCCGATTTCGGCGGGGAGGAGCTGCTGGGCGGGCCGGGCCTCGAACAGTTCGAAGCCATGCGGGACGAGCATTTCGCTGACATTGCGTCCGAGCAGGGCGTGTTCGGCCTCGCGGAGGCGATCGAGCGGCAATTGTCCGCGCATATCCAGCAAGGCGAGGGATAAGCCATGGCGAGTGACCTCCTCAACATCGGCAAGAGCGGCGCGATGGCCGCGCGCGCTGCGCTGGATATCACCGCGCAGAACATCGCCAATGCCAGCAACCCCGATTACGCACGGCGCACCCTGGCGATGCAGGAAGTCGCCTCCAAGGGCGGCATCGCGATGGAGCCTGGCGCGGCGCTGAGCGGCGTGCGGCCTGACCGGGTGGTGCGTTCAAACTCGCTGTTCCTGCAGAACGAGGCGCGCCGCACATCGGGGGACGTCAACCGCGCCGATACCGAGCTTTCCGGCCTGCGTAACGCCGAGGCTGCGGTGGAGCAGGCGGGAATATATCCCGCCGTGGTCGATTTCGAAGCCAGCCTTGCGCGGCTTTCTTCCGATCCCCTTGAAGGCCCGTTGCGCGCTGCTGTCATCGAGGATGGCCGCAGGCTCGCCCAGACTTTCCAGATCGCAACCAGCGGCCTTGATGTGGCCGAAGCGGACCTGCTGTTCACGGCTGACGCCGGGGTGGAGCAGGTCAACCTGCTCGCTGGCGAACTCGCCCGCACCAACACCGCGATCGCCAAGGCGCGACCCGGATCGAGCAATATGGCAGTGCTGCATGACCAGCGCGACAGCCTGCTGCGAGGCCTCTCCGAACTGGCGGGCACTACAACCACATTCGATGCGCTGGGCCGCGTGTCCGTGCAGATCGGCGGTGAGACGCTGGTGAGCGGCGATGTCGCGAACACGCTTGCGCGCAGCAGCAATCCGGATGGCAGCTTTGCTTTCACCGTTGGCGGCAATGCTGCTGCGCTAACGTCCGGTAGCCTTCTCGGCGGGTCGCAGGCGATGGTCGCGATTTCGGATTTGCGCACCGAGCTGGACGATCTTGCCAACCTGTTGATCACCCGCGTCAACACGGTGCAAACCGCAGGCGCGGATATCGATGGCAATCCCGGCCAGCCCTTCTTCAGCGGCAGCGATGCCGGCGATATCGCCCTCGCGCTCACCAGTGGCGGGCAGATCGCCACTGCGCCTGCCGGTGCCGGGGCGGGCAGCCGCAATGCCTCCAATTTGCAGGCGCTGCGCGATGCGCTCTCCATAAATGGTCCGGCCACCGCAGCCGACGCCCTGCTGTTCAAGCTTTCGAGCGCGATCAGCGCGCGCACCGTCACCCGCGACGCGCTGCGCACCATTGCCGATACCGCAGGCGTCGCCTTGTCTGCCGAGACGGGCGTGGACCTCGACCAGGAGGCGGCAAACCTCCTGCGATACCAGCAGGCCTTCCAGGCATCGGGCCGGGTGATCCAGGTCGCCTCTGACGTATTCGACACCATCCTTGGAGTGGGCTGATGGTCAGCGTCACCAATTCCACACTGGCCTTCTATCGCCGTTCGCAGCTTCACATGGGAGAGCTGCGCGGGTTGGCGGAGGATCTGCAGAACCAGCTTTCGACCGGCGAGCGGCTTGACCGTTCCTCGCAGGACCCGGTGGCAGCATCGCGCCTGCGCCTGCTGGCCCGTGCGGACCGCCTGGGCACGATCAATGCCGACAACGCCAAGCATGCCAGCGACGACCTGCAACTTGCTGCGAGCGCGCTGGAATCGATCGGCGCAGACCTCATCCGTGCGCGCGAACTGGCGCTGTGGGCGGCGAGTGATACCGTGGGCAATGCCGAGCGCGAGACCATCGGCGCGGAGCTTGAACAGCTGCGCTTGCGGCTGATGGCCTCGGCCAACGCCATTGACGGCAGCGGCAACGCGCTGTTCGGCGGCGAGGGGGCGGGGCGCGCCTACGAGATCGATGGCACGGGCGCAGTCGTTTATATCGGCACCGCCAGCAGCGGCGAGATCGACCTCGGACAAGGCCAGTCGATCACGCGCGGGCTGACCGGGCCGGAGGTGCTCAACTTCACCACTGGCGGCAGCGCCACAGATGCTTTCGCACATATCGCAGCCCTCGCGGCCGCCTTGCAGGGCGGTGCGGCTGATCCCGCCACCGCCGCGCGCGATTCTCTGGCCGGTTTCGACGATGCGCTGGACCAGCTGACCCGCGCGCAGACCGTGGCCGGATCGCGCATCGCGTGGATCGAGGTGATCCAGGATCGCCAGCTCGACCAGTCGCAATCGCGTGCCTCGCAGATCGCGGACAATGGCGGCGTGGACTTCGCCTCCACCGTGGCGGAACTGCAGCAAATCCTCACCGTGCTCGAAGCCAGCCAGGCCGGTTTCGCGCGGCTTTCCAACCTCAGTCTTTTTGACAGCATCAGATAATTCGCAGGGGAACCAGACATGTTTGCAGCCATCGGGATAGTCGTCCTGCTCGTCATGGTTTTCGGCGGTTTTCTTATCGCCGGCGGCTCGCTTGGTCCTGTGCTCAAGGCCTTGCCGTTGGAGATGATGATCATCGGCGGCGCGGCCATCGGCGCCACGATCACCGGCAATTCCATGCACGAACTGAAGCTGCTTGGTGCCGGTTTCGGCAAGGTCTTCAAGGGCCCCAAATATTCGGACCAGGACCATGTCGATGCCATCGCGCTCACCAGCAAGCTGATGAAGATGCTCAAGACCGAAGGGCCGGTGGCGCTGGAGTCCCACGTCACCAACCCGCAGGATTCCGCGATCTTTGCCGAATATCCCAACCTGCTGGCGGACAAGGCGCTGACCGATCTGATCTGCGATACGCTGACCCTGATCGTGGTCTCCTCCGGCTCGCTCGATACGCATGCGGTGGAGGATGTGATGGACAATGCCATCAAGACGCATCTGCACGAGATGGAAGAGCCGCAACACGCGATCCAGACGCTGGCGGACGCGCTTCCGGCGCTCGGCATCGTTGCTGCTGTGCTCGGCGTGATCAAGACCATGGCCTCTATCGATGAGCCGCCATCGGTGCTTGGCGGGATGATCGGATCGGCGCTGGTCGGCACCTTCCTCGGCGTGCTCCTCGCCTATGGCATGGTCGGGCCGATGGCAGGGCGCCTGAAGCAGGTGATCAGCCACGACGCGCAGATCATGCAGTCGATCAAGCAGGTCATCATCGCTTCGCTGCATGGCTATCCGCAGCCGCTGGTGGTGGAGAGCGCCCGTTCTGGCCTGCCGCCTGCCCATCGCCCGTCGCTGACTGACCTGCTCGACACGTTGCGGGGCAAGTAAGATGGCGACCGCACCTGCCCCCGCTCCCGAAACCCAGCCCGAGGCCCCGCTCGCGCCCATTATCGTCAAGAAGATCACCATCGAGGGCGGCGGGCATCATGGCGGCGCGTGGAAGGTGGCCTATGCCGACTTCGTGACCGCGATGATGGCCTTCTTCCTCCTCATGTGGCTGCTCGGCGCGACCACCGAGGACCAGCGCAAGGGCCTTGCCGACTACTTCACCCCCACGCTGGTCAAGATGCGCGAGGCAAGCGCGGGTGCGGACGGAATGCTGGGTGGCTCATCCATAACCGATGTGGATAATTATCCCAATGCAGCAGGCCAGACTGGCACCCAAGCCATCACCATCCCCCGTGACGCGCGCGGCGGACCGGCGGAGGGCGGCGCAGATACTGCCGAGCGCCGCCGCATGGAAATCGCCCGCGAGATCCGCGAACAGATAGAGGCACGCCGCGAACTCGCCCGCCTTGCCCGGCAGGTGCGCGTGATGCGCACGGACGAGGGCATCCGCATCGACCTGGTGGACGATGCCGATTTCTCGATGTTCCACCTCGGCTCCACCGTGTTGGTGCCCGAAGCGCGCGACCTGCTCAGTATTATCGCCGACGCAGTGGGCGAACACGGCAACGCCATGACGGTGCGCGGACACACCGACGCCGCCCCGTGGCGCGCGGGATCAGGCGCGAACAATTGGTCGCTCTCCACCGGCCGCGCAGAAGCCACGCGCCAGCAATTGCTGCTCGGCGGCATACCGGAGGCGCGCTTTTCACGCATCGAAGGCGTGGCCGACCGCGAACTCCTCATCCGTGACAACCCCATGGACCCGAGGAACCGCCGGATTTCGATCACCCTGCTGAACTGAGGCGCCGCTTCCGGAGGTGTCCGCCCAGATACTCAATCCCCCGCTGAAACCACGCCGCCCACGCGTTCGCCTGTTGCGGTGGGTGCGTCGCGGTTGTTTTCCATGCAGCTGTATTCGCGGATGCGCCAATCGGGGCGCTTGGAATAGATGTAGGTCCGCTCGATCGGCTCTGTCAGGGCGAGCGGGTCGGTGATGGTCATGTCCATCTGCATCGTGTCGCCATCGATATAGCGGAAACGTTCGACCACCCGCATTTCCTCCGAATGGGGAATGCCGCCGCCCAGCTCGGTCAGCGTGTTGAAGCCGATGGTGTCCACCACCAGCGTATCGCCGTCCCAATGGCCGATGGAATCGCCATTATAGCTCGGGTCCAGCTCCTCGAAGGGCAGGTGCTCGCTACGGTCGAGGAAGATCCGGCGAACCTGGCTTTCCGCTTCGAAAATGATCGTGATGCGCCCCGGCGTGTGCAGGATCTCGAAGGGATAGGGATAGCCCATCAGGCGCACGGTGCCGGGCCAGGAGCAGGGCTCTGCCCCTTCCTCCCAATTGGCACGCTGGGCCTGCATCTGGGCGCGCACTTCCTGATAGGCGGGCGTGAGCGGCGGTTCGGGCGGGGGAGGCGGTTCGGGCGCGTCGGGATCGAGCCTCTTGATGCCCTGCCGCTTCAATTGCTCGTCCAGCGAATTGTCATTCATCCACACGCCGCTGAAATCCCGCGGATCGGCAGGAACGGTGCCATCCGGCTCCGGCCCCACTTCAGCCATTGCGGGCACCAGAGGCGAGCCTGCGATCATGAAGAGCGCCGCCAGCGACGCGATTGCCCTAGCCATGATAGTAATAGACCGAGCCATCGTCCTTGTGGACCTCGAGGAAGGATCCGCCCGGCTCCCCGCTGCGCAGCGGATAGATCAGCACGCGGACATGGTCGCCCGGTTTCAGCACGGTGCGCCGCCACCCGTTGCGCGAGAGGATGTTGGGGCTGCCGCCTTCAAGGCTCCATTCGGTTGTGCGGCCGTCCTGCTGTACTTCGACCTGGATGAAGGTGTGCGGATTGGTCCACTGGAATTCCTTGACCGTGCCATCCAGCCACATCTCGCCCTGCCTGTCGAACATGGCAAAGCTGTGATGCGCCGATGCCGGCATCACCAGCGCGCCCAGCAGCGCTGCGCACGCAGCAAGGCCCTTGAATTTGTGCATCATTCCCCGTCCCTCAATTCCGAATGGGCCGGATGCTCGCACAAGCCCGCTGGCCTGTAAAGCGGCAGGAGGCGGCATAACGTGCCCCTCATCACCGCCTCGCTTTGCCGCAAACCCTGCACGGATGGAACGCATGGAACACGGTTCTGGAGAGGAAATTCCAGCGCCGCAAAATGCCCGGCCACGCGCGGATTTGCGGCGCGCTGGTGGAGCGCGATCAAGGAACGGAAGCAGGCAGGCCATCGATCGGCACTAGCAGGCGGACGGGCTGTAGGACATTGTGGAGACAAAGCGGAGTGGCGAGAGCATCCGGGGACATGCTATTGCGTGTCCCCGGCGGCGAGCGGATCGCGCAGGCTTCATCATGGCAAAGGCCGAGCCGCTACACCTTCACCTTCGAGGGGACATGGTATCCTATGCACCCGAGAACAGCCTGCGCCATCTGAAGAGCCCAGAAGAAACCGAGCTTCTTCGAGCTGTCGCTGACAAGCAAATTCTTGGTCTGCTGGTAGTGGTCGAGCATCATCTTGTGGTTCTCGCGCTCA
>JAUIJI010000142.1 GCA_030431435.1 Alphaproteobacteria bacterium | reverse complement strand
CCGGTCACCAAGACTGCGAACGGATGAACCCGCTGCCAGCCCTCGGCCATTTCCTCTTCGTGGGTGGTGCTCACAGCGTCTCGCGTTTCACATGCGCGCGGATCGCCTCGCGCATTTCGGTGGCGGTTTCATGCCGCAGTCCGGGCAGGGTGACGGAGGCATTGTGCGTGCCCGCCGTATGCAACACCAGCCGGGCAATGCCGAAGGCGCGTTCGAGCGGGCCTTGCTCCACATCGATATGCTGTACGCGGCTGAAGGGGACCACGGTGTCCTTGCGGAACAGCAGGCCAGCGACGACGCGGAGCCTGTCCTCGCTCATGTCATAGCCGCGCGCGTTAAAGCGTTTGAGCGGCACCAGCAGCACCAGCAAGGCAAACACGAACACCACGGGGACAAGGAAAGCGCCCGCAAAAAGCATGCCGCCAATCTCGCCAACCAGGGCGGCGATCACAAAGGGCACCGCCGTTATCAGCGTGCCGATCCGCATCACGGTGACATAGGCGGGATCGAGCGGGGTAAGCCCCTCATTGGCAAGGCGTGGGTCCATAAGGGATATGTGACGCAAGCCCTTGCGCTTCGCAAGCGTGGGGGGATCTCTTGTTTAGTCCCTCAAGCGCCGGGCGCGAGCCATCCGGCTCGCTTGGCTTTCGGCCTACCGGCCGGCGCGCAGTCGCGCGCTGGCTTCGCCTCCGGCTCAGCGACCATTCCAAGTCATGAAACTTGCGTTGGGAAACGGTCCGCAGGACCGCAAGGGCGACCGCCCGCCCGGACCGGCCCCGCAGCGCAGCGGAGGGAACAGCCGGGAGGACGAACCCGCGGATGCGGGTTCATGAAACAAGAGACAGCGGCGAACGCCGGCGCTTGAGGCTAGGAAACAAAATGGTGCTGCTAGAGAGAATTGAACTCTCGACCTCACCCTTACCAAGGGTGCGCTCTACCACTGAGCTACAGCAGCGTGCCATTTCGAGCCGCGAGATCACCTCTCGCAGGGCAGGCGCGCGCTATTGTCGGCAAGGCGGCGAAAGTCAAGCCAAGCTTGAGATAGGACGGCAAAAACGCATATGAAACGCGCCATGAGCACCGAAGAACCCAAGCTTTCGCGCGAGGAAAGGCTGGCCGCCAAGCTGCGCGAGAACCTGCGTCGCCGCAAATCGCAGGCAAAGGCCATGGCCGAGAAGGGCGATGCAGCCCTTCCCAAGGGCGATTCGACGGGCTAACGGCTGCGTCATGCCTGTTTGCCGCTTGCGCGGCGCGGCACCGGCCCTCTCCCCCTCCCGGCCACCCAACAGGATAATGCTATGGGTGGCCGGGAGGGGGAGAGGGCCGGTGCTGACAATTGGAGTAGAAGATGCCGACCCTGATCCTCGTCCGCCACGGCCAGAGCCAATGGAATCTTGAAAATCGGTTCACCGGCTGGTGGGATGTCGACCTCACAGACAAGGGTGTGGCCGAAGCCAGGGCTGCCGGTGAGCTGATGGCCGAAAAAGGCCTGCTGCCCACGGTCGCCTTCTGCTCCGTCCAGAAACGCGCGATCAAGACGCTGCACCTGGCGCTGGAACATTGTGGCCGAATCTGGATCCCGGAAACCAAGGACTGGCGTCTCAACGAACGCCACTATGGCGGGCTGACCGGCCTCAACAAGGCCGAAACGGCGGAAAAGCATGGCGAAGAGCAGGTGAAGATCTGGCGCCGCAGCTTCGACGTGCCGCCCCCGCCGCTGGAAGCGGGCAGCGAATATGACCTTGCAGGCGATGCCCGCTATGCCGGTATCGCCATTCCCGACACCGAAAGCCTGAAACTGACCATCGAGCGCGTGCTGCCCTATTGGGAAGCGGATATCCTGCCGGTCCTCGCCAGCGGCGAAACGGTGATCATTTCCGCCCACGGCAACAGCTTGCGCGCGCTGGTGAAACACCTTTCCGGCATCTCGGATGAGGACATCACCGGCCTCGAGATTCCCACCGGCCAGCCCATCGTCTATGACTTTGACGACACCATGCAGCCGGGCGAACGGCATTACCTGAAGGATCGGTAAGGCAGATGACCGCAGAAGTAGCCATCGTGATGGGCAGCCAGTCCGACTGGCCAACCATGAAACTCGCCGCCGAGGTGCTGGACGAGCTGGGCGTTGCGCATGACTGCCGCATCGTTTCCGCGCACCGCACGCCGGACCGGCTGCATGCCTTCGGCAAGGGCGCTGCGGATGAGGGCTTCAAGGTCATTATCGCTGGCGCTGGCGGCGCTGCGCACCTGCCCGGCATGGTGGCCGCGCTCACGCACCTGCCCGTGCTGGGCGTTCCGGTGAAGAGCCGCGCGCTGTCCGGTCAGGACAGCCTGCTGTCGATCGTGCAGATGCCTGCGGGCGTCCCCGTTGGCACTCTGGCGATTGGCGAAGCCGGGGCAAAGAATGCCGGGATCATGGCTGCATCGATCCTCGCTCTCGAAGATGCTGCGCTTGCCGAGCGCCTGATCGCCTTCCGCGATGCGCAGACCGCCGCCGTGGCGGAAAAGCCGGTCGACCAGTAAGCAACTGACAGGGGAAACACGGACCATGGCAGCCCTGTCGGCAGGCGCGACAATCGGCATCCTCGGCGGTGGCCAGCTTGGCCGCATGATCGCCATGTCTGCCGCCCAGCTGGGCTATCGCTGCCATATCTACGCGCCGGACGATCACTCGGTCGCTGCAGACGTCTCCGCCGCGCACACCCGCGCCGGATGGTATGACGAAAAGGCCCTCGCCGCCTTTGCCGCAGACTGCGACGTCATCACCTATGAATTCGAGAACGTACCCGTCGCCCCGCTGGAGGCACTCGATCAGGAAAAGCTTGCCCCCGGCCCCCGCGCGCTGGAAGTGGCGCAGGACCGGTTGAGCGAAAAGACTTTCGTCACCCGGCTGGGTGGCCGCCCCGCCCCCTTTGCCGATGTCGCCAGCATGGCAGACCTCGAAGCCGCGATTGCCGAGCATGGCGCGCCTGCCATCGTGAAGACCCGGCGCGACGGCTATGACGGCAAGGGCCAGTGGCGCATCAATTCCGCCGCAGAGATGGACGCGGCCGAAATCGGCAAGACCGCACTCGTCTATGAGGGCTTCGTCAATTTCGAATGCGAGTTCTCGGTCATCCTCGTGCGCGGACGCGATGGCGAGGTGCGTTTCTGGGATTCGACGCACAACACGCATGAGCACGGCATCCTGGCGCATAGCATGCTGCCTGCCCCCGCCATCGTCGGCGAGCAGCTTGAAGAAGCGCGCGCGCTGGCGCAGAAAGTGGCCGAAGAGCTGGGCTATGTGGGCGTGATGACATGCGAGTTCTTCGCCACGAAGGATGGCCCGGTGTTCAACGAAATGGCCCCGCGCGTGCACAATTCCGGCCACTGGAGCATCGAGGGCGCGGTCACCAGCCAGTTCGAGAACCATGTGCGCGCCATCTGCGGCTTGCCGCTGGGCGATACAAGCGCAGTTGCCGAAACCATCGTGATGGACAACCTCATCGGCGAAGCGGCGCTGGACGTTGTCGGCCATTTGTCCGACCCCAAGGCGCATCTCCACCTCTACGGCAAGGCCGAGGCGCGGGAGGGGCGCAAGATGGGCCATATCACACGGGTGGGCTGAGGCATGAGCGATACCGAAACCGGCACCCCGGACCGCAACGTCCTTTTCATCGTCGCCCGCGCCACCAATGGCTGCATCGCGAAGGATGGCGATGTGCCGTGGCAGATCAGCGCGGACCTGAAACGCTTCAAGCGCCTGACGATGGGCAAGCCGATGGTGATGGGGCGCAAGACCTTCGACAGCCTGCCCGGCCTGCTTCCCGGCCGCCGCCATATCGTGCTCACCCGCGATGCGGAGTGGTCCGCGACAGGCGCGGAAGTGGCCAATAGCGCGGCAGAAGCCATCGCGCTGGCGGGCGACGGCGATTATTCGGTGATCGGCGGCGCGGAGATCTTCGCGCTTCTGGCTGACGAAGCGACCCATTGGGAAATCACCGAGGTGCATGAGGATACGGACGGCGATGTCTTCATGCCCGCGCCCGACCCTGCGGAATGGGCCGAGACCGGCCGAGAGTGCTTTCCAGCTGCCGATGGCTGGCCGCCTTATGACTTCGTCACCTACGAACGGGCGGGCGAACCTTCGGCATGATCCGCAAGATCGGCCTCGGCCTGCTGGGGCTGCTGGCTGTGGCGGCCATCGCTTTTTTCGCCATTGCTCCCGGCTATGTCGATCGGGACCTGAACCGTGTGGACCCGACCCTTGCCATCGCGGTCTCTCCTGAAGCGCTGGCCTTGCACGACACTCTCACCATCGTGGACCTTCATGCCGACACGCTGCTGTGGAAGCGCGACATGCTGGACCGGGCGGATCACAGCCATGTCGACCTGCCGCGATTGCAGGATGGAAATGTGGCGCTGCAAATCTTCTCCAGCGTCACCAAGACCCCGGCAGGCCAGAATTACGACAACAATGATGACAGCACGGACCGCATCACCCTGCTCGCCTTCGGCCAGTTGCAGCCGGTGCGGACCTGGTTCTCGCTGACCGAGCGCACGCTCTGGCACGCCGCAAAGCTGGATCGGGCGATTGCCGAATCCGGCGGTGCGCTGATCGGCATTCGCGACACATCCGATCTTGCCCGCCTTGCCGATCAGCGGTCGGATGCCGTGGGCGCGATGCTCTCCGTCGAAGGCTTGCACAATCTCGAAGGCGATATCGCCAATCTCCAGCGGCTCTACGACGCAGGCGTGCGCATGGCGGGGCTGGCGCATTTCTTTGACAATGAAGTCGCCGGATCGATGCACGGGGTGAACAAGGGCGGGCTCACGACCATGGGACGCGAGGTAGTGCAGCAGATGGAGGAGATGGGCATGGTCGTCGACATTGCCCATTGCAGCCATGTCTGCGTGGCCGAAGTGCTGCGCATGGCACGCCGCCCGGTCGTCTCCAGCCATGGCGGGGTGCAGGCGACCTGCGATGAAAACCGCAATTTGACGGACGAGGAGATTCGCGGGGTTGCGGCCACCGGCGGCGTTATCGGCATCGGATACTGGGACGGTGCGGTGTGCGAAACCTCCCCGCGCGCCATTGCCCGCGCGATGCGCCATGTGCGCGATCTCGTCGGGATCGAGGCCGTGGCTCTCGGCAGCGATTTCGATGGCACGGTCACCACGCCTTTCGACACCACCGGCCTTGCGCAGATCACGCAGGCGCTGATGGACGAAGGCTTCACCGAAAGCGAAATCCGCGCGGCGATGGGCGAAAATGCGCTGCGGGTGCTTGCAGCGAGCCTCTCCCCAATGCAGGAAGCGCGCTGACTTATGCGCCTTGATCACAGAGACCCCGTGCCCGAAAATTTGCGCGGTGCCATCGTGGCGCTGGGCAATTTCGATGGCTTCCACCTTGGCCACCAGCAGGTTGTCGCCGAAGCGGTGCGCTGGGCGCGCGCCGAGGGCCGCCCCGCCATCGTCGCCACTTTCGATCCGCATCCGGTGCGCCATTTCGCCCCGCATGTGCCACCCTTCCGCCTCACCAGCCTTGACCAGCGCGAGGAACTGTTCGCCGCTGCCGGAGCTGACGCGATGCTCGTCTTCCATTTCGACGAGCTGCTGGCAACGATGGAAGCGGGCGATTTCGTTGCGCATTTGCTCGCCCGGCAGATCGGCGCGGCAGGCGTGGTGACGGGCGAGGACTTCACCTTCGGCAAGGCGCGCGGCGGAAATGTTCAGGTGCTGCGCGAGGTGGGCGCCACTTGTGGGCTTGAGTCCCGGCAGGTCAGCCCGGTGATGCATGGCGGGCAAATCGTCTCCTCCAGCCGTATCCGCGATGCGCTGAAGGCGGGCGAATGCGAAATCGCTGCCGAACTGCTCACCCGCCCCTTCGCCATCCGCGCCGAGGTGATCCACGGCGACAAGCGCGGCCGCACCATCGGCTATCCCACCGCCAACATGGACCTGGGGCAGTATCTGCGCCCGCGTTTCGGCGTCTATGCCGTGTCCGCGCGCATTCCGGCGACGGGGCAGGAGATGATCGGCGCGGCCAATATCGGCGTGCGCCCGATGTTCGATCCGCCCAAGGAGCTGCTCGAACCCTTCTTCTTCGACTTTGCCGGAGACCTCTACGGCCAGCAGGTCGATGTATCGCTGCGCCACTTCCTGCGCCCCGAAGCGAAGTTCGACGGGCTGGAGGCACTGGTGGAGCAGA
>JAUIJI010000012.1 GCA_030431435.1 Alphaproteobacteria bacterium | reverse complement strand
ACTATATTTCCAACCTGTGGTTCATGCCCGCCACCCCCGTTCTGTCGAACGGCGGCACCGGTCGCGGCCTGCCGATTTCCTGCTACCTGAACTCCGTGTCAGACAGCCTCGACGGCATTGTCGGCACGTGGAACGAGAATGTCTGGCTCGCCTCCAAGGGCGGCGGCATCGGCACCTACTGGGGCAATGTGCGCGGCATTGGCGAGCCGGTGGGCCTCAACGGCAAGACCAGTGGCATCATCCCCTTCGTGCGGGTGATGGACAGCCTGACGCTGGCGATCTCGCAAGGCTCGCTGCGCCGTGGCTCGGCTGCCTGCTATATCGACATCCACCACCCGGAAATCGAGGAGTTCCTCGAAATCCGCAAGCCTTCCGGCGACTTCAACCGCAAGGCGCTCAACCTGCACCACGGCGTGCTGCTGACCGACGAGTTCATGGAAGCGGTGCGTGCGGGCGAGGATTTCGAGCTCAAGAGCCCCAAGGACGGTTCGGTGCGCGGCAAGGTCAACGCCCGCAGCCTGTTCCAGAAGCTGGTGGAAACGCGCCTTGCCACGGGCGAACCCTATATCGTGTTCTCAGACACGGTGAACCGCATGATGCCCAAGCATCACCGCGACCTGGGCCTCAAGGTCTCCACCTCCAACCTGTGTTCGGAAATCACCCTGCCGACCGGCATCGACCACCTCGGCAATGATCGCACGGCGGTGTGCTGCCTGTCCTCATTGAACCTTGAAAAGTGGGACGAGTGGAACACCGACAAGCAGTTCATCGAGGACGTCATGCGCTTCCTCGACAACGTGCTGCAGGACTATATCGACCGCGCGCCGGACGAGATGGCCCGCGCCAAATATTCCGCCAGCCGCGAACGTTCGGTCGGCATGGGCGTGATGGGCTTCCACTCCTTCCTCCAGTCCAAGGGCATCGGCTTCGAAAGCCCGATGGCGAAGGTGTGGAATTTGAAGATGTTCAAGCATATCAACGCCAAGGCGAATGAGGCATCGATGATGCTCGCCAAGGAGCGCGGCCCCTGCCCCGATGCGGAAGAAATGGGCGCGATGGAACGCTTCAGCTGCAAGATGGCGATCGCGCCGACTGCGTCGATCAGCATCATCTGCGGCGGCACGTCGGCATGTATCGAGCCGATCCCGGCGAATATCTACACCCACAAGACGCTGTCGGGCAGCTTCGTTGTGAAGAACCCGTACCTTGAAAAGATCCTCGACAAGAAGAGCAAGAATTCCACCAATGTGTGGAACTCGATCCTCGAGAAGGGCGGCTCGGTCCAGCATCTCGACTTCCTGACTGACGAGGAAAAGGCCGCGTTCAAGACCAGCTTCGAGATCGACCAGCGCTGGCTGCTCGAATTCGCCGCAGACCGCGCGCCCTTCATCGACCAGGCCCAGTCGCTGAACCTGTTCATCCCGGCTGATGTCGACAAGTGGGACCTGATGATGCTGCACTTCCAGGCATGGGAAAAGGGCATCAAGTCGCTCTACTACCTGCGGTCCAAGTCCGTGCAGCGCGCAGGCTTTGCCGGCGGCGTGGAGGCAGACAACACCGGCGAACCGGCGAAATACGAACTGCCGACGACCGATTACGACGAGTGCCTGGCCTGTCAGTAACCCTCACCCTCCCACCGCTTCGCGGCGGGCCCCTCCCTCTCCCGGTGGGAGAGGGAAAGAGCGGCGAAGCCGCGAAAGGGTGAGGGACAAATGAGAACCTATGCAAATTCCCCGGCGGGTGCGGTCGATCGCGCCCGCCGTTTGCGTAAGGTGGCCACCGATGCGGAGCAGGTGCTCTGGCGCGAACTGCGCAAGGCATTTCCGCACGCCAAGTTTCGCAGGCAGTCTCCGGTCGGGCCGTTCATTGCGGATTTTCTCAGCTTCCGGCACAAGCTGATCGTCGAGGTGGATGGCGGCCAGCATGCCGTGCAGGAAAGCGGGGATGCGCGCCGGACGGGCTACCTCGAAGAGCGGGGTTTTCGTGTGTTGCGCTTCTGGAACAATGAGGTTTTGTCGAACACTGATGGCGTCTTGCAGACGATTGCTTTGCATTTGCGGGCTGGTGATGGAGAGTAGCGACATGGACAGATCCCCTCACCCTCCCACCGCTACGCGGCGGGCCCCTCCCTCTCCCGATGGGAGAGGGAATGAGGCGCACAGCGCCGAAAGGGTGAGGGTATATGCGCTATTCGCCGCAACCCTCCTCCTCTCCGCCTGCGCATCGCAGATCGACGCCACCGTCGCATCAGGCGGCGATGTGCCCGGCTTCTGGTGGGGCCTGTGGCACGGGTTCATTTTCCCGTGGGCGTGGATCGGCTCGCTCTTCAGCGATGACATCGCGGTCTATGCCGTGCCCAATACCGGCGGCTGGTATGACTTCGGCTTCTTCCTGGGCATCACCGTTCTGGGCGGCGGCAGTTTCTTCGGATCGAAATCGCGCAAGGGCGACTAAGCCAGGGTGCCAATTCCACGCTGGCGCCGATTGAATAAATCGGCCACATTTCCCGCCAATGGGAAAGGCTGCTTGCTTGGGGAAGCGAAGGGTCGCGCGACCGGGAGTAGTGCTGGCGATGGCCGGGGCTGCCCTTCTGCCCGTTGCTGCAGCCGCGCAATCCGCGACGATCGAGGAGATGCGGCTGCGCGACAGGCTCGCGGCGCCGGCCGATGAACTCGCCACATGGCAGCAATTTGCCGCACCTCTCCTTGCCGAACCCGCAACGCCCGACGCGCTGCGCGGCGAGACGCTGCTGGGCCTGGCCATCGCGCATTATTATGCTCGCGAGCATGAGCAGGGCTGGGCCGAACTTGAACAGGCCCGCGCGCTGATCGAACCATCCGGCCAGCACAGCCGCGCATGGCGCGAACTGCTGGGTTATGGCTCGCTTCTGCTGACCGAGCTGGAGCGACTGGACGAGGCGGAGCAATGGGCAGCCCGAGCGGTGGAAACATCCGCTGCGGCAGGCGAGGCGGCGCTGCGCGATCTCGCTCTTGCCCACAATGCGCGCGGCTATCTCGCCTTTGCCCGCAATGATCTCGCCACGGCGGAAGAGGCTTTCTGCACCGCGCGCGACCTTGGCTTGGCTGCGGCCGATGCGAACCCCGCCATGGTGGTCAATGATGCCAGTTCCTGCGGTGCGGTGAAATACTACCTTGAACGGCCCGATACGCTGGCAGCGATCAGGCAGGCGCGCGACTACGCCCTGTCGCATTTGCCTGACGACCATCCGCGCATGGGCAATGTGCTCAACACCTCCTACGCGGTGATGATGCAGCATGGCCGCTATGCCGAGGCGCTGCCGCTGATCCGGCGGCATCTCGAACTGGAGCGGGAACTGCGCGGGGATGATGACCCTTACGTCTATGATGCGCTGTCCATGCTCGGCCGCGCGCTGGAACTGCTCGGGCGGCTGGAGGAAGCCGAAGCCATCCTGAATGCGGCATCGGGGCTGGCAGGCCGCATCGGGGCGAAGGCCACATCCTACACTGCCGGTATCTCGCAGACGAACCTTGCGCGGGTGATCGCGCGGCAAGGGCGGATCGATGAAGCGGTTGCGGTGGCGCGCAGCGGCGTGGCGCGGCTGGAAGCAGATCTTTCTCCCGACAACCACCACATCGGCAGCGGGCGCGTGCAACTGGCCGACCATCTCTCGCGCGTCGGCGAGCCGGACGAGGCGTTGGCGCTGGTCGAAAGCGGGCTGGTGCTGCTCGAAGCGGGGCTGCCCGAAGGCCATAGCGAGATTCTTTCCGCCCGGCTGGTGAAGGCGCGCATCCTGTCTGACCTGGGCCGCCATGAGGAAGCGATGGCGCTGGCCGCTCCGGCTGCAGAGAGCCTGGCGAGCGGTCTGTTCGACCTCTCGGCCAGCCAGTCCGAACTGGTCCACCTTAGCCAGGCACTGCCGCTGACTTTGGGTGATTACCTGCAGGTGGCGCTGGCGGCGGGGGACATGCAGGCGGCGGTGCGGGTGGCGCAATTGCGGCTCACCTCCGAACTCACCCTGTCGAACGCGCAGATCCGCGCCGGAACGCTGGCGCGCGAGCAAGGGCTGGGCGACGTGCTTGACCGGCTGGAAGAAGCGCAGGCGCGCGAGGCGGAGGTCGAGCAGGCCATCCTGGCGGCACAGGCTGGCGGTGGCGGCGTCAACATGGCCGAGTGGACGGTGGACCTTGCCGATGCGCGCGCCGCAATCGCTGCCGAACGCGCCGTGCTGGAGCGTGACTATCCCGGTTACCTCGCCATGGCGCGGCCTGATCCGGCGAGCCTTGCCACCCTGCAAGCGGCGCTGGGCAAGGACGAGTTGCTGGTGCTGCCGCTGACTCTGCGCGATCGCGCGGTAACCCTGCTGGTCGCTCGCGAAGGGGTGGAATGGGGCGAAACCGAAATGCCCGGTTTCGCGGTGGAACAGCTCGCCGCACGGCTCCACGCATCGGCGCGGCAGGCAGGCCATTTCGACAGTGCGGCGGCGGCCGAACTCTATGACGTGCTGTTCCCCGAAAGGCTGCGCCCCTTGCTGGCGCGCAAGCGGCACTTGCTGTTCCCGGCGAGCGGATATCTGGCGCGGCTGTCACCTGCCATGCTGCTGACCGCGCCTGCTGGCGAGACGCTGGATGATGCGCCATGGTTGTTGCGCAGCCATGCGGTGGAGGTGCTGGCGGACCTGTCCGAGCTGCCATCGCATCGCGGCTCTGCCAGCAACAATGGCTTCCTCGGGGTGGGCGCGCCATCCAGCCTTGCTGCCGGGATTGGCGGAGATGGCGGGCTGGACTTGCCGCTGCTCCCCGGCGCGAAGGGAGAGCTGGAATCGCTCGCCAGCGCGATGGGCACCGCGCGCAGGGTGATCCTTGCCGAAGACCAGGCCACCGAACCCAACCTCGCCGCGCAGGACCTGCCCGGTTTCGGGGTGATCGCCTTTGCCACGCACGGTCTGGCGGGCGGCGAGGTGCCGGGGCTGGCCGAGCCTGCGCTGCTCCTCTCGCCCGATCCGGCGAGCGGTAGCGACGGCCTCTTGACCGCGAGCGAGATTGCCGCGCTCTCGCTCGGTGCCGATTGGGTGATCCTCTCGGCTTGTGAGACATCGGCGGGCGCAGCGGCTGGCGCTCCGGGCTATTCCGGCCTCGCCCGCGCCTTCGCCCGGGCAGGCGCGCGCAGCCTGATGCTGAGCCACTGGCGCGTGCGCGACGATGCGGCGAGCTTCCTCAGCGTGGAGACCGTGCGACGCAGCGCCAGCGGCACATCGCGCGCCGAAGCGCTGCGGCAGGCGCAGCTTGCGCTGATGGCAGACAAGGCCATTCCCGATGCTGCCCATCCGGCGATCTGGGCGCCCTTCGTGATGCTGGAAAACTGATGTCCGGCAAGGCGCAAAAATCCGCCCGATTCTGCATGGTTGCATAGCAATTCGTTAACCACGACGCGGTTATGACCAGCGCCATGTCCAGCCACGGTGCAAACAGGTTCCCCACCCATCACGGGTATGGAGAGGTGCGCGTCACCCGCTATCTTGCGCTCTATATCGCGCAGGTGTTCTGGGTGGGGCTGGGCGTATACCTGTACTGGGACGCCATCTGGCCATCCACCTGCACGCCGGACAATCTGTTCGAGATCTATGCCTGTTCCATGCACCTGCCCGAGAACGGCGGCTGGCGCGAGGCATCACTGCTCACCTGGCTGTGGTCCACGCCGATGCTGATCGGGCTGGAAATCTCCCGCCGCGTGGGCAGGAGCGCGGACTGAAGCGCGCTTGACGCCAAGCGCTACTGCGCACAGTCTTTGCGACTCATGCAAGACGGCAAGACCAACACCGGCAATCATAAGACACAATGGCTCGGCGCGATCGCCCTGCCCGCCGCCGTCATCGTCTCTTTCCTGCTGACGACGCAGTTCGAAATCGACTGGTGGGAAGCATTCTCACCCATCCTGATGCTGTTCTATCTGGCGGAGTGGATCTGGCGCTGGTTCACCGCTCCGGAAGAGCGCGGCCCTGCTTCTGACCTCACTCCGCCCGACACCATCGTTCCGCGCGAGGCCAAGATCGGTATGATCGTAGCGGCGGCCGTCGTCAGCTCAGTCCTGCTGGTTGCGTGGGTAGCCTGACACCCCACTCCGCCCGACTCACGCCAGCCACGCTTCGTCGCACGATTTATCCCCGCAAAAACTTGGCTCCTTGCCTTCGAATCAGCGTCATGTTTTCCTATGTTGGTAACTCGCGATTCATGCCGGAGATACCATATGTCGTTGCTGGAAGCCCGTAAGACCTACAAGCCCTTTGAATATCCCTGGGCCTATGAGTTCTGGAAGCGCCAGCAGCAGGTCCACTGGATGCCCGAAGAGGTGCCTCTGGGCGAGGATTGCCGCGACTGGGCGCAGAACCTCACCGATCATGAGCGCAACCTGCTCACCCAGATCTTCCGCTTCTTCACCCAGGCGGATGTCGAGGTGCAGGATTGCTATCACGAGAAATACGGCCGCGTTTTCAAGCCGACCGAAGTGAAGATGATGCTCGCCGCCTTCTCCAACATGGAGACGATCCACATCGCGGCATACTCGCACCTGCTCGACACCATCGGCATGCCGGAAAGCGAATACGGCATGTTCCTCGAATATGAGGAGATGAAGGCCAAGCACGATTACCTGCAGGAATTCGGCGTCGACAATGACGAGGATATCGCCCGCACGCTGGCCATGTTCGGCGGCTTTACCGAAGGCCTCCAGCTGTTCGCCAGCTTCGCCATGCTGATGAACTTCCCGCGCTTCAACAAGATGAAGGGCATGGGCCAGATCGTCAGCTGGTCGGTGCGCGATGAAAGCCTGCACTGCGAAGGCATCACCCGCCTCTACCACGCCTTCACCAAGGAACGGGACTGCCTCACCAAATCGGTGAAGGAAGACATCATGGACATGTGCCAGAAGACGGTGCGGCTGGAAGATGCCTTCATCGATCTCGCCTTCGAACAGGGCCCCGTGCCCGGCATGACGGCGAAGGAAATCAAGCGCTACATCCGCTATATCGCGGACTGGCGACTGTCACAGCTGGGCCTGCCGGCGATCTACATGATCGACGACCACCCGCTGCCCTGGCTCGCCCCGCTGCTCAACGGCGTGGAGCACGCCAACTTCTTCGAAACCCGCGCCACCGAATATTCCAAGGGCGCCACCAAGGGCAACTGGCAGGACGTGTGGTCCAGCTTCGACAAGCGCCAGAAAGCCAAGGCCGCGAACGAGGAAGAGGCCGAGGATGACGGTCCGGGGCTGTTTGGTGACGGTGAGAGCGGGGTGCAGGCGGCGGAGTAGGGATTGGTATGCTGTAGATTGAAGTATCTTGGTCAAAGCGATAAGCTGTTTCGGTGAAATTCAATCCCTTTCAGCCTAATGGCATTGTCGCCCCGGGAATGTTTACCGGCCGCACTGCGGAAATCGAAGCCGTGGAGAAATCGTTGTTTCAAACGAAGCACGGCAACCCGATACATTTCATAATTGAAGGCGAGCGAGGAATTGGCAAATCCTCCCTTCTGTTTCTCGTTTCGAACTTCGCTTCTGGTCGGATCAAACCGTTAGGTGGTGCTGACCTCAACTTTTTGGTTATTCCAGTTGAACTCGGGAATGTCGCGAGTCAGCTAGAGATCGTTCGTGCGATTGCTCGACAGTTCAAATCTGAGCTTCAGAGAATTCAAGCGAAGGTCGAGGCGGCAAAATCTGTTTGGGAGTTCTTGTCGAATTGGGAAGTTCTCGGCGTTCGTTATCATAAGCAGTCCGAAGTCGTCGAACCTGAAAGCGTTCGGGACGAGCTTGCCGACAAGATGGCAGAGTTTTGTGAAAAAGCCGAGTTTGACGGCATATTCATTGCTATCGACGAAGCAGATGCGCCTAGCTCCGAAGCCGGGCTGGGGGAGTTCACAAAGTACTTCACTGAGCGGCTTTCCAGGATTGGTTGCAACAATGTTGTTTTTGGATTGGCTGGACTGCCGGTTCTCTTAGATAGAATTCGTAGCAGCCATCCATCGGCAGCTCGCATTTTCAATCTCTTAAGCCTTTCTCCTTTGGCGCCGGACGAGAGGAAAGAGGTGGTCAGACGTGGCTTGAGTGAAGCAAATTCTAAAAATGATCGCAAAACCTCGATTTCAGACGATGGTTTGGATCTCTTGGCTGAACTTTCTGAAGGCTATCCCCACTTTATCCAACAATTTTCCTATTGTGCTTTTGAAGCCGACACTGACGACGATATTGATGCCCTTGATGTTGTTAACGGCGCATATGACAAGGACGGCGCGATCGCTCAGCTGGGAAGCAAGTACTTTGACGACTTGTATTATGGAAAGATATCCTCGGAGAGATATCGCAATATCCTAAATTCAATGGCTGACTTCGGAGATCAATGGCTTTCGCGAAAGCAGATTTTGAACCTTTCGGGTGAGAGCTCGACGACCGTCTCCAATGCTTTGAATGCGTTAAAGACGCGTAACATTCTAATCGCAGACCCAACTAGGCAAGGCTTCTATCGGCTTCCAACCCGCTCATTTGCGGCTTGGATCAACGCTGTTAAGTCGGTTGAAGATCGGAAGGGCGCGAGTGATTCCTACCGTTTACCATTGTCAAAAGGTGACGGCGATTAGTGAGTTGACCACTGAGTGGAATTGATGGTTGGGCCGCCTGCATTAGCCTGCATTAGCCTGCATTAGCCTGCATTAGCCTGCATTAGCCTGCATTAGCCTGCATTAGCGCCTATTACCGCTTATTACCGCTTATTACCGCTTATTACCGGTTATTCCCGGTTGTTCCCGGGGAATGCTGGTGCTTTTTGGAATTCAGGGGAATTCCGTATACCTGGGGAATTCCGGGCATAGAATTCCGGGGATAGAATTCCGGGGACAGTATACCTAATTCCCTCACCCATAGAATTCGGGGGACAGTATACCTAATTCCCTCGGCTGAAAGCCCACCCCGCTGCGACTAATCAGCAAGCTGATAAGTCTCGCTGCCCCTCCCGCAAGCGGGAGGGGTGAGGATTGGCGCTACCCAGTCCCCCTCCCGCCTGCGGGGAGCCGAAGGCGTGGCGCAGCCACAGCGGTTAGGGGTGGGCATGGGGCCGGAAGGCCCCACTTGCCCCATGGTGCGTAATAGCGGGTGGTGGGATTGCCCACCCTGCTGCGACTAGGCGGGGGAGCCGCCAAGTCTCGCTTCCCTCCCGCAAGCGGGAGGGATTTTCAGGTCTTGGATTTCAGGCGTTCTACTTCCTGCCTGATCATCTGCACCACGCCTTCGGTGTTGTGCAGCACGTCCTCATTGGCAAAGCGCAGGACGGTGTAGCCCTCGGCCTGCATCGAGCCATCGCGGCGGGCGTCCTTCTCCGGTTCGAGGTCGTGGCTGAAGCCGTCGCATTCCACCACCAGCCTGAGTGACCGGCACAGGAAATCGGCGAAGTAAGGGCCGAGCGGCATCTGGCGGCTGAACTTTGCCCCGCATTGGCCGCGTGACAGGTGCTCCCACAGCGTGCGTTCTGCCGGTGTCGCCTCGCGGCGCAGGGTGCGGGCGCGGGTGGTGTTGCGGGGTGTCCATTCGGGCATGTTGTGGTTTTGGTCATGTGGGGTGGTTGCGGCAAGGTTTGGATTGCCCACCCCCGGCCCCTCCCGCAAGCGGGAGGGGAGATTCCTGGCGCAACCATGTCCCCCTCCCGCTTGCGGGAGGGGTTAGGGGTGGGCACTTTCCTACACCAGCATTCCTCCGCCACCCTCCCGCGCATGAGCAGCACCCGCACCCGCCGCCGCATCCCTGCGTTCCACCCTGTCCCCGTCAGCCCGCGGCATGACGGGTGGACGCCGGAGCGGCAGGCGGCGTTTATCGGTTATCTGGCGCAGACGCGCTGCGTCACCACGGCGGCGGCGATGGTGGGGAAGGACAAGACCAGCGCCTATCGCTTGCGCAAGCGGGCCGGGGCGGCGGGGTTTGCGGCGGCGTGGGACGTGGCGCTGGGCAGGGGGCGGAGCAGTGTTGCGACCTCTTCCGCAAAGTCCACGGGGCTCGATGCCGGATACAGGCTCGCCACCGGGCTGGCGCAGGTGGTTATGTATCGCGGCAAATACCGCGCAACCCGCTGGAAAGCGGACAATTCCGCGCTGCTGCAGTTGGTCGCGCAACTCGCGCGCGGGGAGGGTTGCGATGGTTGAGGGCCGCCTCCCGGCACTGTCTTACAAAGGCAAGGAGCGTTCCATCACCGGGCGCGGCGTGGCCGATTGTGTCGAAACCATCGGCGGCCTTTTGCGTTCTCTCCTTTGGAAAGGAGAGAAACGATGCAGGAAACCAGCATTGACGATCGCAAGCGGGAATTGCGGAATCTTCTCGACCAGATTGCCGCGCATCCCGAAAAGAGCTTCACCGAGGAGCGCAAGCGCGTGGCCGTATTGCAGGGCTTGCTTGCCTCGCATGAGAAAGCGCAGGCCTGAGGCGCGAGCGGCTTTAATCAGGCGCTTGCGTCATCGCGCGCAACTTCGCACAATCAGGCAAAGCGGGCAGCATGGGGCTGCCGGCTCGCAAGGGAGTTCGTTTCAATGACAACACGCGCACGCACCGCAGTCCGCGCCGCCATGATCGGCGCATTCGCCCTCTCGCTGGCCGCCTGCCAGTCCGAGGAAGTGGAGCTGGAAGCTGACGCCGAGGACATGAGCGGCGGTGAGCTGATCACCACGCCGGTCGATGCCGAGGGCGTGGATGTCGAGCTGCCCGAAACCGAAATGACCAATGTTCCGGCCGAGGAAATGGACGGTGCAATGGCCGAGGATGGCGCTGCCGAAGGCGATACGGCCGAGTAAGCTGGGCTTTCGGGCGCGGCTCAGCCACACCAGCGGCTGGCGCCGCCTCGGCCGAACTCGACAGCTTGGCCGGAGTGGACAAGGATGTCGGCGAGGTCCTCGTACCGCCCGTCCTCCGTCACGCGCCAGGCGCGCTGCAATTCGCGGCCATATTGGTCACGCGGTACGCTGCCTGCAGGCAGCATGTGGAACGGGCCGATGTTGAGCCATCGGGCGAGGGCGCGTGTGGAGGCCACCGCCGCTTCGCTTTCGGCGGGGCACCGGCCTTCGCGTTCGGGCGCGTCGATGCCCTCTATGCGGATGCGGCGGTTGCCGATGCGGAAGGTGTCGCCATCGACCACGCAATTGCGCGCATAGCCGGGCGCGTCGCACAGGGGAAAGCGGGTGGTGACCAGCTCGCCCTCCGCCACCGGCAGGCCGATCCGCGCGCGCATCTGCGGATCGCTCCACAGCTGCCAGGCGAGGAGCAGCAGGCCGAGGAGCAGGATATAGCGGCTTCGTCGCCACAGGCGCTGCAACCAGCGGCGGCGCGCGGCGGGGCCACGGTCAAAGCGGGGTGTGCGAACCATCGATTCGACCATGCGACAGGCTGATTCGCGATACAAGCCGACAGGGACCAAAGGCGGTGGTCGAGCGCCGGTTGTCGCGTAACATACTGATAAAATGTCAAATAAAAATCGCACACAGCCTCTTGAAATCAGAGTGAATCGCTCTCAAATTGAAGATGCGGACCGGGCCCCTCTGGCGGGCGTTCTCATTTGACGCTCGTGATGTCGGACCGCATCGGACAGCCGATGCGCTCTTGACTCCGGGACCCGCAAACCTCCCGGAAACATCAGCGCAAACAGCTGACCGATCACCCTCGTGATGTCCTTTTCAAGGAGACCAAGGATGACGGCCCGTTTGTATCGTTTGATCGAGATGCACCAGCGCATCGATGACGCCCTGCGCGCAGCGATGAAGCGCCGTGTGCCCGACCAGCTCGAACTTACCCGATTGAAGAAGATGAAGCTGAGGGTGAAGGACATGATCCATCGCCTGACGCGACGCTCGAAATCGCCACAGGTGGCCTGACAGGCACCTGCGGCGCGCGCGGGGGGTGGTGCTGTGCCGGTTCCCCCCATCCCCTCACTCAGGGACAGGCCATCCTCCGCGCACTACCTCCCGGAACACCGGAAAGCCCCGCAAAAAGGGACAATCCATGCTGAAGACAATCGCCCCCGCCTTGCGAGACTTCCTGCAAAAGGAAAGCGCCGCCGGTATCGTGCTGATGGTGGCCGCCGCCGTCGCGCTGGTCGTTGCCAACAGCCCGGCGGCGTCGCTCTATTCGAGCTGGCTGCAGACCCCCGCCATCGCGGGGCTTGGCGCGCTGATGATCGAGAAGCCGCTGATCCTGTGGATCAACGACGGGCTGATGGCGGTGTTCTTCTTCCTTGTCGGCCTGGAGGTGAAGCGCGAGGCGCTGGCAGGCCAACTCGACTCATGGGACAAGGCCTCGCTCCCGCTGTTCGCGGCGCTGGGCGGCATGGCGATCCCGGCACTGGTGTTCCTCGGCATCAACTGGGGCACGCCTGAGAACCTCTCCGGCTGGGCGATCCCGGCGGCGACAGACATCGCCTTTGCGCTCGGCATCCTCTCGCTGCTCGGCCCGCGCGTGCCGGTGGCGCTGAAGGCGCTGCTGCTGGCCATCGCGGTGATCGACGACATCGGCGCGATCACGATCATCGCGCTGTTCTACACGGCAGAAACGGACCTTGCGATGCTGGCAGGTGCAGCCGTCACGCTGGCGGTGCTGGCGGCGGTGGGCCGCGCCAGGGTTGCTTCATCGGTTCCCTATGTCGTGCTCACCATCATCCTGTGGGTCTTTGTCCTGAAGAGCGGCGTTCACGCCACGCTAGCCGGTGTCGCTGCTGCCATGTGCGTGCCCATGAAGACCCGCGATGGCTCCCTGCTCGAGCGGATGGAGCATGGCCTGCACCCCTATGTCGCCTTCCTCGTGATCCCGATCTTCGGCTTCGCCAATGCCGGTGTGGCATTGGGCGGGCTCGAGCTGTCGGACGTGCTTGCGCCGCTGCCGCTGGGCATCGCGCTGGGCCTCCTGATCGGCAAGCAGGTCGGCATCTTCGGCTTTGCCTGGGCTGCGGTGAAACTGGGCTGGGCCAGCATGCCCGAGAGCATCAACTGGCGCCAGCTGCACGGCTTGTCACTGCTCGCCGCCATCGGTTTCACCATGAGCCTGTTCATCGGCAACCTCGCCTTTGCGGACCAGGCGATGATCGACGCGGTCAAGATCGGCGTGCTCGGCGGATCGCTGGTCGCGGCGATTGCAGGCTACCTGCTGCTCTCGCGCAGCTTGCCAAAGCCCGAAGCAGGAAAGGAGGCTGCAACGCCGCAAACAGCCTGATCGACTTCACGCCGCGAGATGGATGGCGCGGCGTTCCTTGGAGGGATGACTTTTCAACCTGACAAAACAGACACAGGAGTTCGTGATGATGACAAGAAGGCAATTGGTCGGCAGTGCAGGCGCAATGGGCGCAGCGGCACTGGCAGGCACTTCAACGGTGGCTTCGGCGCAGGGATCGCCCGGAATGGCGGCGGCACCGGCAGGCGCTGACCTGACCCCGGACGAGGCGCTGGAGCTGCTGCGCGAAGGCAACCGCGCCTTCCTCGCAGGCGAACAGACCAGCGTGTTGACGAGCGCACAGCGGCGGCTCGACCTGGCGCGCGGGCAGCAGCCCTTTGCAGCCTATGTGACCTGTTCGGACAGCCGCGTGCCGCCCGAATTGTTGTTCGGTCGCGGGCTGGGCGAGTTGTTCATTATCCGCAATGCCGGCAACACGGTGGACACGGTGGCGCTGGGCTCGATCGAATATGCCGTGGCGGTGCTCAACGTGCCGCTGGTGGTGGTGATGGGCCACGAAAGCTGCGGCGCGGTGGATGCGGCGAGCAAGGTGGTGACCGAGAACGCCACCTTCCCCGGCTCGATCGGCCCGATGGTGGAACCGATCATCCCCGCAGTACTCTCGGTGCGCGACAAGGAGGGCGACTTCCTCGAAAACTCGGTGCGGGCCAATGTCAGCCGCGTGGTCAACCAGCTGCGCAACCAGACCGATCCGATCATGATGAACCCGCAAGCCGAAGGGCGGCTCAAGGTGGTGGGGGCTTACTACAGCCTCGAAACCGGCGGGGTGGACTTCTTCGACCTGCCGTAAGCATGTGGTGGGCGGGCCGGTTCTCCCGGCTCGCCCATTCGCGCCTCAGGCATCAGCCATCATCCGCCTCGTAATGCGGGATCGGCTGGATCAGGCGGAACTCCTCGTCCAGCGGCTCGTGATCCAGTTCGGGCCAGTCGATCTCTTCCTGCGGCACGGCGGTGTCGGGCAAGCGGTCGAGGAGGTTGCGGATCAGGGTGAGGCGGCCCTGCTTCTGGTCATTGTAATCCACCACGGTCCACGGCGCATATTCGGTGTGCGTGGCGGCGAACATCGCCTCGCGCGCGGCGGAATAGTCGGCAAAGCGGGTGCGCGCCTTGATATCGATGGGTGAGAGCTTCCAGCGCTTGAGCGGGTCTTCCAGCCGCTCGGCGAAGCGTTCTTCCTGATGCTCCTGGTCGCAGCTCAGCCAGTACTTGAACAGTCGGATGCCGTCGTCTGTCAGCATGCGTTCGAAGCGGGGCGCATCGTGCAGGAAGGCGGTGACCTGATCGTCAGTGGCAAAGCCCATCACCTTTTCCACGCCCGCGCGGTTATACCAGCTGCGGTCGAACAGCACGATCTCGCCAGCGGCAGGCAGGTGCGGGACATAGCGCTGGAAATACCATTGCGTGCGCTCGGTCTCGGTCGGCTTGGGCAGGGCTACCACGCGGCACTGGCGCGGGTTGATGCGCTGGCTGATCGCCTTGATCGTGCCGCCCTT
This sequence comes from Alphaproteobacteria bacterium, assembly GCA_030431435.1. Taxonomy (GTDB): domain Bacteria; phylum Pseudomonadota; class Alphaproteobacteria; order Sphingomonadales; family Sphingomonadaceae; genus Alteraurantiacibacter. The sequence continues at coordinate 22,424 of JAUIJI010000012.1, read as the reverse complement.
GCCAGCGGTGTCGCGCCCTTCGAAGATCACGCAAATGCGCTCTCCCTTGGCTTTCGCCCAATGGGCCATGGCCACCAGCTCGTGCTCCAGCGGCTCGAGCGCCTTTTCATAGTCCTTGCGTTTCATGGGGATGCAGCATCACCGCGATGCCCGACTTTGGCAAGCCCAAGACCGCTTGGACTGCTTCAAGCAGCGCACCAGTCGCCGCGACGGCCTTGCCACTCTTCCGCCAGCCCTTCGGCGACGAGGATATCGCCAAGGCTGCGCCCGTCGCGGGTGATCACCCGCAGCAGGCGGCCATAGCGATCGGTATCGCGGCCATCGCGTTCCAGCGTGAAAGGGCCTGCATTGAGCAGCGCCAGCAAGCGCCGGGTCGCCAGCTCACCCAGCCGCGCCTCGCTCTCGCACGACGGGCGCGAGATTTCCGGCGTGTTGATATCCGCGATGCGGATCTTCTCTCCACGATACCAGATGGTGTCGCCATCGACGACGCAGGTCACCCGCCCGCTGCCTGTGCAGATGGAAAAGGCGCCCTGCTCCGCGTCTTGTGCCGAGACAGCATTGGGGACGCAGACCAGCAGGAGCGGGAGCAGGGCCAGGCGGAGTATTGTGATGATGGTCGCCATGCAGCCAAGGCTATGGCGCGCGCTCCCTCACCGGCATTCGGGAAACCACGTGGTTCGCCGCCAATCGCGTCCACTTTACCTCGACTATGGATATAGCCAGCACAGTGCAAAGCGACTATTGCGCGGATCACTATGACGACGACAGGTGACAAGCAGATGCTGGCCAAGGCGGAAACGCTGATCGAGGCCTTGCCCTATTTCCAGCGTTATGCCGGGCGCAGCTTCGTGGTGAAATATGGCGGGCATGCCATGGGCGATCCCGAGGCGGCGAAGGATTTTGCCGAGGATATCGTGCTGCTGAAGGCGGTGGGCATCAACCCTGTGGTGGTGCACGGTGGCGGCCCGCAGATCGGCGCGATGCTGAAGAAGCTGGGCGTGGAATCGCAATTCGTCGATGGCTTGCGGGTGACGGACAAGGCCACAGCGGAAGTCGCCGAAATGGTGCTGTCAGGCGCGATCAACAAGGAACTGGTCGGCTGGGTCAACCAGGCGGGCGGCAAGGCGATCGGCCTGTCTGGCAAGGACGGCAAGATGGTCCGCGCCGAAAAGGTCGAGCGCACGGTGAAGGACCCGGACAGCCAGATCGAACAGGCGGTGGACCTCGGCTTCGTGGGTGAACCCAGGGAAGTCGACACCACCATCCTCAAGACCGTGAGCGATGCCGGCATGATCCCGATCATCGCCCCCATCGCGACTGACGGGCAGGGCCACACCTACAACATCAACGCCGACACGATGGCCGGCGCAATTGCCTCGGCGTTGGGGGCCGCACGGCTGTTCCTGCTGACCGACGTGACCGGCGTTCTCGACAAGCAGGGCAACCTCCTCACCGATTTGCGCCCGGCCGATATCGCGCGGCTGCGCGAGGATGGCACGATCTCCGGCGGCATGATCCCCAAGCTGGAAACCTGCGTCCACGCGGTTGAAGGCGGGTGCGAGGCGGCGGTGGTGCTCGATGGAAGGGTGCCGCATGCCATGCTGCTGGAATTCTTCACCAGCCGCGGCGCAGGTACGCTGGTTTCCGCCTGAGGCTTGCGCCTGCAAACATCCGTATTACATGGTTGATACACCTTGGCCCGATGGGCTAGGTTGATCCTTCGGGACGCATTGGAAAGGTTTGGCACGTGCTGCTGTTTACGCTCTCTCAGATCATCGGATATCTGGTCTCGATCCTGATCATCTTCGTCATCGCGCAATTCGTGCTCAGCCTGTTGATCAGTTTCAACGTGGTCAACATGCAGAACAATTTCGTCGCCGCTATCTGGCAGGCGCTGAATGCGATCCTCGATCCGATTCTCAATCCCATTCGCAAGCTGATGCCGAATACCGGCGCGATCGACTTCTCGCCGATGGTGCTGATCATCGGGCTCAACATCCTGCGGATCGTTGTCGACGGGATGGCCTACAGCGCGATCTAGCGATGCGCCTTTGACTTTCCGCTCGCGTCAGCGCAGGGCGGTTTCATGGCAAACTTGTTTTCAGGGAAGCTTTGGCTGGCAGGGATTGCGGCTGTGGCGGTCGTCGCCACCACCGCCTTGCCTGCCGACGCGCAATTCCGCCGCCAGCGGCAGGAGCATCGCCCGCTGCCTTCAACGGGTGAGCCCGGGCAGATCGTCGCTGCCGATATCGCTTTTGCCAAGGCGCTTCGCGAAGAGGGACTGAGTGCTGCGCTGGGCGAACATGCTGTATCTTCGGCTGTCGTCCACACCGCACTCGGGCGGCTCCGCACTTCCGATGTCGATCCGGTGGATTACCCGCGTGAACTGGGCCCCAATTCGGTTTGGACCAGCTGCGATGGCACGGTGGCGGTCAGCTTCGGGCGCTATCGCAATGCCGATGGCGTCGTCGGCAGCTACGCCAGCGTGTGGGAGTTGCAGTCGGACCGTGATTACAAATGGACCTATCGCCTGCAGGCGGCCGATGATCCGCAACCGGCTAAGCCGCCGCTTGATTCCGAGATCGCCGATCCTGAAAACACCATCGTGGTGGCAGGGCTGGACATCATCGAGGGCAAGGTGGCCGATTGCGCCCGCTTTGCCGACATTCCTGACCTGCGCGTCGCCATGACGGGTGATTCCATCAGCGAAGCGGGAGAGGCTTCGAGCGACGGCACGCTGTACTGGCGCTGGTCTTCCAGCGTCGACGGCAGCCGCCGCATCCGCGTGTTCATCCTGCGCGAAGGGCTGTGGGAGACTGCGCTCGATTTCGGCACGGGCCGCTGGAGTGATGTGCGATGATGGAGCTTTTCCTGTCTGCCTTCGTCACCCTGTTCGTGGTGATCGACCCGCCCGGCTGCGCGCCGATCTATGCCGGGCTGACGACCAACGCCACGCCTGCCGCGCGGCGCAGCATGGCCTTGCGCGCGTGCCTGATCGCAGGGGTGATCCTCGTCGGCTTTGCCTTGTTCGGTCAGGACCTGCTCGGCGCGATGCATATCGAGCTCGATGCATTCCGCATCGCAGGCGGCATCATGCTGTTCCTGATCGCGCTGGAAATGGTGTTCGAAAAACGCACCGAACGCCGCAGCGACCGGGCGGAGAAATTGAAGGACGATCCCGATTACGAGGACGTCTCGGTCTTCCCCATGGCCATGCCTATGCTGGCAGGCCCCGGCGCGATCGCCTCGATCATGCTGCTGGAAGGCGAGGCGGAAGGGCTGGAAGGCACGCTGGTGGTGCTCGGCGCGCTGGGTGCGGTGTTGCTGCTCACCCTTGCGGCGCTGATGGCGGCCAGCCCGCTGATGAAGATCTTCGGCGCGAAAGTGGAAGCAGTGATCACGCGCCTGCTGGGTGTGCTGTTGGCGGCACTGGCAGCGCAATATGTGATCGATGGTTTGAGAAGTAGTTTTGGGTGAAGGGTGAGGGCGAGATAACTCCCCTCCCGCAGGCGGGAGGGGGACAGGTCGCGCGATCACTGCAACGTAACCCGATCCTCGTCCGGATCACCGCGGCCGTAGAATTCCATCAGCTGCACCAGCAATTCGCAGCGGCTGTTGAGGTCGGGCGCTTCGAGCAGCGCCTGCTTGCTCGCCCCGTCGAAGGGGGCAATTTGCGAGAGGCCGTTGATAAGAGAGACGTCGTCGAGTTGCGCGACCGATTCCCAATCCACCGAATAGCCCTGTGCATCGGCGAAATTGCGCGCTTCGCTTTCAAAGCTGGCGCGTTCGGCAAAGGCGAGCACTTCGCCCGCAGGTTCCTCGATCAGTTCGGCCTCGACCTGGCGGAAAGGCGTGGTCACGTCCAGTTCGCGCAGCACGCGAAAGCGCGCCTCGCCGGTCAGCACGATATTGTAGCGCCCGTCCTCGCTGGTCTCGACATCATCGATCTTGCCGATGCAGCCGACAGAATAGAGCGGCGCACCCTCGCGGTTTTCCTGCGGCTGGATCATGCCGATCAGCCGGTCCCGTGCCAGCGCATCGCCGACCATCGCGCGGTATCGCGGCTCGAAGATGTGCAGCGGCAACTGCAGGCCGGGGAACAGGATCGCCCCGGTCAGCGGGAAGATCGAGAGGCGCTTTGCCGTCATCCGAACAGCAGCAGGGAGAGCTTGCGGCGCTGGGCCCAAACCCACGGGTCCTCAAGGCCCACGGCTTCGAATATCTGCAGCAGCTTGGCCTTGGCCGCGCCTTCGTTCCATGCCGGGTCTGCCTGCACCATGGCGAGCAGGACCTCCGCAGCCTCGTCGCGTGCACCGGCGGCGAAGGCCGCTTCGGCCAGCGCCATCTGCGCCTCCATGTCGGTCTTGTCAGCCGCCGCTTCGCGCAGGGCCACAAGCTCGCTGTCATCTACGTCGGCAGCGACCAGTTCCAGCGCGCTATAGGCCTGCTGCACGGCGTCTGCATTCTTCATCTCGTCCGGGAGGCCGTCATAAGCGGATTGCGCAGCATCCTTGTGGCCAGCCGCAACCAGCGCACGGATCAGACCGGCAAAGACTTCGGGCTTCGTCTGGTCCATCTGGGCGATCTGCATGAACATCTGTGCGGCGCGCTCGGCATCGCCTTCGGCCAGTTCCTTCTCGGCCATTTCGACCAGTTCGGCGATATCGGGCATCTGCTGCCCGCCTTCGCCATCACCCGCTTCGCCGCCCTCGATCGGCAGCTGCTTGAGGATCTGGTCCAACGCGCCCTTGAACTGCGATTCGCTGCGCGCCGGGGTCAGGTCTGCCACGGGCTGGCCCTGGAACATGGCATAGACGGTGGGGATGGACTGGACCTGGAACTGGCTGGCGATGAACTTTTCCTCGTCCACATTCACCTTGGCCAGCACCACGCCCTTGTCGGCATATTCGGCGCAGACCTTTTCCAGCATCGGCGCCAGCGCCTTGCATGGCCCACACCATTCGGCCCAGAAATCGAGGATCACCAGCTTGGTCTGGCTGGGTTCGACAACCTGTTTCTGGAATCGTTCGACGGCTTTCTGTTCGTCGAGATTAAGGCCCATGCTTGCCAATTGGCTGCTCCTGCTGATGCGGTTTGTGTCTGTGCACCCCTAAATGGCGCATCCAGCGCATTTGTGAAGGGTATAGAGGGTATTTCGAGCCGCGTGAAATTTGCTGCGTTTTGCCTCTTGCGCACTTCAGAAGCTGGTGTTAGTTGCGCGCCTCCCCACCGGGAGACGGGTTTTTCGCCCATCCGGTGAAGCGTCAGTGAGCGGGCGTAGCTCAGGGGTAGAGCATCACCTTGCCAAGGTGAGGGTCGGGCGTTCGAATCGCCTCGCCCGCTCCAGTTTTCCTTGCATCACAGGTCTGTTCTCGACAGCGCATCGCGCTGCGATTAGCCCTGTCTCGCGAGGGAGAGATGACGCATGGGAATCCTTGAAGGACAGGTGGCGCTGGTAACAGGCGCCGGGCGCGGCTTCGGCCGCGCAATCGCCGAAAGGCTGGCAAGTGAAGGTGCCAGCGTGGCTGTGGCCTCGCGCACGATCAGTCAATTGGAAGAGGTCGCCGCCAGCATCCGCGATTCGGGCGGAACCGCGCATGCGGTGGCTTGCGATGTCACTGATCCGAAAAGCGTTGCCGCTGCCTTTGCCGATATCGAACAGGTGCTCGGCCCCGTCGATTTACTCGTATCCAACGCCGCTGTGCCCGGCCCCTTCGGTCCCTTGTGGGAGGTGGATGGCGAGGAATGGTGGCGCGCGCAGGAAGTGCACCAGCGTGCGCCGATGCTGCTGATGCAGGCCGCACTGCCGGGCATGATCGAGCGCAATCGCGGGCGGATCATCTGCATTTCGGCCAAGGCGGTGCGGATCGTGGCGCCGCATCTCTCCGCCTATTGCGTGGGCAAGGTGGCGCTGAACCGGCTGGTCGAGCAAGTGGGCGTGGAACTGCGGGATACCGGCGTGTGCAGCTTTGCGCTCGATCCCGGCTTCGCCTTCACCCAGCTCGGTCGCGACACGATGGAAAGCCCGGACGCGCAGAAATATCTGGGCGGCATGGTCAAGCGGCTCGAAGCCAAGCAGAGTGAGCCAGACGCTTTTGACGACCTTGCGCGCACAGCGGATCGCTGCGTCGAGCTCGCTTCGGGGGAGTATGACGCGCTGTCCGGCGGGTTCGTGACGCTGGATGACGACTTGCAGCAAAGACTTGCGGACGCCGCAGCGGATTAGGCCTCGGTCGCGTCCTCGCTGCCATCGTCGACATGATTGTCGAGTTCGTCGCCAGTCAGGCTGACGACATGCAGCAGGTTTGTCGCTCCGGACTTGCCGAAAGGCACGCCTGCGAGCATGGCGATATTCTCACCACCTTCGGCAAAGCCATGGCGCAAGGCCATGCGCTTGCCCTTGGCAATCATCTCTTCAAAGCTGCCAATATCCTTGGTCGCCACGGGATGTGCCCCCCAGAGCAAGGTAACGCGGCGAGCGACCGAGACCGACGGGGTCAGCACCATGACGGGCACGCTAGGCCGCTCGCGCGCAACGCGCCGCGCTGTCGAGCCGGTGGACGTGAAGACGCAGATGGCCTTCAGGTCGATCGTATCGCCAATGGTCATGCAGGCGTGTGCCAGAGCGTCTGCAGTGGTGGCATCGGGCGGCGTGTCAAGCATGCGCACGCGTTCCTTGTAGTCCTCGTCACGCTCCACCTGGCGAGCGATGGAATTCATCATCATCACCGCTTCTTCAGGCCATGAGCCTGCCGCCGTCTCGGCAGACAGCATCACCGCATCGGCCCCGTCATACACGGCATTCGCCACGTCGGACACTTCGGCGCGCGTCGGCATGGGGCTGTCGATCATGCTTTCGAGCATTTGCGTCGCCACGATCACGGGCTTGCCAGTGAGGCGCGTGGCGTTGACGATCTTCTTCTGCAGCGGCGGCACTTCTTCCGGGTTGAGTTCCACGCCCAGATCGCCGCGCGCGACCATGATGCCATCGGCTGCGGCGATGATCTCGTTGATCCGCTGCACCGCCTGCGGTTTCTCGATCTTGGCGCACAGGAAACCGCGCCCCTTCATGATCGCCTTGGCTTCCTCGATATCGGCGGGCCGCTGTACGAAGGACAAGCCGATCCAGTCCGCCCCCTGCTCCATGGCGAAGGCGAGGTCCTTCCTGTCCTTGGGAGTGAGCGCGGGGATGGGGACTTCGGCATCGGGAACGTTCACGCCTTTGCGATCCGAAATCACACCGCCAACCTCGGCCACGCAATGCGCGGCATCGGCGGTCATTTCCTTCACCCGCAGGCGGATCTTGCCATCGTTGATCAGCAGGCGCTGGCCTTCGGACAATGCCTCGAACAGCTCGGGATGCGGCAGGCAGACGCGGGTCGCGTCGCCCGGTGTTTCGTCCCGATCCAGCGTGAAGGGCGCGCCGTGTGCGATGGTCGCCCTGCCATCCCTGAACGTGCCCACGCGCAGCTTGGGGCCCTGCAGGTCGCACAATATGGCGATGGGCCGGCCGAATTCCTTTTCCAGCATGCGCACCGTCTTGAAGTTCTCGGCATGCTGCGCATGTTCGCCGTGGCTCATGTTGAAGCGGAAGGCATCGGCACCGGCGCGGAACAGTTCGCGCAAGGTATCGGGATCGCTGCTGGCGGGGCCTATGGTGGCGAGGATCTTGACCTTGCGGCCACGCGGCGTGAATTTCAGCGTCTCGGCTTTTGTCATGGGGCAAAGCCTATGGCAGAGCGGCGCGACAAAACAAGGACGAGAATATGCCTGACAATACCGACCAGCTCGAGCAGCTGTCCGACGATGTGGCCGCGGCCGCCTTTCGCCGCCTCGTGCGCCACCTGCAAAAGCGCCATGACGCGCAGAATATCGACCTGATGGGCCTGTCCGGCTTTTGCCGCAATTGCCTGGCGGACTGGATCCGCGATGCCGGCTATCCGGGTGACAAGGGCGAGGCCCGCGCGCTGATCCACGGCATGCCGATGGATGAGTGGAAGGCGAAGTACCAGACCGAAGCGACGCCAGAACAGCTCGCCCGCATGGAAGAGAGCCTGAAGAAGAACGCCTGAGAGCAGCGGCTGAATTGTCCACAGGCAGGCGGGGATAAGTTGCGCTTCACCCGCGCCACTTGCCCCGCTAACCAGCGGCCAACCGATTCTCATTTCACTGGAGTTGCATACCAATGGCCGAAGCCACCGATGATCGCCTGCGCCTTCTGATCGAGCGTATCGAACGCCTCGAAGAAGAGAAGAAGGGCATCGCTGACGATATTCGTGACGTGTATGCCGAAGCCAAGGCCGTGGGTTACGATCCCAAGATCATGCGCCAGGTGGTCCGCCTGCGGAAGATGGACAATAACGACCGCCAGGAAATGGAAATGGTGCTCGATACCTACAAGGCGGCGCTGGGCCTCGGCTAAACGCACCGGTTTCCGCGCGCTGACCGGAACCTTTCCAGCCTTGCTGTGTTATGTTAGTAACACGGCAATAACAGGGAAGGAAAATCGCCAATGGCAGGTCCATGGAAAGATGCGCGCGGCATCACCGTAACCACCACACCGACAATCGAAGGCCACCCGATCCAGGAATATCTCGGCGTGATCACCGGAGAGGTGATCGTGGGTGCCAATGTGTTCCGCGACATGTTCGCCAATATCCGTGATATCGTGGGTGGCCGGTCAGGCAGTTACGAGCGCATCCTGGCTGATGCGCGCCAGCAGGCGATCCAGGAACTGCAGGCCGAATGCGCCTCGCGCGGCGGCAATGCCGTGGTTGGCGTGGATCTTGATTACGAGGTGATCGGCAAGACAGGTTCCATGCTGATGGTTTCCGCCACCGGCACGGCGGTGAAGGTGTGACGCAATGCAGGTTCGGCGTCTCGGCGCAGGGGATCTGGTCGCCTTCCGGGCAATGAACCATCTGTTCGCCGACGTCTTTGGCGAGCTGGAGAATTACAGCCACAGGCAACCCGATGATGCCTACGCGGAAAGCCTGCTCGAGCGAAGCGAGGTTCTCCTGCTGATTGCCGAGGAAGAAGGCAGGGTCACCGGCGCGATCGGCGGCTACATCCTGCCGAAGTTCGAGCAGCAGCGATCAGAACTGTTCATCTACGATCTTGCCGTGGCCAAAGATCGCCGGAGAGAAGGGATCGCATCTGCCATGATCGAGACTTGCCGGGCAATCGCGCGCAGCGAAGGATGTTGGACAATCTTCGTGCAGGCAGACGTCTTCCCGGAGGACGAACCCGCCCGAGCGCTCTATCGCAGGTTCGCTCGCGAAGAGATCAAGGCCCATCACTTCGACATTGCGCCCTGACGGATTGCCTGCAACGCGTCCCTTGGCTAGGGCTTCGCGCAGATTCTTTGCAAACAACAGAACAGCGAAAACCATGGCAGGCCATTCCAAATTCAAGAACATCATGCACCGCAAGGGTGCGCAGGACAAGAAGCGGTCCAACCTCTTCTCCAAGCTCAGCCGAGAGATCACCGTGGCGGCGAAGATGGGCATGCCCGATCCGGACATGAACCCGCGCCTGCGCCTTGCGGTCAATGCGGCCAAGGCGCAGTCCATGCCCAAGGACAATATCCAGCGCGCAATCGACAAGGCGAGCGCCACCGATGGCGAGAATTACGAGGAAGTGCGCTACGAGGGCTATGGCCCGGGCGGCAGCGCGATCATCGTCGATGCGCTGACGGACAATCGCAACCGCACTGCGACCTCGATCCGCACCGCCTTCTCGAAGAACGGCGGCAATCTCGGCACCGAAGGTTCGGTGGCGCATGGTTTCGAACGAGTCGGCTATATCGAATATGGCGCCGAAGCGGGCGATGAGGAGAAGGTGCTGGAGGCCGCCCTGGAAGCAGGCGCGGAAGACATTTCATCCTCGGAAGACGGGCACGAAATCTGGACTGCTGCAGAAGACCTGCACGAAGTCGCTTCCAGCCTCGAAAAGGCGCTGGGCGAGGCCAAGGAAGTCAAGCTGGCGTGGAAGCCCAACATCACCGTGGAACTGGACGAGAAGGCTGCTGCCACGCTCCTCAAGCTGGTCGATGCGCTGGACGATGATGACGATGTGCAGACCGTCTGGGGCAATTACGAGATCAGCGACGAGGTGATGGAAAAGCTGGGCTGACAATACTCCCCTCCCGCTTGCGGGAGGGGTTGGGGGTGGGCCAGTGAAATGTTGGAGCCAGAAAAGCCCACCCCGCTGCGACTAGGGCTCGCCGGTGGCTCGCCAAGTCTCGCGACCCTCCCGCGAGCGGGAGGGTAGGAATGCAATGATCATCCTCGGCCTTGATCCCTCTCTAAGCTGCACCGGCTGGGGTGTGGTGCGCAGTGAAGGTTCCCGCATCAGCCATATTGCCAACGGGCAGGTGAAGACCGATGCCAAGGCGCCGATTGCTGCGCGCCTGTCGCATCTTGCCACCGCGATCGAAGCGGTGATCGCCCAACATTCACCGGACCATGCGGCGGCGGAGGAAATCTTCGTCAACAAGAACCCCCAGAGCACCATCAAGCTGGCGCAGGCGCGCGGCGCGGTACTGGCGGCCTGTGGCGCGCGCGGACTGGACGTGCGCGAGCATGCGGCGCGAAAAGTAAAGAAGGCAGTGGTCGGCACGGGCGGCGCTGACAAGGAGCAGGTGCAGGCCATGCTCAAGGTGCTGCTGCCCGGCGTACAGATTGCCGGTTCAGATGCGGCAGACGCGCTGGCGGTGGCGATTGCCGATGCGCATCTGGGCGGACCACTATAGGGAGGGCCCATGTTCCTCGTCGTCTTCCGCAACCGCAAGCGCGCCGACATGGATGAAGCGGCCTATGCCGCCGATGCAGTGCGGATGGAGGAGCTGGCTCGCACCCAACCCGGGTTTCTGTCTTTCAAGAGCTATACAGCCGGGGATGGTGAAGTGGTGGCGATTTCCGAATGGGCTGACGAGGCCTCGGCGCGCAACTGGGGCCGCCAGCAGGACCATGCCCTGGTGCAAAGGCGCGGTCGCGATGCCTATTATGAAAGCTACACGCTGTTCGCTTGCGATGCCCCGCGCATCCACCATTTCGAGAGGAAGCAATGACCATCCATTTTTACGGCATCCCCAATTGCGACACGGTGAAGAAGGCTCGTAAGTGGCTTGAGGCCGGGGGGCTCGATTACACTTTCCATGATTACAAGAAGGAAGGTGCGGACGTGGTGAAGGTGGAACGCTGGATCGGCTCGCAAGGCATCGACACCGTGCTCAACCGGCGCGGCACGACATGGCGCAAGCTTCCCGATGAAGACAAGGCGCGGGCCGAAGATGCCGCGCGCGCGGCGCAATTGCTGGTGGAGAACCCCAGCATGATCAAGCGTCCGGTGGTGGAGCATGACGGCGGCTTGCTCGTCGGTTTCAATGCGGATGAGTGGGAGGCGGCGCTCAAGTGAAATGGCTTGCTGCCATTGTCGGGCTGTGCCTTTGCGTGCCCGCGCTTGCGCAACAGCAGGAGGACAAGGCCATGCTGATCATCGCCCATCGCGGCGCCAGCGGGGAGCGGCCCGAACACACGCTGGCAGCTTACGAGCGCGCGATTGACCAGGGCGCGGATTATATCGAGCCGGACCTCGTGGCGACGCAGGACGGTGTGCTCGTCGCACGGCACGAGAACGAGATTTCGGGCACCACTGACGTCAGCCAGCGCCCGGAATTCGCCTCGCGCCTGACCACCCGCATGATCGACGGGCAGGAGATCACCGGCTGGTTTACCGAGGACTTCACGCTGGCCGAATTGCGCACGCTGCGCGCGAAGGAGCGCCTGCCCGAGATACGCCCGCAGAACACCCGTTATGACGGGCTCTACCAGATCCCCACGCTGCAGGAGATCATCACGCTGGTCCGCGCCAAGGAAGCCGAAACGGGGCGGGTCATCGGTATCTATCCGGAGATCAAGCAGCCCGGATATTTCGCCAGCATTGGTCATGACCTTGCAGACCTGCTGGTCGAAGTGCTGGGATCGGCCGGATACAATCGGCCCGATGCGCCAGTCTTCATCCAGAGCTTCGAAGTCGATCCTTTGGTGAAGCTGAACGAGCTGTCCGAATACAGGCTGGTGCAATTGATCGCCGCTGGCGAAGGCCCCGTGGATCGCCCGGAGTGGACGGCGGAATGGATGACTTCGCCCGAGGGGCTCGCAATCGTGAGCCAGTATGTCGACGGGATCGGCGCGGATATCCGCCTGGTCCTGAATGAGGATGGGACATCCACCGGTCTGGTTGATGCTGCTCACGAGGCCGGACTTGTGGTCCATGGCTGGACGCTGCGAAAGGAGAACGCCTTCCTGCCCGCAGCGCTGCAATCATCGGATGACGCTTCGGTAGCAGGAAACATGGCCGGTTTGCTGCAAATGTTGCGCGCCGCCGGTATAGACGGTGTGTTTACCGACGATCCCGCAATCGCAGCGGCAAACGTCTCCAGCGACTGACCGCAACTGCATCATCGTCGCTCCGGGCCGATCCGGGGTGACGTGTGCCGGGCATGGCGCTGTCAGCTGAGGTAGTAGTTCTTCGCCTGCATCGGCTCTGGCGCTTCCTCACCCAGATGCGGGGCAAGACTGATCTCTGCCGCGCGGCAGATGGCATCGAGCGGCAATGCGTTGGGCGTAGTGCCGAAGGGGTGGGACAGGTCTTCGGTCACCTCTGCCAGCCCCAGGAACACATAGGCGACGATGCCGACGAAGATCGGCGTCAGCCAGCCTGCGGTGCCGATCAGCGCCAGCGGCAGCAGCAGGCAATAGAGGTAAGTGGTGCGGTAAATGAGCAGCGAATAGACATAGGGCAGCGGCGTGGTGGCAATCCGCTCGCACCCCGCCTGTTGCAGCGAAATGCTCGCCAGCCTCTCGCCCAGCGCCTTTGCGCCGAAACCGTCGATCCGCTTGCTGCGCGTGCCTTCGGCGATGATTTCGGCGATGCGGTTCAGCGGGGCATCGGGCGGGTGCGGCGTATCCATGAAGGCTCCGCCGCGCTCCATCGCCTGCTCGTCTTGCGCCAGGCCGCGCAAATTGGCGCGGTGCAGGTGGATGAAGGCGAGCGCCAGGCGCAGCTTGGCATGGCGCTTCGCCGCATCCGGCTCGAACAGTTCCAGTTCTCGGGCGAAGCTGCGCAGGTCCGCTAAGAGGCCGCCCCATAGCTTGCGCGCTTCCCACCAGCGGTCATAGGCGGCGTTGTTGCGAAAGCCGAGGAACAGCGAAAGGGCAATGCCGAAAACCGTGAAGCCAGTGCCGCCCAGTTCGGGAAAGCCCGGCAAATGGTCCTGCGCCAGTACCATGGCCGCGGCGAGCAGCATGAGCATCACCAGTCGCGGAGCGATGGCAGGAACGATCGACCCGCGCACGGCAAAGGCCAGGTCCAGCCGCGTCGGCCTGTCGCGGACGATCACCGGTCAGTCCTTGCGCGCCGTGACGATATAGTTCAGCGCCAGATTGTCTGACAGGTGCAGGCCCTTTCCTACGCTGAAGGCAATGCCCTTGGGGTCCGACATGGCCAGCCCTGCACCGGCCAGCAAGCCGCGCAGTTCGTCGGGCGTGATGAAATCATCCCAATGATGCGTCCCCTTGGGAACCGCGCCCACAGCTTCTGCCGCGCCCACCAGCAGCGTGCGGCTGGCGGCGGTGCGGTTGGGAGTGGAAAGCACCATGAGCCCGCCGGGCGCGAGGTGGCTGGCGAGTTCGGCCACGAATGCCTGCTTGTCCGCGACATGCTCGATCACTTCCATGCTGGTCACGAGATCAAACGTGCCGAGGCCGAGCGCGGAAAGCTCGCCATGGCGGTAATCGATTTCGAGGCCGACGCCTGCGCAATGCGCCCGTGCCGCCGCGATATTCTCCGCCGCAGCATCCACTCCCGTCACGCTTGCACCAAGGCGCGCCAGCGGCTCGCACAGGAGGCCGGCGCCGCAACCCACATCGAGTGCGCTCTTGCCAGCCAGTGGCTTTACAGAGCGGATATCGCCTGCCCAGTGCAGGTCTATCGCTTCACGGATGAAGGCAAGGCGCACCGGGTTGAGTTTGTGCAGCATGGCGCTGGAACCCTTCGGGTCCCACCAGTCTGCCGCCAGCGCGCCGAAATGCGCGGCCTCCGAGGGGCGGATGGTTGCATTTGCGACAGTTGCATCGGACATGCCCTGCTACTAACAGCGCGCGATGCTTCGAGCCAGACTCGAATGCTTGACCCCAAGGGCGCGACAAGGAGCATATCTTGGCCCGTATCGTAATGAAATTCGGCGGCACCTCCATGGCAGGGACGGAACGCATCCGGCGCGTGGCCAGCCTCGTGCGTGCGCAGGCGGCCGGCGGCAATGAAGTGGCCGTGGTGGTTTCCGCCATGGCGGGCGAAACCGATCGCCTTGTGAACTTCTGCCGCGAAGCCAATCCGCTGTATGATCCGGCGGAATATGATGCCGTTGTCGCCAGCGGCGAACAGGTTACCGCTGGCTTGTTGGCACTGACGCTGCAGGCCATGGGCTGCAAGGCGCGCAGCTGGCTGGGCTGGCAGGTGCCGATCAAGACCTTTGGTGCCCATGCCAATTCGCGGATCGACGATTTCCCGGCAGACAATCTGGTGGAAGCGATGCAGGCGGGCGAGATCGCCGTGATCCCCGGCTTCCAGGGCATTTCCGAAGATGGCCGCGTGTCCACAATGGGCCGCGGCGGATCGGATACCAGCGCGGTGGCCGTGGCTGCCGCCGTGAATGCCGATCGCTGCGATATCTACACCGATGTGGACGGGGTCTACACCACCGATCCGCGTATCGTGGCCAAGGCCCGCAAGCAGAAATACGTCACTTTCGAAGAGATGCTGGAGCTTGCCTCTGTCGGCGCCAAGGTGTTGCAGACCCGCTCTGTCAGCCTTGCAATGAAGCGCAATGTGCGCCTGCAGGTGCTCAGCAGCTTTGTCGATGATGATGCCCCCAGTGCCGATACATTGCCCGGCACGATGATCGTCTCCGAAGCGGAGATGGACGAAATCCTGAAGGAAGCGAAGATGGAACGCCAGACTGTAACCGGTATCGCGCTCGACAAGAACGAAGCGCGCGTTGTGCTGACCCGTGTGCCCGACAAGCCGGGCGCAGTGGCCGAAATCTTCATCCCGCTGGGCGAGGCCGGCATCAATGTCGACATGATCATCCAGAACGTCGGCCGCGACAAGGGCGAGACCGACGTGACCTTCACCGTGCCGCAGGCAGAACTCGCCCGTGCGCAGGCCTTGCTGGAAGATCGCAAGGACAAGATCGGCTTCAACCGCATCATCACCGATGCCAATGTTGCCAAGGTTTCCGTGGTCGGCATGGGCATGAAGAGCCACGCGGGCGTGGCATCATCGATGTTCAAGGCGCTGGCGGATCGCGGCATCAACGTGCAGGCGATCTCCACCAGCGAGATCAAGATCTCCGTGCTGATCGATGCGGACGAGACCGAACTGGCCGTGCGCGTGCTGCACTCGACCTATGGTCTCGATGCCGAGGCGGATGCAGCCTGATCTCAGTCGAAGGTGATCGTGAACACGCCGCAGACGTTCACGTCGCGGCGTTCGATCTCGCGTCCGCCAGCGGTCACGGCCTTGAAGTCATAGCGGCAGGCGCCAGAACCATCGTCCACCGTCACGGACCAGCGATCGCCTGAGGAGAGGATCTCGCTGCCCAGCCGGTCTTCCCCCCAGCCCGATGCGCCGGTGTTCGACCAGTAGATATAAAAAATCGTTTCCTTGGTGTTGTTCACCAGCGAAACATCACGGTTCCATTCGTCGCTGGAGCTCGCGCGGCTGTCGCTGCGGGTGGTCTGCATGCTGACTTCGTAGCGGTTCCACACACCGCCAATATTGGTCACTTCCAGCTCGAAATTCTCGCACTGCACGCCGCTGCGGCGATGGAGCGTGGTGAAGGTGATATCGGTGGTGTCAAAGTCCGAATGCACGGTGTTTCCGCGGCTGTCGCGAATGACGAAATCGAGGTCTGTATCGCCATCGCCGTTCACCGAGATGAACACTTCCGGGTTGCAGATGTTGAGATTGATCGTCTGTTCCGAATAGGCCTCGACCCGATAACTTTCGGTCTGCGCAGCAGCAGGAACGGAAATTGCGGCACCGATCCCGGCAAGGATGGTGGCGGTAAATGGCAGTACTCTCATGCCGGACCCCTCATGTTGTTTTCAGCCCCGTCGCAGGGCTGGAGGATTGCGCGATGGTTCTGGCAATCCGGCGGTCCGGCGACATTGATGCGAAACAATATGCCCAGTTTGCGCCCAAGACAACCGGAGGCATCCCTTACCCCTGCGTGTGACAGCATTTGTGTGAAACTGCCTGCCGCGCTTGTCGCTTCCCGCAATCGCGCCTAAACGCGCCCTTTCCTCGGCGCGTCTTGCGCCGCAGCAACGGTGAGACAATGTCCGCATTCCCCAAGACCAACGCCCTGATGCAGCGTGGCTGCGAATTCCTCGGCAGCGAAACCGCGATCCTGTGCGGCGCGATGAGCTGGGTGTCGGAACGCAATCTCGTGGCTGCGATTTCCAATGCCGGTGGTTTCGGGGTGATTGCCTGCGGTGCGATGACACCCGAACTGCTTGATGCAGAAATCGCCGGGACCAAGGCGCTGACGGACAAGCCCTTTGGCGTGAACCTGATCACCATGCACCCGGACCTGTTCGATCTGATCGCAGTCTGCGCAAAGCACCAGGTGGGTCATGTGGTGCTGGCCGGTGGCCTGCCGCCCAAGGGCAGCATGGATGCGATCAAGCAGACCGGTGCCAAGGTCATCGTCTTTGCGCCCACGCTGGCGCTGGCGAAGAAGCAGTTCCGTTCCGGCGCTGACGCGCTGGTGATCGAAGGCATGGAAGCGGGCGGTCATATCGGCCCTGTTGCCACCAGCGTGCTGGCGCAGGAATTCCTGCCCGAGCTCGCTGCCGAGCATCTCGTTTTCGTGGCAGGCGGCATCGGCCGGGGTGACATGATCGCGGGATATCTGGAAATGGGCGCAGTCGGCGTGCAGCTGGGTACGCGCTTTGCCTGCGCAACCGAGAGCATCGCTCACCCCGATTTCAAGAAGGCCTTCTTCCGCGCCAAGGCGCGCGATGCCGAAGCCAGCGTGCAGGTTGATCCGCGCCTGCCGGTGATCCCGGTCCGCGCGCTCAAGAACAAGGGCACCGAGGAATTCACCGCCAAGCAGCGCGAAGTGGCCGCCAAGCTCGACCGCGGCGAGGTGGAGATGGAAGCGGCCCAGCTTGAAATCGAACGTTTCTGGGCTGGCGCATTGAAGCGCGCCGCCATCGATGGCGATGTCGAAAGCGGCTCGATGATGGCGGGCCAGAGCGTCGGCATGGTGACGAAGGAAGAACCCGTTGCCGATATCATCGCCCAGCTGATGAGCGAATGCGAAGACGCGCTGACGCGTCGCTGACCTTGCAGGGCGACTTCAGGGCGCGGCGCGTTCCGCAGTCAGTTGCGTCCCGTCCGGCCGCGTGATCTGAACGCGGGCCACCTCGCCACCGCCGGTTGCATCAAAGTCGAACACATGGCCGATCAGGCCCACTGCCCGGGATGCTGATTGCGGGAACAGCGGCGTGGTCGTGCTGCGTTCCGCCAGCATGGGCATGGTCACCCACAGCCGTCCATCGCGCGCCTCGAAAGTGAAGGCAGCGCCGCTTGCTTCATCGACGTAATGCCCCGCCAGCGATGCCAATTCCGCCGCCTCCATTGGCACGGGTTCCGGCATGTCGGGCAAGCCAGTCCTGTCGCCTGCGGCAATCGTGTGCGATCCGTCTTCGAACACGGTGCGATCATTGTTGCTGCCATCGAGCAGCAGGCTTTCGGCCGAATCGTAACGCAGCATGGTGTTTTCAACGACCCATGGCGCGTCGAGATATACCGGATCGGTGATCGACATCCGCATGGCGATCTTTCCCGGCTCCACAACGCGCAGGGTCCAGTCGAAGCGCGCCTGGTCTGACAGGGGCGCATGGCCGGGGCTGAAGGTCGGATCGAACTGCATGTAGCGCGTATCGATCGTCAGTGTGTCGCCTTCCCAGCAGCCCACTGAACTGCCCCAGGTTGAAGGGAACGCCTCGTCTGCGGGTACGTGTTCCCGGCCGTCTGTATGGATGACCTGCACATCGCGATAGACGTTCAGGATCACCGTCTGGTTGTGGCCGACGTAGAAGGACAGCTCGCCAGCGGTATCCAGCATGGCGGGAAAGCCGAAGCCGATGACGCGATATTCCCCGGTGCCGAACAATGCCAGATTGGCGCGCACGCGCTCCCAGCCTGCCTCGTTCCAGGGTGCATCGAAGCCCACGAATTTCGATCCGCGGGACAGGAAGCGCCCCGAGATATCGGTATCGAGCCCTTCGGGCAGCCAGACCCCCTGCCACGCATCCAGCGCCGCAGGATCAGCCGGTGCGCAGCTGTGACCGGCGTCCTGCGCCATGGCGGGCGCGGCGAACAGGGCAAGGGCCGCCGCCGATGCCAGCAGGGCAGTCCTGATCATCGCTTGAGCGCCAGCGGAGAACCGTCGGCATAGGAAATCTCGCGCACCTCGCCGCCTTTCCTGCCATCGCGCAACGGCGCAATAGTCACCCTTACCTCGTCACCCGGCCCCACGGTGTTGCGACGCCAGCCCAGCCGGTGGAGGTGGCTGGGTGCGGCGAGTTCGATGCTCCATTCCTCTTCCCTGCCATCTTCCTCGACAACAAGCTGGATGTAGGAATGCGGATTGGTGAACTGGAACGCACGCACCGTGCCAGTGAGCTGCCTCGTGTTCTCGCTATCGAACATGGTGCCTGCATGATGCGCCTGGGCCAATGCCGGGAGCAGCAAGAGGCCGGCCATCGCGGCCAGCAGCTTCATTTTCATGATCGTCCTCGCCAAACTTTCTTGTTCGGGCGATTAGACGTTACCTGTTTGCATGAGTCAATCAGCTGGGCAATCCGGCCACCGGTCGGGCATTTACGGCAGGCCGCGGGTGTAGATCACCTGATTGGGCACGCAGGGGTTGCCGTCGACCGGGGCATCATAGGCCGTGGAGACGGGCGGCAAAGAGCCGTCGCTGCGCCACGTCGTGGGATAGCCTGCGCCAAGATTGGCCCATTGCGGGCAATAGATGCTGCTTGAGGCAGGTGCAGGCTGGTAACGCTGCTGGCGGTCCTGCAATCGCAGCAGGGCGGTGCGTTTGCGCTCCAGGCACACGCTGTCATAGCCCGCAAATTCGCCATCCCGATCATAGACGGAGCATTGCTCGTAATCGCCTTGCGAAAGGTTTTGCGCCGCAGCGGGTGTACTGGCCGATGCCAGAATGATCGAGCCAAGCGCCAGAGCGGCGGCAGTTGTGGCTGTTCCGGCAGGATTGCGCATTTCGTCTCCCCGGTTGCATCGTCGTGCGAATCTGGTGCCAAGGCTGGCGGGGAGATACTGTATCCTGTCTGAACGCTGCGTCAGGCGAGGCCCGCCAGGACCTTCACGGTCAGTTCGGGATCGTTCTCCATCACGAAGTGGTCCGTATCCGTCTCATGATATTCCCAGCCTGCTGCCTTCGCCTTTTCGGCAAAGCGGGGGAAGGGCGTGGGCTGGTATCCGGTGGCGAAGATATAGGCCTTCTTCGGGATGAGCTGCTCGTCACCTGACATGGGGATCGCCTCCGCCAGCGTCAGCAGCGGATGGTATCCGCGCTTGCCGGGCTGGACGGTGAATTCACCCGGAAATCCGATGGGGGTGACATAGCCGGGATTGTGGCGCTGGCTGTCGATATACCAGCGGTGTTCGAAATCGCCCGTCATGTCCCACAGGCTCTTGTCATCGTCCGGCCAGAAGGCATCGATATAGCAGATCGCATCGATGCGCTTGCCGAGGCGGCTGGCGACGCCGGTTATCACCATCCCGCCATAGGAATGGCCGGCAAGGATGAAGCGGTCGAAACCGGCCTCTGCCACCTGTTCGCACACGTCATCGATATGGTCCGACAGGGTGATGCCGCGATGCAGCTCGTCCTGTCGCGAACCGAGGCCCCGCAAGGTGCAGTTGATGACCGTGTGCCCCAGTGCCTCCAGCCTTGCGGGAACTTCGCCATAGGTATGATTGCCGCCCCATGCGCCGTGGACGAGAACGTAATTGGCCATGTGTCTTATTGCTCCGTTTGATTGTCCCGCTCAGGCGTAGTCGGGCCCGTGATAGTCATAATCGCGCCCGAACTCGAACGGCAGCGTGCTCGCTGGCACCCACCAGCCATGCACCTGCATATGCAGGCGGAACGGCATCAGCACGCGCGCGACAGGGCCATCCGACAGGTGATGGGCATCCGCGATCACGAGTTCGCTGCGCATGGCGGCAAAGTCATTCGCCACGCCGACGATATAGCCGTCCCCCTCTGCCGCGCCATCGCGGCGGGGCACGAATTGCGGTTCGAACAGGGCGTGTGTCGGGCCGGCGAAGAACTTGTCGACGCTCTGGTTCTCATGGTCGAAGCGGTACCAGGCATTGGTTGCCGCGCCCACCGGCACGCCGCTGGCATCGGCATCCCACGGCAGGTCGGGATCACTCAGGAGGTTGAAGCTCCAGCGATAATCGCGCGTCAGGAAACGATCATCCATGCGGGCGAAACTGGTCGGCCTGATGCCTTCGAACAGGATTTCCTCTTCCCATGTGTCCGAGGTGGAATCGAGATCGAAGGTCCAGCGGCGCATGGTGTTCTTGCGCGCGTCATGATCGAAGGATGAGCCATCGATATTCGCAAATTGCGGGTTGAAATTGCCGCCCGCCACCGGCGTATCGAGGATAACCTTGTTGCCCACGGTGCGCGCATTCAGCGTGTGCACGATCATCGAACGGTCCGGCGGGCCACGGAACCAGCGGATGTCCTTGGCTTCGCCATCGCGCGGCATGATGCCGACATAGGTGGGCTGGTCCGGATCGTAGTAGAAATGGTCCTCGCCCGCTTCGAGGCGGGCCCTGTCAGTCACCATACCGGTGGTGGGCAGGATCACATGGCTTTGGGTGATGGCCCAGTCATGCATCATCGTGACGGCGGGCGCCTTCACCCAGACGCTGCGTTCCAGCGTGCCATCGGGCTGGAAGAAATGGATGGCGAGGTCATCGGACAGATCGCCCTTCGCCTCATAGGAGAAGGCCAGCATCTCGCCGGTGACCGGATCGATCTTGGGATGCGCGGTAAAGCTCGTTGCGGTCATCGCGCCGCCGAAGTCATGCTCCTCATGCGTTTCCAGCGTATGCGGGTCCATCAGCATCGGCGGGCTGCTTTCCTTCAGCGCGAAGAGCTTGCCGGCATGGACGATGGGCGTGGTGTTGGCGGTGTTCATGGACACATCGCGCACCAGCGGATCATTGGTGTACTTGTTGCGATAGACGCCGAACAGGCTGCGCCGCTCGCGCCGCTCGATCACATAGCGCGGCGTGCGCACGTATCTGGTGCGGAAATCGCAATGGCCGTTCCTGATGCGGAACATGTCGACCATGCCGTCTGCATTGTAGGGGATGTCGCGCGGATGGCGCTGCGGATAGCGGCGGTCGACGCAGGTGCGATAGAAGGTGCCGTCGATGTCTGACGGGATTTCCCCCTCGACCTCGCAATCATGGATGTCCGCCTCGAACCGCGTCGGCGCAAGGAAGCCCTGCGCGAACGGATCGTCCGAAAAATTGACAGCCATTGCCTCTCCCTTCCTTCGTTCGGGAGACTAGCGGGCCGGACAACAATGGGAAGGGGCAACGAAAAAGGGGGAGGCGCCCGAAGGTGCCTCCCCCAATTCTGTTAGCCGATTGGCTGCGAAGACTTACGAGAAGGTCTTCGACGTACGCCAGCCGGTGGCGTAGGTGTCGGCAGCCATCTTGCCGTACGGTACCGGCGAGACGATGACCTTGACGTCCAGCTGCTTGTGCGGCTCGACAGTGGTCTTCTCGGTGCCGCCGTTTTCTTCACCCCAGGTGAGGGCAAGCTCGGTGCCCAGCGGAACGTCGGCATCGACGTAGCCGAGCGACAGGGCCTTCTTCTCGTTCCAGGAGTAGCCGGTGAACATCGACTTGCCGATCACGGTGCCGTCAGCATCCTTCACAGCGTCGAAGCTCGAGTTGCCGTAGTTGGCCAGCGGCAGGTCGAAGAACTTGTACTGTTCGCCTTCCGGATCGAACATGGAGCCGACGATCTTCTTCATGTCGTCAGCGTTCCACTCGAAGGTCACCTTCTTGTAGCGATCCTTGGTGCCGTCTTCTTCCATCTTCTTCAGTGCGTCGGCACCGATGAAGTCATGGTCGAACTTGACGAACGGACCGTAACCCAGCTGGTACGGGTTGGTGTAGTAGTCTTCGATGTTGTCGGAGACGAACGAACCAGCGATCGAACCGGTGGCTTCATAGCCGTCAGCCGGCAGCCACTTGCGATAGTCTTCCAGCTCTTCACCGGT
>JAUIJI010000141.1 GCA_030431435.1 Alphaproteobacteria bacterium | reverse complement strand
GCGCGGATTGCAGTCCCGCAAGCGCAGCCATGGAGATTGCAGACCAATGACCCGCAACGTGCTATTCCTGTGCACCGGAAATTCGGCGCGCTCAATTCTGGCAGAAGCCTTGCTGAACAAACTGGGTGAGGGGCGGTTCAGGGCATTCTCGGCTGGCAGCCATCCGCGCGGTGTGCCCAATCCGTTGGCAATGCAGCTCCTGGAGGCACGGGGCCACGATACAAGCACCCTGCGATCCAAGAGCTGGACAGAGTTTGCCGCGATGGATGCGCCATTCCTGCATTGCGTGCTGACCGTGTGCGACAATGCCAAGGGTGAGACGTGTCCGATCTGGCCGGGGCATCCTGTCCAGACACATTGGGGCATCCCTGACCCGGCCGGCGAGGCGGACGATGGCCGGATGGAGGATTTCGAAATCGCCTATGCTCGCCTCTCAAGGCGCATCGAAGCCATGCTGGAACTGGACGAAGACCAGCTTGGTCCAAAACAATGGCGCGATGCGCTGATGCAGATCGGCCGCGAAATGGAGGGCGCAACCGATGGCACTGTTTGAACGCTGGCTGTCGGTCTGGGTGGGTTTCGCCATCGCCGCAGGAGTGATCCTCGGCCTGATCGCGCCGGATATCGTGAGCGTAATGGCGGATTTCCAGCTGGCATCGGTAAATCTGCTCGTCGCCGTACTGATCTGGGCAATGATCTACCCGATGATGGTGGGCGTGGATTTCTCCAGCCTGAGGCAAATCGGCACCCGCCCGCGCGGGCTGATCATCACGGTAATTGTCAACTGGCTGGTCAAGCCATTTTCCATGGCTGCTCTGGCGGTGCTGTTCTTCGACATTCTTTACCGCGGGATCATCTCCCAGGAAGATGCAAGCCAGTATATCGCCGGACTCATTCTGCTCGGAGCAGCGCCATGCACGGCAATGGTCTTTGTCTGGTCACAGCTCACTCGCGGTGACCCGGCCTACACGCTGGTGCAGGTCTCGGTGAATGACATCATCATGATCTTCGCCTTCGCGCCGATTGTCGCCCTGCTGCTTGGCGTCACCGACATCAGCGTACCTTGGGAAACTCTGCTGCTTTCAGTGATGCTCTATGTACTGGTTCCGCTCGGCGCGGGCTGGATTACGAGGAACCTCATCATCAAGAGACATGCGGGAGAAGCAGCGGCTGTCGATGCCTTTACCGCCCGACTGAAACCGTTCTCGATCATCGGCCTTCTGGCTACAGTAGTGCTGCTGTTCGCATTCCAGGCAGAAACGATCATATCGCAGCCGGTGCTGATCGTGCTGATCGCCATTCCCATCATCATCCAGTCCTACGGGATATTCGCCATTGCCTACGCTGCAGCCTGGGCATGGAAAGTGCCACACAACATCGCGGCACCATGCGCGCTTATCGGAACGTCGAATTTCTTCGAACTGGCGGTGGCCGTAGCGATCGGCCTGTTCGGACTGTCCAGCGGCGCGGCATTGGCCACGGTCGTGGGCGTGCTGGTGGAAGTGCCGGTAATGCTGTCTCTGGTGGCATTGGCGAACCGCACAAGAGCGCGGTTCGCCGAATAGCCAAGGCACCTGGAAACCTAACCTTCGAACTTGGTCTCCAGCGTAATCTCGGCATCGAGCAGCTTCGAGATCGGGCAGCCATCCTTGGCTTCTTGCGCCAGCTTCTCGAATGTCGGGCGGTCCATGCCGGGAACCTTGCCCTTGGTGCTCAGCTCGGATTTGGTGACCGCGAACCCGCCGTCGACCTTGTCGAGGCTGACCGTGGCATGGGTAGTCACGGAACCGTCCGTGTGCCCGGCCTCGGCCAGCTTGAAGCTCAATGCCATGGTGAAGCAGCTGGCGTGGGCTGCTGCAATCAGCTCCTCCGGATTGGTGCCGGGCTGGTCCTCGAAACGTGTCTGGAAGCCATAGGGCTGGGCGGACAATGCCCCCGATCCGGTCGAGACGTGTCCCTTGCCGCCCTTGCCGAGCCCTTCATAGGTTGCGCTGCCTGTATTCGTGATTGCCATCGCGGAAATCTCCTTTCCCGCGAAAGACGCTTGGCAGGGCGGACTTGTTCCGGATCAGATGATGCCCACGGCCTTTCCGGCGCGTTCGAACATGCCGAGAATGGTCTCGACCTGATCTGCCGAATGTTCCGCGCATAGCGAGCAGCGCAGCAATGTCATGTTGGCAGGCGTTGCCGGCGGGCGCGCGAGGTTCACGTAGAGCCCTTCCTTCAGCAGCGCTTCCCACATGGCGGCGCCGCGTTCGAGATCGGGCATGATGACCGCGAGGATCGCGCTCTCGGGCTTTTCCGTGCCGAGCTTGAAGCCGAGATCGGTCAGCCCTTTGTGCAGCGTCCTGGAATTCTCCCAGAGGTGCGCGCGCTTCTCCGATCCGTGCATCAACTTGCGGATCGAGGTTGCTGCCGTTGCCACCACGCTGGGAGGCAGGCTGGCAGTGAAGACATAGGGGCGGCACACCAGCCGCATGATCTCGAACTTCGGGTGGTTGGAGACGCAGAATCCGCCCACCGTGCCCACGCTCTTGGAGAAGGTGCCGATGATAAAGTCGACATCATCGATAACGCCCTGGTCCTCGGCTACGCCGCGACCATGCTCGCCGATGAAGCCCATCGAATGCGCCTCGTCCACCAGCACCATGGCGCCGTGCTTCTTGGCAACGGCAACCATTTCCTTCAGCGGGGCGATATCGCCCAGCATGGAATAGACGCCTTCGAGCACCACCAGCTTGCCAGCGCCTTCGGGAATGCGCCGCAGGCGCTTTTCCATCGCCTCGATATCGTTGTGCTTGAAAGGCACCACTTCGGCATTGCCCATCGCGCAGCCATCCCAGATGCTGGCGTGGCTATCGATGTCGAGGACGATGTAATCGCCTTTTCCGGCGATGGTGGAAATGATGCCAAGGTTGGCCTGGTATCCGGTGGAGAACACCATGGCATGATCCATGGCGTAGAATTCCTTCAGCGCGTCCTCGCAGGCCTTGTGGCCCTGATACGTCCCGTTGAGCACGCGGCTGCCGGTGGTGCCTGAGCCGAAATCGTCGAGCGCCTGCTTGCCTGCCGCGATCACATCGGGATCGAAGGTCATGCCCATATAGTTGTAGGTGCCGAGCAGGATCGTGTCGCGCCCGTTGCAGATCGCGCGGGTGGGCGAAAGCACCCTCTCCATCACCAGCGAGAACGGGTCTTCCACCCCGCTTGCCAGCAGGCCTTCACGAACCGCGATGACCTCGTCGAACTTCGAGAAGAGGTCCTTGCCTTCAGTATCGCTCATCTGGCTGTCACTCGCCCTGCAGCTTGGCCACGGCGTCCACCAGCTGGCCGTAATTCTCGATCTCGGCCTGCTGGTTCATCGAGATGATGATGTCGAACCCGTCCTCGATCTCGGCCACGAAATCCATCACCGTCAGGCTGTCGAATTCCAGGTCACCGGCAAAAGTGGTGGCATCGGTGATCTCGACGCCCTTCTTGTTGAAGGGTTCGATAAGCGACCGGATGGTGCTGTCGATTTCGGCGCGGTCCATGTTCTGTTTTCCAGTTCTCGTTTCAGGCAGCCACGTGCTGCCAAGACATTGCGGCGGAAAAGCGGCTCTTTCGCGCGCTTGTCAAGCATTGCCACTAGCCGCTATCCGGCAATGGGCATGATTGGCAAGCGTGGGGGCATCATGGCAGAAGCGTCAACAGCAAGCGAAACTGGCGCTGTGGAAGAAGCTGTCGGGCAACCTTCCTACACTCCGCAGGCGGTGCAGATGTTGCGTACGGTGCAGGTCAATTCGCTGATGCTGTCGCAGATGGCGGACCAGAAGGCATCGATCCTGATGGGCGCGACGTTCCTGGTATTCTCGATCTCGGTCAGCCGCTCGCTGGCAGGAGATTTGCCTTATGCGCTGGCGATCCTTGCGGTGTTCGCTTTCCTGAGTTCGCTCTGTGCGGTGCTGGCGGTGCTGCCGTCGGTGGGCAAGGCACCGCAGGGCGTGCGGCCAAACCTGATGTTCTTCGGCCATTTCAGCGAGCTGGACGAGGACGAATGGATGCAGAGCGTGCTCGACCAGTTGCACCACGATGACCAGGTTTTCCGGGTGATGCTGCACGACATCTACCAGAACGGGCAGGTGCTGCAGCGGCGCAAGTATCGCTACCTGTCCTATGCCTATCGCATTTTCATCATGGGGCTGTTCGTGACGCTGGCGGCTTTCGTGATCGAATTCACGATCATTTACTGAGGGGCAAGAGCGCGACTCAGGCGGCTTTTTCGATCAGGCCCCGCACCGCAGCCATAAAGGGGCCGATGGAAACCGGCTTGGAGAGATAGCCTGCAGCACCGGTCTCGCGAATCCGCTCTTCATCGCCCTTGCCGGCATAGGCGGTGACGGCCAGCACCGGCACCTCGCGCAGGTGAATATCACCCTTCATGCTGGCGATCAGGTCCAGCCCGGATACGTCCTGCAGCTGGATATCCATGACGACGAGATTGGGCAGGAAACCACGGGCGCGCTCAAGCGCCTGATTCCCGTCAGCGCAAGGCTCCACGGCAAAGCCGCCTGCGGCCAGCACGTCGCAAAAAAGTTTCCGGTTCAGGTCGTTGTCCTCGACAACGAGGATTCGTTTGGTCATTGCGTCCCGAGTGCCTCCGTTACCCCCTTCGGAAGTCATGCGCCTGCCTTTAACCTTGAATCGAACCGGTGACAAACAATACCAACCCTGACGATCTGGCGCAGCAGGCCTCTGTTGTCGCTCTCAATGCGCTCGGCTGGGTGCTGGGCGAGGAGCGGCGCGCACAGCGCTTCCTCGATCTGACGGGGCTGACACCGGACACTTTGCGCGAGGCGATCGGCCAGATCGGAACGCAGCGTGCGGTGATCGATTTCCTCTGTGCGCATGAGCCGGATCTTGTCCAGGCGGCAGAAGCGCTGGGCATGACGCCCGCCGAACTGGCACGAACGAAGGAGTATCTGATTCGATGAACCGCCCGCTGGTCGTTACCGATTGCGACGAAGTGCTGCTGCACATGGTCCGCCATTTTCGCGACTGGCTGGGCGAGGAACATGGCGTGGATTTCCTGCTCGAAGGCAACCCCTTCGTCCAGAGCATGAAGCGCCGCGATTCGGATGTGGAGATGAGCGAGGACGAGGTGTGGGAACTGCTCGGCCTGTTTTTCGACACCGAGATGGGTCGCCAGACGCCGATCGAAGGCTCGATTGCCGCAATCGCGGAATTACAGCGCGAAGCCGATGTGGTGGTGCTCACCAACCTCGTCGACAAGCGTAACGAGGCGCGGGTTCGCCAGCTCCGCGATTTCGGCATCGAGGCGAAGGTTTTCACCAACCAGGGGCCGAAGGGCGGCGCCCTGTCCCGCATCGTGGAAGAGTTTGCGCCGAGCCGCGCCGTCTTCATTGACGACATCGCCCAGCACCATGCGTCTGCGGGCGAAGTCGTGCCGCATGTCCACCGGCTGCACTTCTGCGGCGAACCGGCCATTGCCCCGCACGTTCCTTGCGCGCACAAGGCGGGCCATGCCCATGCCCGGATCGACAGCTGGGACGAGGCGCTGCCATATCTGCTGGAAACACTGCACGGAGAGAAGTGATGAGCATCGAAGCCCGCCTTGCCGAACTGGGCATCACCTTGCCGCAGGCCGCCGCGCCCGTCGCCAGCTATCAGCCGGTGGTGATAGTCAACGGCATGGCGCATGTCTCGGGACAGCTGCCCTTCGTGGATGGCAAGCTGGTGACCGGCAGGCTGGGAGAGGACGTTTCGCTCGAACAGGGAACCGATGCCGCGCGCGCTTGCGGGCTGATGATCGTTGCCCAATTGCAGGCGGCTGGCGTGCTGGAGAAGGTCGAACGGGTGGTGAAGCTGGGTGCCTTCGTCAATTCGACGCCCGATTTCACGGACCAGCCCAAGGTCGCCAATGGCGCATCCGACCTGATGTTCGAGATCTTCGGCGAGGCTGGTCGCCATGCCCGCAGCGCCGTTGGCGTGCCGGTGCTGCCGCTTGCTGCTGCTGTCGAAGTGGACGCCATC
This sequence comes from Alphaproteobacteria bacterium, assembly GCA_030431435.1. GTDB lineage: Bacteria > Pseudomonadota > Alphaproteobacteria > Sphingomonadales > Sphingomonadaceae > Alteraurantiacibacter. Next base: position 314 of record JAUIJI010000141.1, on the reverse strand, counting down.
ATTGCCCTTCGCGCTGATTGACCGGCTGAAAGCGCCTGCGCCGCCGCAGGACGTGGCCGAATGGCTCGGCTCGGTGACATATGCCCATCGCGGCCTGCACACAGACGGCGTGACGGAGAATTCTCCCGCTGCCTTTGCCGCAGCCATCGCCCGCGGGTTTGGCATAGAATGCGACGTGCGCCGCAGCCGGGACGGGCGAGCGCTGGTGTTCCACGATGCCACGCTGGAGCGGCTGGCAGGGCGCAGCGGCCAGCTCGACGAAATGGGCGTGGGCGAGATCACGCAGGTTCGCCTCACTGTCGGCGGCGAGGCTA
>JAUIJI010000140.1 GCA_030431435.1 Alphaproteobacteria bacterium | reverse complement strand
ACGCCGTTCACGGCGGACCTGATCAGCCGGAAGCTGCAGGAAGCGGGGATTGCCGACAGTATCGAACTCAACGTGATCGACGATGACCACGGCAGCTTCGAGATCGGTCCTTTCGAGATCACCTATATCCCGCTTGCCCACTCGATTGCGGAGGGCAACGCCCTGCTGATCGACACGCCTTATGGCCGCATCTTCCACACGGGTGACTGGAAGCTGGATGAAGAGCCGATCATCGGCGATCCGACCACCGAGGAGGAACTGACGCAGATTGGCGACGAAGGTGTGCTGGCGCTGGTTTGCGATTCAACCAATGTATTCAATCCGCGGGAATCGGGCTCGGAAGGCGCGGTCTATCGCGGCTTGCTGGAGGAAGTTGCCAAACATCGCGGCAAGCGCGTGCTGGTGACAACCTTCGCCTCCAACGTCGCTCGCTTGCAGACGCTTGGAGAAGTGGCTGAGGAGACGGGCCGCGCGCTGTGCGTTGCAGGGCGCTCTCTTGACCGCATCATCGAGGTGGCCAAGGCCAATGGCTACCTCCAGAACTTCCCCAGGACGGTTGATTTCGACACCGCCATGGGAATGCGCCGGGGCGAGGTCATGTTCATCGCCACGGGCGGGCAGGGGGAACCGCGCGCTGCGCTGGCCCGCATTGCTGAAGACAACCATCCGATCGCACTGGACGAGGGCGATGTGGTGCTCTTCTCGAGCCGGGTGATCCCCGGCAACGAGCTTGCCATTGGCCGCATCCAGAACCAGCTTTCCATGCGCGGCGTGGTGATGGTGACAGACCGGCAGAGCGAGATCCACGTCTCCGGTCACCCGGGCAGGCCGGAACTTGAAGCGCTCTACAGCTGGATCCGCCCCGAAATCCTTGTGCCCGTGCACGGCGAAATCCGCCATATGAAGGAGCAGGCCAGGCTGGGCGAAGCCAATGGCATCCCGCGCAATGTGTTCCAGAAGAATGGCGATATCGTGCGGCTTGCGCCCGGAACACCGGGCAAGATTGCCGAGGTCGAAACCGGCAGGCTGGTGCTCGATGGCGATATCATCGTGCCTGCTGACGGTGAGGCGGTGACGATGCGCCGCCGACTGTCGCGCGATGGATATCTGGTGGTGGTGCTGGGCAAGGGCGGTTCGATCCAGATCGAGGGCGTGGGCTTGCCATTGGACGAAGACTACGATGCTTTCATCGACGAGGCGGTGGAGGATGTGAAACGCTCGCTGTCCAAGCTGCGCGGCGCTGCGGCGCGCGATCGTGAGGCCATCCATGAAGCTGCGCGCCTTGCCGCTCGCCGGGCGGCACAGCGCTGGTCCGGCAAGAAGCCGCAGACCCGCGTGATCCTGCCTGAGGAATAGAGGCCATGAAGATCACATCGATTATCGCGATTTACGCCCTGTTCTGGGTGATGTCCGCCTTCATGCTCCTGCCGTTCGGTGTGAGGACGCATGACGAGGCTGGAATCGCGAAGATTCCGGGGCAGGCAGACAGTGCGCCCGCCAATTTCCGTCCGGGCAGGATCGTGCTGCGAGCCACGGTGATCGCGGCGCTGTTGTCAGCGCTCTACATCGCCAATTACATCAATGGCTGGATCACGGTGGACGACATCAACATCTTCGGTACGCCGCCGGGATACGCCGGCGAAGCGAGCGAAGGCTAGTTCCGCAACCGCTCGATCGCCTGGGCGAGCGCGACATAAAGCTTGCCGATGTCGGACGAAAGCAGCGTTACCGCAATCGCATTGCCATCGCGGGTGGAAAGCACGCCGCGCAGCATCGCTTCGAAATCGTGGATGTAGCGATTGACTGCCTCGCGCAATTCGTAATCGCCTTCATAGGCTTCGGTGATCGCGCGTGCTTCGGCGTTGTCGAGCAGGCGCACTGCACGCCGGGTGAATATCCCGCGGTCACCGCGCAGGTAACTGGCCCAGGAAGTGTCTGTCACTTCGACATCGAAGGCCTTGGCGATATCGATGGACGCCGAATTGAGGCTGTCTGTGATCAGGGCCATCCGGCGGGTAAAGTCGTTGTTGACCTGCCCCTCGGCCTGTTCGCGTGCTCGTGCAACGCGCTGTTCAAGGTTCCCGGCCAGTTCATTCACACGGGCCAGCTGGTCGCGCAGCTCAATGGCCGTATCGCGTCCGCGTTCGCTGGCGAGAGTGGAGGATTGCTCGATATCCGCAATGGTTGCCCGCGCTGCTTCGCGGATCGCCGCGTCGAGCGCTTCTGCGCCTTCCTTGCCAACGCTCGCGGCGATGCCGCGCACGGCCTCTGCCTGTCCGGCACGCATCTCCTCGATGGTCCTGGTTGAAGCTTCTTCCAGCGTGGCGATGGCCTCTTGCAATTCCTCGCGTGCCTGAATGGTGATCTGGGACGATTGTTCGGCCAGCAGCGCAAGCTGGTTCTGCAGGCTCTCAAGCAGTTCTACCTGTTCGGCGGACTGTGTTCCGGCCTGCGCAACATAGGCAGAAAGCGAACTCCCCTTGGCCTCGGCATCGGCCATCGTGTCGCTCAATGCTGCGGCCTTGACCTCGAATTGCGCGAGGCGGCTTTCGGCATTGCCGATTGCGTTGGACAAGGCGCCTTCCGAATGATCCGCGCTCGAGCGGATCAGTTCGAGAAGACGAACGCAATCATCTGTCAGGCGGCTGACGAAGGTGCTGTTTTCTTCAAGGATTGCACGGCTTTGCGATAGCTTTTCGGTGATCAGCTCGCTGTTCTGTGCGAGGCGATGGCCCTGTTCGCTGTTCTGCTCTGCCAGTCGTGACAGCTCACGATCGAATTCCGTAAGGCGCTGGCCGAGGGATTCTCCGCGCTCGGCGAGGCTTTCCATGTGCTCAAGGTGCTTTGCCTGCGCCTCGGTGGTGCGCGAAGCGAAGGCGGCAATCCGCTCTTCGAGGGCGTCGAGCGCTACCTGCTCTGCGGCTTCGGCTTCCTTGCGCCGACGAGCGACTTCTTCGTCGAAGGCTTGCGTGCTGTCCTTCATCGACTGGTCAACGCGTGCGCCAGCTTCCTGCAGCGCGTCCATGCGCTTGCGGGCGTTTGTCATTGCCGCTTCATCAAGCTTGCTGATATCGCTGATCGCCTGCGCCATCCGCTCCTGCAAGGCGATGATGGACGCGTTCCACTGCTCTTCAGTCTCGCTCTGTCCGCTTCTGAGGCTTTCTGTCAGCTGCAGCCCCTCGTCGCGAAGGGTGTGAAGCCGGGTCTGGATTTCGATCAGCACTTCTTCTTCGCGCGCACGGCTGTCAGACGAAAGCTGCGCCAGTTCGGCCTCCATCTCCTGTGCGCGGCGCCGGATGGCGGCCAGCGTATCGGTTTCGCGCGCTTCGAGTTCCTGGCGGAATTCCTCGTCCTTTTCGCGCAGCTGGGCAAACCGCTCGCCTGACTGACGCTCGAGTTCTTCCAGCCTTGAGCTGAAACTTTCCAGCATTTCAGAGACCTTGGTGCCAAGGCTGCCGACCTGGCGGGTGCTCGCTTCGCCGAATTCATTGAGCCGGGCAAAGCCTGCGACCATTTCGTCAAGCTGGCCCTGTGCGGTATTTCCGGCATTGCCAATCTGGTTTGCGACGTCGCGCGCTGCGTTGGAGATCACCGGCAGTTGGTCGCGTAGCCGCTCCATATTGGTCACCGCGGTATCGCTGACGCTGCCAATGGCGTTGACCTGCTCGCCATTGTCACGGATCAGCGATTGCAGATGATCGGCGTTGGTCGAAAGCCTCTCGCTGGCGATCCGCCCGAGCGATTCCAGATCGCGTGACTGGGAAGCAATGAAGTCCCGCGCCAGGCTCAGTTCGCGGTTAACCACCGTTAGGCGGCTCTCCAGCGCATGCGCTTCTGCTGAGAGCATGCGGGCAGTCTCGCCAAAACGGTTTGCTTCGCGCGTGCTGTTGCGCATGGCGAGCAACCAGATGGCGATCACAAGCAGGACGGGAACGGCCCATTGGGTGATCCAGCCAGCCCAAGTGGCGGGTGTGGCACCGGACAGGATCTCGGCACTGTGTACCCAGCCGAAAAAGGCAGTCCAGCCCAGGATTGTTATAATGGCAAGGGCTGGCAGCACTCTGGAAGGCTGAGGCAACTCCTCTTCCTCCCACACTTCGACATCGACATCGGCCTGTGCGTTTACCTGGCCCTCAGCTACCTCGCCCGCCGTATCGTCAACAGCGGTTTCCGCGATATCGGCTTCGTCAATGCCGTTCTGGCCATCGATTGACACAAGGTTTTTCCGTCTGCTCATCTGCTGTTGATACCACCGGTTCAGGGCGGTTTAAACCCGCCTTAACCAGCAGGATGGTAAACGCCGCAAGATGATGGCCCTGGAAAACAGCGATTTTGAAGCAAACCTCGCGGCTGCCTCAGGTGACGACGCGCAATTGCGCGCCGAGTTGCTCGCCTGTTTCCTTGAGAGTGTCTGTGGCCAGATCGACCTGTTGCGTCGTTCGCGATGTGATGGAAACTGGGAGGTCGCTGCCATGCGGTTGAGGGGGCTCGGCACCAGCTTCCACTCGCCCCAGCTTGCAGATCTGGCGCAGCAAGCGCTTGATTCCGCTCCGGGAGACCCGGTCATCCTGCGCCAGCTTGGTCAATTTGCCGATAGTTTTTCGGAAAAAAGCTGACTGTTGATCACAGCCGCTTGGCAGCGCTTGGCTGCCTCCCTAGTTTTGCAGTGTGAATGAAACTGCCAATCACATCGACAGCGTGCTTGTCCAGGTCGGCGATCAAAGCGCTGATCAAAGGCGTGTGCTTGGACGTTTCCTTGCAGAGCGGCAGGTAGAATTCGCCGCGGCCCTGGGAGCAAGCTATGTCATCATGATCGGTGGTGGTAGCCGGGAAGCGGTTGCGACCCGGCATCGTGCAGAGGAAATCGGCCTCAAAGTGCGTGAGATTTCCGGTCCACATGCTCTCGCCTCGATTATAGGTGACGATGATAAAATACTGGTCCTGCAGGAAAACCTCCTGCCTTCGCGGTCAGCCTTCCAATCCTGGCACGGGAGTGCAGGCTGCATCCAGATATTGCCATCAGCGGCAGGCGCAGAAGCTGGCTTTGAACGCATAGACCTGAATCGGGCGTGGTCAGGTGCATTGGTGATCGAAGGGCGATACCTGTCAAGCTTGCTGGAGTTGCCAGAGGACGCGGAGACCGCTCCGGCTCTCTTGCGCATCGCCTTGCAGGCGCGTTTGCCCGAAGTAGGGATGCCCGAGCTTGCGCTGTCAGATGGCAGCTGGACGCTGGTCGACAGCTCCAGTGACCTGGCGCTACTTGAAGAGAAATGGCTTTCCCGGCTGATGATGCCTGCCGCAGACGCACCGGCATCGCGGTTGCTGGTTGGCAAGGTCCTGCAAATGGCCGGTTCACGCGTTGCCGGCGATGGCAGGTGGGTCAGCGCGTTGCTGGCGGTGGGCATGTTGCTATGCGTTGGCGCGATTACGCTCGCATGGACAGGGTTGGGCGCGTGGGGTTTTGTAGCCATCGCAGTGTCGGTGATCGCTTTCGAAGGCAGCATTGGCCTCAAACGGGTGTCGTCCATGCCTTTCGATCCCGGCAGATACTGGCAGATGCTGCCATGGATCGTTGATTTCGCAATGTTGCTGGCAGGGATATTCGCCATCGGGATGGGCAGGCCGGAGAGGATGTTTGCCCCCCTGATGCTGCTCGCCCTGCTGCACATTTCGCGTGGCAAACACACTGGCTGGCTTGGACGGTTGCGAGACAGGACGCTGATCGCATCGCTGGTGGCAGCAGGCGGCTTCCTCGGCAATGTTGAACTCGCAATCATGCTGTGCACGTTGTTGTTGGCGCTTTTCAGCCTCTTGCCGAGCAAACAAGCAAGCAGATAACGGGGATTTAACCCTGTTGCCGTAACGCGAATGCTATGGATATCGATCGCCATGACAGCCAGGCACGGACATTGGACGATGCCGGTTTGAAGGAGCGGCTTGCCGGGGAGGATATGGTCCTGTCGGCAACGCGCCCGATCTTGCGCCATTTGCTGGCAAATCGGGACGAAGCGCTGTTCAGCGACGAGGTGATCGCCCGTGTTCGCGGCATGACGGCGCATATCGCCAGGCAATTACTGCTGGCACAGGCGCAAGCGGCAGAGTTCGTGGATCCGACGGTTGTCCTTGAGGAGGGGCAAGAGGCGCTGGCACGTCTTCTGTTCGAAGACACTGCCTTTCTGGCCCACCTGCATGCACAGACGCTTGAAGCGCGGCTGGCTGAGCGTATCCGTTCCCGCAGCGGTATCGACCACGTCCTGTCCCCGCTACTCCAGCATCTGGCAGCATCGAGCGATGAGAACACTGCAGGGGCGGCTATTCGTGCAATCGCCGCCCAGGCGCGCTTCATCCAGCAGATGCGACGGATGGAGCTTCCGCTCGCAGAA
>JAUIJI010000139.1 GCA_030431435.1 Alphaproteobacteria bacterium | reverse complement strand
GCCGAAAACGAGCCGCGCGAGGTCGTGCCCGGTTGGGGCGAGGAAGTCGTCCTCGAGCGCGCGATCGACGGGCATTTCTACGCCAATGTCACCGTGGACGGCTATGATTACCGCATGCTCGTCGACACCGGTGCCAGCGTGGTGGCGCTGACCGCTGAAGACGCGACTGCGATGGGCCTGACATGGTTTGACGAGGACGTGGCCCCCATTGCGCGCGGCGCGGGCGGGCCGGTTTCCGGCGTGGACACGACCATCAATCGCATGCAGCTGGGCCAGATCGAGGCGAGCAATGTGCGCGCTGTCATCCTGCCCGAACACAGCGGCATCTCGCTGCTGGGGCAGTCCTTCCTCAGCACCGTGGGCCGCGTGGAAATTTCCGGCGACCGCATGGTGCTGGGCGGCTGAGACGGAGAACAGAACACATGAACATGTCCAGCCTCCTGCCGCATCGCTGGCGCGTGAAGCGCGAGGCAGGCAAGCATAACGAAGCGATTGCATCGATCCTGCGCACCCCGCCGATCGTGCCCAAGCAAGACGGGCTGGTGATCTTCTCCATGATCGGCACCGCCGTTGTGCTGCCCTATCTGGTGGCGGTGAAATCGCTGTGGGCCAAGCTCCGGCGCGGACGCATCGCCATCCTCGATGATGGCACGCTGACGGCTGCCGACCGTGCGATCCTGGCCCAGCATTGCGGCGATCCGCAGATTTTCCGCATGGAAGACGTGCCGCGCGGCCCCTTCCCGCAAGGCGGATGCTGGGAACGGCTGCTGACCATTCTCGACAACCGCGCAGGCGAATACTGGCTGCAGCTGGACAGCGACACGGTGACGCTTGGCCCGGTGTGGGAACTGGAACGCGCCATCGCCGCCAACCGCAGTTTCACCCTTCTGGGCGGCGCGGATTGCCCTGACCAGCCGATGGAGCTTTCGGCCTTTGCCCGCCATTACTATCCCGAAGGCGAGCAAAGCGATGGCCATGTGCAGAGCCGCATCGAAAGCAGCATGGCCCGCCTAGCCCCCAATCTTGGCTGGAAGTATATTCGCGGCTGCGCGGGCTTTGCCGGATTTGCCGCAGGGCGCGGCGGACGTGATCTGGCCGCTGCATTCCTCGCCCGCATGAAGGGCGTGATCGGCGAAGATGACGCAAGCATCTGGGGCACCGAACAGGTCGCCTCCAACTTCCTTATCGCCAATGAAGGCACCCCCGTTTGCCTGCCCTATTCACGCTATATGAATTACTGGGGCGAGCCGTGGGATGCGGACACAGCCTTCGTCCATTTCGTCGGCTCGCACCGCTATGACAACGGCGCTTATGCCGATGCCAGCCTTGAGGTGATTGCCGAACTGGGCGGCTGACAGCCGCGCCATCGCATTTGCCAGTGTCCGTGCTTATATTGGTTGCATGAACCGCCGCCATTTCCTTGCTGCCAGCACCATCGGGGCCGCCTCGCTCGCCGCGCCCGTGCGGCTTGCCGCGCAGGCTGGACCGGATGCGAAGACCCGGCGCATCCTTGGAATCGCGCAGGAGCAGATTGCCCGCGCCGGCGATGTGCTGTGGCGGCGGGACAAGGCTGCCGTGATCGATTTCGGCGTGCATTCTTCCAGGCCGCGCTTCCATATCGCCAACCTTGAAGCAGGCACGGTGCGCAGCCTGCTGGTGAGCCATGGCAGCGGCTCCGACCCTGAGCATGATGGCTGGCTCAACGATTATTCCAACCTGCATGACAGCTGGGCCACCAGCCGCGGGGCTTATGTCAGCTGGGAATGGTACGAAGGTCGCTACGGCACCTCGATGCGGCTCGAAGGGCTCGATGAGAGCAATTCCAACGCCTATCCGCGCGCCATCGTGATGCATCAGGCCGCTTACGCCACGCCCGAACATGTCGCGCGCTGGGGCCGTTGCGGCAGGTCCAACGGATGCTTTGCCATCGGACCGGAGGAATTCCGCCAGGCGCTCTACCACCTCGCGGGCGGCAGGCTGCTGTTTGCAGATACGCTGGGCATTGGCGAGGATGGTGAGCAGGTGGCGCGTCCCGCCCAGCCTGCCGTCGATTTTGAGGCCGCGATTGCCCAGCGGCGCGCCGAGATGGAACAGGCCGACGCCGAATACGATCTGGAAGAAACCGAACTTTAGCGGCTCGCGACCATCAGCAAGCGCCTCTGGCTGGGTTTCGCCAGAGCAGCAATGACAGGCGCGTCACGATTATATACGTCGCCAAACTCCACCAGTTCGCCCTCATCGTTCACGCCCATGGTGAAATAGGCGAGGTAGACCGGCACCTGCTGTTCCAGCGGCACGCGGGTGTATTCGCCGCTGGAAGAATAGCGCAGCGCCTCCTGCGTGCTCGCACCCTTGCCCAGCAAGGCCAGCGTCACCGCCAGTTCCATCGCGTCCTCCACCCGCACGCAGCCATGGCTCATCGCGCGATTGTCCCGCGAGAAGAGGTTGCGGTTGGGCGTATCGTGCAGGAAGATCGCGTGAGGGTTGGGCATGTCCAGCTTCATCATCCCCAGCGCGTTGCTTGGTCCGGGAGCCTGCACCACGCTGATGTAACCATTGGCGGCGCGCGTGGCGGTATAGCCCATCGAGCGCGCCCAATTCGGGTTGTTCAGCACGCGCCTGCCCAGCCCTTCGCCCACGACGATGCTTTGCGGCACTGTCCAGTTGGGGTTGAAGATCACCCCTTCGACCATCTCCGACATTTGCGGCGTGGCATTGCGGCCCGCCGTGCCGACGATCGTGCGATAGCTGCGCAAGGTCTCGCCGTTGACGTTCAGCCGGAGCTTGTATTCCGGCACGTTGACGATCAGGTGGATGCCGCCAAGGTCGCGCGGGAGCCAGCGCCAGCGGTCCATATTGGCGCGGATCGCCGCCCGCCGCGTGGTGTCGCTCATCGGCGTGGCGGCGAGCGCGCTGCGCAGCGCGGCATAGTCGGAGTGGGTCGGGTTCACCGACGCGATCACACCGGCAACATCGCCGCTGGCGAGCGCGCGCTCCATCAGCGAAGCGACCGGCAGCCGTTCGTGGTCCGGATCATCCATCAGGTAAGCCCTGCGGGCATCGACCGGCGTGCGACCATCGCGCAAATCCTCGACCAGCCAGGTGAAGATCGCACCCGCGACATTGTCCAGTTGCACACCCTCGCCTGCATAGATCGCGGCGCGCAATTCGTCCGGCCGGTAGTCAGCCGGATCGAGGCCTTCGGTGCCGATCCCCACCACCACTTCGAGCAATTGCTGCGCGCGTTCGGCAGGCCATTCGATGCTGGTTGCAGGCCGGGGCGGAATGGTCCTGCGCACCGTGCCGGGCGGCCACTGGCTGGCCATCACCTGCACTGCATCCTCTTCCAGCACGGCCTCGAAAGGCAGGCGCTGTGCCGCCGCTCCAGTGGCGATCACGGCCATACCGACCGTCGCGCCGACCAGCGCCCATGCCTTTGCAGCGTTAACCATGATGACAATCTGGCGATTGAACCCGATTCGGGCAAGGAATCACCTGATTGTAATCGCAAAGCCATGGCCCGATGCTGCCTGTGGGAGTAGGCCTGCCCCCGTGAATCGCAATCCGGCCCTTTATCCCTTCCTCGTCACGCTGGCGGCAATCGCGCTGCTCAGCCTGATGGACGGTTTCATGAAAAGCGCCGCACTGGCAGTGGGAGCATATAGCGCGCTGGTGATCCGTTCGGCCATGTCTGTCTCGCTCGTCGGTCCGGTGTGGGCATGGCAGGGTGCCAAGTGGCCGCCGCGCCCGGCCCTGCGGCTGCACCTGATCCGCGGCGTCATTACCAGCTTCATGGCGTTGACCTTCTTCTCCGCCCTCGTCTACCTGCCGCTGGCCGAAGCGATCGCGCTGTCCTTCATCAGTCCGATTTTGGCACTGGCGCTGGCTGCACTGGTGTTGAAGGAGACAATCGGCGGCAAGACCATGCTCGCCGCCATCCTCGGCCTTGTCGGCGTGGGCGTGATCGTTGGCGGAAGGATCGGGCAGGAGGCAATGAGTGACGAGGCCGCGCTGGGCGTGGCGCTGGTGCTGTTTTCAGCCATGCTCTATGCCTGGAACCTGATCCTGCAACGGCAACAGGCGCTGGTCGCCAAGCCAGTGGAAATCGCGACTTTTCAAAGCGCTATCAGCGGATTGGTGCTACTGCTGGGCGCACCGTTCTTCCTCATCATGCCATCGCAAGCGGCAGAGTGGCGCGACATATTCCTTGCCGCCTTGCTCGGCGTCTCCGGCTCGCTGATGCTGGCCTGGGCCTATGCCAGGGCCGAGGCACAGGTGCTGGTGCCGGTCGAATACACCGGCTTTGCCTGGGCCGCGCTGTTCGGCTGGCTGTTCTTTGGCGAGACGGTGGAACTGGCCACGATTGCGGGCGCCCTGCTGATCATCATCGGCTGCTGGATCGCCGCCCCGCGCAAGCATACAGAGCAGGCGGCAACCGGCGTGGGAGCCGATATCACCGGCGGCCCCTGACGCAGGCCTATTCGACGCGCGGCGTCTCGCGCGTGACGACCTCGTCTCCGGCCTCCTCGTCAAAGAAGCTCGCGCCCTGCCACACAAGGCCCAGCGCACCACCAAGGAAGGCCGCGAGAATCAGCGCGAGCAGCATCCACATGGCGCCAATCGGCTGCCTGCCCCCGCCTCCTGATCCAAATGCCATGGCCTGCAAATACCCCTGCTTGTCGCCCTGAAAGGGCCTGTCCTCTTGACCTTGCGCGCCCAAAAGAGCAACCCGCCCCCAAAAGGCCCCTCCCTCTTCACGCGGGGGCCTGCAAAAGCAACAGGCAAACGCCTCCATCAGGGCAAAGGACAAGGCATTATATGACCCAAGTCGGTTCGAACTCGCTCGCAACCCGCAGCACTCTGGATGTAGGCGGCAAGACCTACGCCTATTACTCGCTGGCCAAGGCCGCCGAAACGGTTGGCGACGTCAGCCGCCTGCCCTTTTCGATGAAGGTGCTGCTGGAAAACATGCTGCGGTTCGAAGACGAAGGCTTCACTGTCGGCAAGGAACACATCCAGGCGATTGCCGACTGGCAGAACAACCCCACCACGGGTGACGAGATCCAGTACCGCCCGGCGCGCGTCCTGCTGCAGGACTTCACCGGCGTTCCCTGCGTGGTTGACCTTGCCGCGATGCGCGACGCGATTGCCAAGCTGGGCGGCGATACCGCCAAGATCAATCCGCAGGTCCCCGTGAACCTCGTGATCGACCACTCGGTGATGGTCGACGAGTTCGGGCACCCCAAGGCGTTCGAGAAGAACATGGAACTCGAATATGCCCGTAATGCCGAGCGTTACGACTTCCTCAAATGGGGCGCGAAGAGCCTGCAGAACTTCTCCGCCGTGCCTCCGGGCACCGGCATCTGCCACCAGGTGAACCTCGAACACATCGGCAAGGGCATCTGGTCTTCGGAAGACCAGAACGGCGAACTGGTCGCCTATCCCGATACCTGCGTCGGCACTGACAGCCACACCACCATGATCAATGGCCTGGGCGTGCTCGGCTGGGGCGTTGGCGGCATCGAGGCGGAAGCCGCGATGCTCGGCCAGCCGATCTCCATGCTGATCCCCGAAGTCGTCGGCTTCAAGCTCACCGGCAAGCTGGCCGAAGGCGTGACAGCAACCGACCTCGTGCTCACCTGCGTGCAGATGCTGCGCGAGCACGGCGTTGTCGGCCGCTTCGTCGAATTCTACGGCGAAGGTGTCGCCACCCTGTCGCTGGCCGACCGTGCCACCATCGCCAACATGGCACCCGAATATGGTGCAACCTGCGGCTTCTTCGGCATTGACGACAAGACACTCGATTACCTGCGTCTCACCGGCCGCAGCGAAGACGATATCGCTCTGGTCGAAGCCTATGCCAAGGAACAGGGCATGTGGTTCACGCCGGAGAACGAGCCGGTCTTCTCCAGCACGCTGTCGCTCGACATGTCCTCCGTCGTCCCCAGCCTCGCAGGCCCCAAGCGCCCGCAGGACAAGGTGGCATTGCCGATGGTGGACGAACTGTTCAACGGCGACCTGTCGAAGGTCTATGGCAAGTCGGCCGCAGCCCGCGTGGCCGTGGAAGGCAAGGACCACGATGTTGGCGATGGCGACGTGGTGATCGCGGCCATCACCAGCTGCACCAACACCTCCAACCCGGACGTGCTGATCGCCGCTGGCCTCGTGGCCAAGAAGGCCAATGAGAAGGGCCTGAAGCCCAAGCCGTGGGTGAAGACTTCGCTCGCACCGGGCTCGCAGGTCGTGACCGATTACCTCAAGAAGGCCGGACTGCAGGACCATCTCGATTCCATCGGTTTCGACCTTGTCGGCTATGGCTGCACCACCTGCATCGGCAATTCCGGCCCGCTGGCCGAGCCGATCAGCAAGGCAATCAATGGCAATGACATCGTTGCTG
>JAUIJI010000138.1 GCA_030431435.1 Alphaproteobacteria bacterium | reverse complement strand
TTCCACCAGCCCGTCCTTGAAGTGGACGATGGTCTTGGCGAACTCCGCCATTTCCGGCTCATGAGTCACCATCAGTATGGTGATGCCGGTCTTGTTCAGTTCGGCGAGGAATTCCATGATCTCGATAGAGCGTTCTGAATCGAGATTGCCGGTCGGTTCGTCGGCCAGCAGCACTTCCGGGTCGGTCACCAGTGCGCGGGCAATTGCCACGCGCTGCTGCTGGCCGCCGGAAAGCTCTGCCGGTGTATGGTCGGCCCATGGGCCAAGCCCAACGCGGTCGAGCGAGCGCATGGCCGCTTCCTTGCGCTCGGCCTTCGCCATCCCGCGATAGAGCAGCGGCAGTTCGACATTCTCCAGCGCGGTGGTGCGGGCCAGCAGGTTGAACCCCTGGAACACAAAGCCGAGATAGCGCCGCCGCAGCAGCGAACGCTGGTCCTTGCTCAGCGATTGCACTTCCTGCCCAAGGAACCGGAACACGCCCGATGTTGGCTGGTCAAGGCAGCCGAGGATGTTCATCGTGGTGGACTTGCCGGACCCCGAAGGCCCCATCACCGCCACGAAATCTCCGCGCTGGATCGACAGGTTCACCCCCTTCAGCGCCTGGAACGCGGCAGCGCCCTCGCCAAAGGTCTTGGTGATACCTTCCAGTTCGATGATGGGCTGCTTGCTCACCGTTCTTTTTCTCAGTCTTCCCCGGCGCTGATCGCGGTGACAACCTGCATCCCCACTTCCAGTTCATCGGAAGTGACGATCGTGTGGCGGCCATCGGAAAGGCCGGTGGTGACCATGATTTCGCGCAGCTCGTTGTCTTCTTCCAGCACGTAGATCGTCTGGCGGCTGCCTGCGCCGATGGTGGCGCGCTCTTCCTCGCGTTCGAGGCCGAAATTGTCATTGCGAAGGTTCATGCCACCCGATTCTTCCTCCACCGGTGGTTCGAAACGCAAGGCGCCGTTGGGAACTGTCAGCTGCTCTTGCGTGCTGTCGGTGCGGACACTGGCGGTGGCCGTCATGCCGGGACGCAGCAGCCCGCTGGCATTGTCCACCGTAAGGCGGGCTTCATATTCCACCACGGCATTGGCGTTCTGTTGCTGGCTGGCTGCGGCAATATTTCCCGAGGCAAGGTCAACCCGCTCTACCGTGGCAGGAAACTCGCGGCCCGGATACGCATCCACCGTGAAGATTGCCGGCTGTCCGGTTTCCACCCGCCCGACATCGGCCTCGTCCACCTTCACGCGCAATTGCATGACCGAGAGGTCCTCGGCGAGGATGAAGAGCGTCGGCGTGTTGAAGCTGGCGGCCACGGTCTGGCCGGGCTCCACCTGCCGCACGAGCACCACGCCGGAAACGGGCGAGCGGATCACTGCGCGGTCGCGATTGGTCTGCGCGGTTCGCAGCGAAGCTTCGGCAGATGCAACATTGGCCTGTGCAGAGGCGAGGGCAGCCTCGTCCCGGCGCACAGCACCTTCGGCCGCTTGCATTTCGGTCTGGGAGGGAACACGCCCGTCAGACAGGCGGAACACTTCCTGCAGACGAGCAAGCTGGGCCTGATCGACTTCCAGCGTAGCGCGGGCCTGTTCAACCGCAGCGCGCGCGGCATTGAGGTTGGCGCGGCCTTGCGCGATCTGGTCATCAATCACGTCGGTATTGATCAGCGCCAGCACCTGACCGCGCGTTACCACGTCGTTCACATCGACCAGCACCTCGTCGATGCGGCCGGACACTTCCGAGCCGACTTCCACCTGGTTGGTGGGGCGCAGATTGCCGGTAGCGGTCACCACGAGATCGAGCGAGCGGCTTTCCACTTCCTCGGTGATGTAATTAAACTGCCTCTCTCCGCCGCCAAACAGGAAATAGAGGATCAGTGCCAGCAGCAGGACAAGCGCCGGGATCCACACGACCTTGCGCTTCCAGAACGGCTTCTTCGGCTCGCCCAGGAAATCGTCGATCTCCTGCTGGTTGGTGGTGTCACTCATGCTCATCATAGCGTCCTGTCATTGGCGGGCAGGGGGAAGTCCTGCGCGCTCCAGCCGCCGCCAAGCGCCTGGGTAAGGCGAATGAAGGCGCTGGCCCTGTCTGCCTGTGCGGCAACCAGCTGGTTGCGCGCGGAAAGAAGGCTGTTTTCTGCTGTCAGCAGGGTGCGGAAGTCGGTCAGCCCAGCCTGGTACTGGCTGCGGGCGAGGATGGCGGAATTGTTGGCCGCATCCAGCGCCTCTTCATTGATGACCACGCGCTGCGAGGCGCTGCGCTGGTCCACTGCGGCGCTTTCCACGTCTTCCAGCGCGCCAAGCACTGCCTGCTCCCATGCGGCGAGCGCCCCGCGCGTGGCTGCTTCCGCGCTGTCGATCTGCGCCTGTGTGCGCCCGCCGTCGAAGATCAACTGGCTGACGCTGGCGAAGACGCCTGCGGTGATGACATCGAAGAGGTTGGAAATGCCGAGCGAATTGGTGCCGACATTGCCGGAAAGGCGCAGCAGCGGAAGCAATTGCGCACGGGCAACGCCAACGCGGGCACTGGCTGCCACGAGGCTGGCTTCGGCACCGCGCACATCAGGGCGGCGACGCAACACTTCTGCTGGCGCCTCGAAACCGGAAAGCTGGACTGGTGTTGGAACGTCCTCAGGTGGCAGGAAGGCTTCATAAACGCGGCCCGGAGGTTCACCGATCAGCGTGGAGATGGAATTCGCGGTAGCGGCAAGGCTGGCTTCCAGCGCGGGAATGCTGGCTGCGGTTTGCGCGCGCTGGGTGCGGGCTTGCTCTACATCGAGGCTGGAGACGAGCCCTGCCTGGTTGCGCCACCGCGCGATCGCCAGATTGTCTTCCTGGTAACGAAGCGTGGAGCGCGCAATCTCGAGCTGCTGCGAGAGCGATCGCGCATTGACCGCAGCAATCGCCACCTGGCCCACGATCAGGCGCTGCAAATCCGCCAGCGAGTATCCGGCAGCGGCATAATCTGCCTCGGCTGCAGCAACGCTGCCGCTAATCTGGCCGAACAGATCGACCTCCCAACTGGCATCGGCACCAAGGTTGAAACCGAACTGGTCGGGCGCAAAATCGCCCAGGTCGCGATTGGCACCGGCGCTGCCGGTTATGGTGGGCAAATAGGACGAGCGAGCCTGCCGCAACTGCGCGCGCGACTGGTCCAGCCGGGCGGCGCTTTGCGCAAGGTCGAGGTTGTTGGCGAAGGCGCTCTCTACCAGATCGCTCAGCAGCGGGTCATCGAGCAGCAGCCAGTATTCGGTAATATCGACGGCAATCGGGGCGGGATCGCTCAACGTCCAGTCTTGCGGCACGGCAAAGCTGGTTTCCGGCGGGGCAATATCCGGCCGGTTGCAGGCCGTTGCCAACAAGGCAATCGGCAGCACGCCAAACCTGAGGCAACTACCCCTCATGATGGAAATCACCCCCAAAAAACCCTTCTCCTGATCCCGCAGCAGCGCCATCCCTCATGACGCAGGCAAAGCCTTGTTCCAATTGCAACCTTGTAAGAAAAGGTAATAGAGGCGGTTGTTGTATTATCCACCGCACATTGTTGGTCATGAAACTTTTTTCCAAACCTGTTCTTTCTGCGCAACGCCATTTGCTGGCTATTGTCCTGTTCGCGATCGTGTTTTGCCTTGGCAGTGTGCCTGCAGCAGCTCATCCGGTTCCGATCAGCTATCTTGACGTGCAACTGCAGGAAGACAGGATTGATGGTTCGCTGACTGTGCATGCAAGCGACATCGCGCATGAACTGGAAATGGATGAACCGGCGACTCTTCTCGATAAGCGCGTGTTGGATGAGCAATACAGCAGGATTGCCGAGATGCTCGAAACCCGCTTCCTCATCGGCGGCGGGCAACTTCCTGATCCGCAATGGCAATCCATCTCGCTGGTAGATGATGATGATGCCATGCGGCTGCAATTCACCATCCCCGCAGCGCCGCCTGCTGCCCTCGCGGTAGAGGCGCAGCTATTCCCTTATGATCCGGCGCACCAGACCTTCGTCAACGTGTGGGAGGATGGCGAAATTCGC
Source organism: Alphaproteobacteria bacterium (assembly GCA_030431435.1). GTDB lineage: Bacteria > Pseudomonadota > Alphaproteobacteria > Sphingomonadales > Sphingomonadaceae > Alteraurantiacibacter. Next base: position 2,388 of record JAUIJI010000138.1, on the reverse strand, counting down.
CAGCAGTGGATCCTGACTGGCGAGCTCGAACCGCGCACCCATTTCGCCGGGACCACGGCAGGCGCATTCGCGGTGCTCGGCACCTTCATTCCTTCCGGCGTGCATCACATCATGATCGGGCCGGACCATATATTGTTCATTATCGGGCTGATGCTGCTGGGTGGCAGCTGGAAGCGGCTGGCGATCATCGTCACCAGCTTCACCATCGGCCATTCGGTCACCTTGTCACTCGCCGCGCTCGACCTCGTGATGATCCCCGCCCATGTGATCGAGCCGCTGATCGCGCTCAGCATCGTGGTGGTGGGGGCCGACAATCTGCTGCGCGGAGAGGGGCGGGATTTCCGCGCGATAATCGCGTTCTTCTTCGGGCTGATCCACGGTTTCGGTTTTGCCTATGTGCTCAGGGAGTTCGGCCTGCCAGACGGGCAACTGGCGCTGTCGCTGTTTGCCTTCAACATCGGGGTGGAAATCGGCCAGCTGGCAATCGTGCTGGTCGCGGCATACCTCCTCCACCTAATCCGCCAGCGCAATGCGAAGCTTGCGCGACAGATCGCGACAATCGGCTCGCTTGCGGTGATGGCTGCCGGGGCCTATTGGTTCGTCGAGAGAGTTTTTCTGACGGGAGCAGCAGCATGAAACGTTTGGCGGTACTTGGCGCCCTGGGGGTAAGCGGCCTCGCCGCAGTGGGCGTGACGGCGCAAGGCCTGCCCGGCATTACCGAGATCGAACAGGTCAACGGCAATGTCTACAAGATCTGGGGCGCAGGCGGGAACACCACCGTCTTCGTGCGCGAGAATGACGTTGTGCTGATCGATACCAAGCTGCCCAATTCGGGCGAGCAGATACTGGCCGAGGTTCGCAAGGTGACCGACCTGCCGATTGGGATGATCATCAACACCCACTCGCATCCTGACCACATGGGCTCGAACAACGAGTTGTCGGGCGACGGTGTGGAAGTGGTCGCGCATGTCAATTCCGAACGCCGCATGGAAGCAGAAGGTGGCCCCTTTGGCGTCTCCGAGGTGGACCGCAGCTTCTCCAACTACATGGAAATCGGCGACGGCGCTGACCGGATCGAACTCTATTACTTCGGTGCAGGCCATACCGATGGCGATGCCTTCGTGGTCTTCCCCGAAGATCGCACGATGGCTGCCGGCGATATCTACGCCTGGCACATGTCTCCGCTGATCGATCCGGGTTCGGGCGGCTCCATGCTGGCGCTGCCGACCACGCTGACAGCAGCGGTCTATGGCATCGACGGGGTGGATCACGTGATCCAGGGGCATGGCGACGTGTCGACCTGGGAAGAGTTCCACAGCTTCATGAACTTCAACCGTGCGCTGGTGCAGACTGCTGAACAGACGCTGCAACAGGGTGGTGACGAGCGGCAGGCGCTCGCAGCGCTGGATCGCAATCCCGGTTTCCAGATTTTCCTTGGCACTGAGGTGCTGCCGGGCCTTGAATATGGAGGCAGCCCCAAGTCGCGCGCATTGATCAACCTGATGGTCGCCTTTGCCGAATTGCGCGGTGAGGAAGCCCCGCTGATCATGGGCCTGCCGCAGGAAGAATGGCCTGAATAAGCCCGCCGGACATTCCTCGCTGGCAAGCGATCACGACGCCCTGCGCGCTGCCTGCACGCAGGGCGTTGGCTTGTGCACGATCGCCGGGATCGAAGGCAGCTTTTCGCGCAGGCTTGGTGCGCAGCTGGCGGTTGCGCCTGATGGAACTGTGACGGGCTCGCTGGCGGACGGATGTCTTGAAAAGCAGCTGGCGAGCGAAGTTCTGGCAGGCGGCGAGCGCCGGGTGATGCGTTTTGGCGCTGGCTCCCCGATCATCGACTTTCGCCTGCCCTGCGGCAGCGGGCTGGATATCCTTGTCGATCCAGCGCCGGATCATGCGGCGTGTGTCGAAGTTCTGGAGATGCTGGGTGAGCGGCGTGAGGCAAGCCTTGCCCTGCCGACAGGGCCGCTGGCGGTTCGGCATTTCGTCCCTTCGTTGCGGCTTGTGCTGTTTGGTGAGGGTCCGGAGCTTGATGCGCTCGCCATGCTCGGCCGCGCCTCGGGCCTGACGGTCGAGACATTCAGCAAGGATGGCGCAGACGGCCTTTCGCTTGGCCGCGCCCCTGGAGGGATCGAGATGGACCGCTGGACTGCCGTGATCCTGCTGTTTCATGACCACGAATGGGAACGGGCAATCCTGCAATGGGCGCTGGAAACGCCTGCCTTCTTCATTGGTGCGCAGGGTGGCCGCCCGGCACGCGAGGAGCGGCGTGAACGGCTGCTGGCTGCGGGTGTGAGCGAGGCGCAGGTGGCTCGCGTCGCCAGCCCCATCGGCGTGGTGCAGCACAGCCGCGAGCCGGTGGCGCTGGCGCTGTCGATCCTTGCCTCG
>JAUIJI010000137.1 GCA_030431435.1 Alphaproteobacteria bacterium | reverse complement strand
GGTGAGCATCACGATGGGTTGTTCAGTCACACCATCCTGCTTGCGTTCGCGAATGGCCGGAACCGTGAGCCGGCGCATCGGCGCGGGCGTAGGATTGGCGCGTGAGGTGGATGTATCAAGGTTGAAGGTCGTGGACATATTTCCCTTCTAGCAGAGCTTGCCCTCGACGCGAGGGGGTTTTCCATGCATCACATGCGCATTCGGGGGCACCGTTGATACGGGAGCATAAACGCATGGCACTTTCGGGATCCAGTCCAGCCACGGATGGCTGGTCGTCACGCACCGCATTCGTGCTGGCGGCGATTGGCTCCGCGGTCGGTCTTGGTAATCTCGTGCGTTTTCCGGCCGAGGCTGGCGCCAATGGCGGCGGCGCATTTGTCCTCTTCTACATTTTCTGCGTGATCCTGATCGGCCTGCCGGTCCTCTTGTCTGAAACGCTGATTGGTCGCCACGGTCAGTCATCCGCTCCCGAGAGCGTCCGCAAGGTGGCTGAGCAATCGGGTGCTTCGCAGAAATGGGAATGGGTTGCGGGGCTTGGCGTTCTCTCCGGTTTTCTCGTGCTCGGATTCTACGGCGTCATTGGTGGCTGGGTGCTTGATTACATCTGGCTGTTCATGAAGGACTTGCTGGCCACCGGCATTTCCGGCCCGGCCTTCCAGGGCGTTCCGGTCGAGGAAGTGGAAGGCTTCTTCCCCGCGATGATCAGCAACGGTCCGGTGACGGTGATCTGCAACACCCTGTTCCTGCTGGTGACCTTTGCCTTCGTCGTTCGCGGGGTTTCCGGCGGGATCGAGAAAGCGGCGGTATGGCTGATGCCATCCTTCTTCGTGCTGCTGGTTGGAATTACGATATTCGGCGCATTCCGCGGCGCTTTCAGCGAATCGGTAGCCTACCTCTTCACTTTCGAGCCTGAGAAGCTGACCGGGCCGGTCATGCTGGCGGCAGTCGGGCAGGCATTTTTCTCTCTCTCGCTGGGTATGGCGGGGATGATCACTTACGGCGCTTATGTCGGGCGCAATGTGAACCTTGCCGGCACTTCCGCGATCATCGGTGCTGCAGATACGTCCGTGGCGCTGATTGCGGGTGTGTGCATCTTCCCCATCGTCTTTGCCGCAGGGCTCGCGCCCAATGGCGGGCTGGGGCTGATGTTCCAGACCTTGCCGCACGCCTTCCAGGAAATGCCCGGAGGTTCGCTGATCGGGCTCGCCTTCTTCGTCATGGTCGGGTTCGCCGCCCTGACCAGCTCCATCGCCCTGATGGAGGTGCCGACTGCCTGGCTGATCGACAAGTTCCGTCTTGCCCGCCCGGTAGCCGCTGTGATCGTGTTGCTGGGTGGAGGCGTGCTTGGTGCGCTGTCGGCCCTTTCAATGGGCGTGCTGGCCGATTTCCATCCGCTCGGTTTCATCCCGATGTTCGAAGGGCTGGGTGTGCTTGACACTCTCGACACGCTTACCGGCAAATTGCTGATGCCGATCGGTGCGATCCTGGTTGCGGTCTTTGTCGGCTGGGTTGCTGACAGGCGGCTGGTGGATTTGGAGAACGGCTTGTCCGGTGTCCTGCACCTGTTCTTCCTGTTCCTTGTGCGCTTCGCTTGTCCGCTGGCTCTGATTGCGATCCTGCTTGCCGGCATTTTCCCTGATCTGCTGGTCTGACAGCAGAAGGCCGCCACCTTGCGGTAGCGGCCTCCAGTTGAGCTGGACTCCGGTTCAGAGCGCTGCGTGTGCGTGCTCCTCCTTGGCCTCGTCACGCATGTCGAAGCCGAGGATCATCTTCGCCGTGTCCATGAAGCCAAGATCGCTGTTCCAGATTTCGGCGGTGCCCAGATCCATGCGCAGCATGATGAGGTTGGGATCGTCCTTGCCGCCTGGGAACCATGCCTCGACCGGCTTCGACCACTGCTTTTCAAAGCGTTCGCGGCTCGTTTCGCGGGTCAGCACGCCAGTGAAGCGGGCGAAGAGATCGTGGCCTTTGGCGGCGAATGTCGCAGTGGCCTGACCGCCCTGTGCCAAGGCATGATCCTTCGCAGTGAAGAACCAGATCGCGCTGTCTGCGTCCTTGTCCAGCTGTGCGGTCATCGGCACGGCGCTGTGCGGATCGCCATCGAGCTCGAGGAACAGGAACGGGCTGTCTGCGAGGGTTTTCCAGAAGTCGGTCTTCAGTTCTGCGGTCGATGTCATGTCATTCTCCTTTGCCCAATCAATGGGTGAGGCGGCGGAGTTGTTCCGGATTGGTCGATAGACTGTGCTCTGCCGGAGATGGGGATTGCCAAAGCGACGACATAAGAACATAAATAGAACATTGGAGACGATTCGATGGACTTGTCCGCTTTCCCCAAGGCTGCCCAGCTTGCACCGCTGGGACAGCAGGCACCGCGCTGGCGACCGGGCCTTGCCCGGGGCGCGGCGCGTGAGCTGCATAACGAGGTGTTCGCTTCGGCAGACGAGGCGGCAGGCGCGGCCTGCGCACTGGCGCTGGCGCTGGACGGGATGCGCAACACCTCGGCGGACAGGCTTGAGGAAAAGAGCGTGTTGTGGGTGCAGGATGCCCCCTCGCGCCGGAAGACGGGCGTTCCCTATCGCCCCGGCCTGCCGCGCGAACTGCGCCACCGGGTGATCCACGTGGCGGCACACAAGGTGGAGGATGCGCTTTTCGCACTGGAAGAGGGGATGCGCTGCCGTGACCTTGCCTGCGTGATCGGCGAAGTGGCGGGCAATCCGCAGGCGCTCGACCTCACCGCAACACGGCGGTTGAGCCTTGCGGCGGAGAAATACGGCGTGCCGCTGTTCCTCGTCCGCCATGATGCCGCGCGCGATACCAGCTCTGCCCGGATGCGCTGGCAGGTGCGTTCGGCTCCATCACCGCAACCGCGCTGGAACACGGGCGCGCCCGGCCGGCCTAGCTGGCATGCCGAACTGTTCCGCGCTCGTAGCCACGCCCCCGGAGAATGGATCCTGCGCGATGACGGAACGTCACTCGCCGCCGAACGGCCGGGCGCCCGCACTGCGATCCCGCAAGACCGGGAGCAGGCCGCCACGCCGGATCATGGCGATCTGGCTGGTGCAGCTGGCGCTGGACCGCTGGCGGCACGCTGAAGATTGCCAGCGGGGCGAAGGCGCGGATGCCGAGCCGCTCGTCCTGATCACCGAGACCGCGCATGGCCCACGCGTCGATGCTGCCAATGATGCCGGGCGCGAGGCGGGCGCGGAAGGCGGCATGATGCTGGCTGATGCACGCACGCTATGCCCGCAACTGAAAGTGGCTCACAGCGATCCGGCAGGCGATCTGGCTTTCCTCGAGAGGTTGGCCTTGTGGGTACAGCGCTGGGGCCCGTGGTCTGCCGTGGATGCGCCTGACGGCCTGCTGGTAGACGTAACCGCCGTGGCGCATCTCTTCGGCGGGGAGGTGCGGTTGCTGGACGACGTGAATACCCGTCTTGAAGCGCAGGGCCTGTCCGCCCGCGCTGCCATTGCCCCCACGGCGGGCGCTGCATGGGCGCTGGCGCATTACGGCCCCGCTTCCGCCATCCTTGCACCCGGTGATGACGGCGCGGCGCGTCTGGCTCCGTTGCCTGTGGCGGCATTGCGTCTCGACGCAGATGTGCTGCTGGTGCTGCGCCGCCTTGGCCTCAAGCGCCTGGGTGACATGGAGCAGCTGGGCCGCGATGCCGTGCAGCGCCGCTTCCGGGGGCTTCGCTCACCTTCTGCCAACCCCTTGATGCGCATGGACCAGCTGCTGGGCCGTGTGCCCGAACCGCTGCTGCCGGTGGTCGCGGTGGAGCCTGTGCTCGTCCAGCGCCGCCTGATGGAACCGATCCGCCATCGCACCCTGCTCGACCGCGTGCTGGCAGACCTGGCGGACGACATGGTGCGCGAGCTGGAAGGGCGGGGCGAGGGCGCGCGCAGGCTGGAACTGGGCATGTGGCGCGTGGATGGCGAGGTGGTTGTCCGCCGCCTCGAAATGGCGGCCTCCACCCGCGATGCTGCGCATGTCTGCCGCCTGTTTGCCGCGCGGCTCGACGATGTCGATGCAGGCTTCGGGATCGAGATGCTGCGCCTGCGCGCCTCGTGGTCAGAGCCGCTCGCGCTGGCGCAGGCCGAACTTGATGCTGCGGCCGAGGAGCACGGCACATCGCTGGCCGCCTGTATCGACAGGCTCACCGTGCGGCTTGGTCCCGATGCCGTACGCCGACCAGTGCCGCGCGCCAGCCACATTCCCGAACGCGCACAGGGCTGGCAGCCACCGCTGGAGCCGGAACAGGCCTCGCAGCATTTGTTCGATTTCCATGACAGACCACTGAAAATACTCGAAAGACCGGAACAGATCGCTGTACTCTATGCCAGCCCGGATGGTTATCCACGCCGCTTCCGCTGGCGCGGCGATGTGCATGAGGTGGTGCGGGTGGAGGGGCCTGAACGGATCGCGCCCGAGTGGTGGCGCGAGAAGGGATCTGTCCGCCTGCGCGATTATTACCGGATCGAGGACGGGGCCGGGCGCCGTTACTGGATCTACCGCGCTGGCCTCGCCGATGATGGGCGCGGCGGCATGCCCGACTGGTTCCTGCAAGGTATGTTCGGGTGAGCGGGCGTCAAGCCACCGGGCGTTCACCGTTGATGGTGACACGGTGCATGATCCGGCGATGGCCCGAATAATCATTCAGCGCATAGTGCAGTGTTGCGCGATTGTCCCAGAAGGCCACATCGCCAACTTCCCAGCGCCAGCGGCAGGTGAAGGGCTCGTGCGTCACATGGTCCATCAGGAAGTCGATCAGCGGCTTGCTCTCCTCCTCGGTCATATTCTCGAAACGCGGGGTAAAGGCCCCGCTGACATAGACCAGCTTGCGCCCGCTTTCGGGGTGGGTCCGCACCAGCGGATGAGCGGTTTCGTAATGCGCGTTCTTGCTGGGCGCGGAATCCATCGAACTGTCCTTGCTCCAGTCACGCGAGGCGAGACCGTAGATCTTGGCGGGCGTGTGCATCATCACCAGCGGATCAAGCATCGCACGCATGCCGTCAGACAGGCTCTCGTAAGCGACATAGAGGTTGGACCACAAAGTATCGCCGCCAATCGGGGGGACTTCCTTGGCATAGAGGATAGAGCCAAGCGGCGGCTCGGGCAGATAGGTCACATCACCATGCCATGCACCGCCGAAATTGCGCTTGTCGGTGGGCTCCTGACGCACTTCGATGATATCGGGATATTCCGCCATGCCCTTCACCTGGTCGTGTTGGCTGAGCGTCCCGAAGCGCCTGCCAAAGGCAAGATGCTGTTCGGGAGACATCTCTTGCCCGCGGAAGAACACCACCAGATGTTCCACCAGCGCGCGGCGGATCTCGGCGATAACCTCTTCATCAAGCTCCTGCGAGAGATCGACCCCTGAAATCACCGCGCCCAGTGAAGCCGAATAGGGTGTAACCTCGATCAGGCGATAAGGCTCACCAACCTGCTGCGGTCTCACCCTGGCTCCGGTTATCGCTGCCATATGGCTTATCCTTTCTTGCGCGATGGCTGGATATGGCAATCGATGATGAAGGCAGCGGCGAACACAAGCACCGCAATGGCTGCAAGCGTGGCGAAGTAGAAGATGAAGCTGTCTCCGCCCAGATTGAGCAGCCATCCGCCGAAGAACACCATCGCGATGGAAAACACCCGGCCCGAAGTAATGACAAAACCGATCCCGCCGGAACGGCAGCTTGCGGGATATCCCTCTGCCATGATGACGTAGAAAACCGTGATCATCATGCTCACCAGACCGACGGCGAGGCCTTCCAGCGCGACCACGGCGTTGATCTCGAACGCGGTGGGGACGGGTGACAGGTTTTCGACCATGTAACCAAGCAAGACGATGGTTGTGAGGATGCCTGCAGCCCCGACCAGCGTCACATTGCGTGAACCGAATGTGCGCACGGTGAAGCCAGCGGATACGCCGCCGATAATCGAGAGAATTCCCTGCCAGAAGCTTGCGCCAAGTGCCTGCTCAAGGGTCAGTCCGGCCGATGTCAGCAATTCGGTCGTCCAGTTGAGCAAGCCGTATACGAGGGTTGTTGCTGCGGAGAAGCTGATCACCATGCCCCAGTTGAGGCGGGCGTTCCTGCTGTGGAAAATGCCGATTGCTTCACCGGTTTCCGCGACATCCAGGCTGTCCGGCTCCGGCACGATCTCGATATCTGCATCGGTTACAAGGGCCGCGTTTTTCTGCGCAGCCTCTGTCTTGCCCTTCGTCAGAAGGAAGGCGGGCGGCTCCCTGACGATCAGCACCATCAGCACGCCCAGCACGATCGAGCCTATGCCGAAGATGATGAATGTTCCGCGCCAGCCATGGTCGGGGAGCAGGTACGGCATCATCGCCGCGCTCACAGAAATTCCCACCGGTATGCCAATGGAAAGGCACGCAATGGCATGCGGCCGCCATTTTGCGTTCATCCAGTCACTCACCAGCGCCAGGGCATTGGGATAGGCTGCTCCGAAGCCCAGCCCACCGATCGCGCGAACAGCCGCCA
>JAUIJI010000136.1 GCA_030431435.1 Alphaproteobacteria bacterium | reverse complement strand
CACCAGCTTCGCGCCGGGGATGCCGATCAGCAGGTAGGCTGCAAAGAAGCAGAACTGCACCAGCATCGCCTCGGTATAGGAGAGCGTGAACAGCTCGCGCAGCTTGGGGATCAGCACGTCGTTGAGAGATGTGATCCCGCCGAAGATGAAGAACAGGCCGAAGACGAAATACTGCAAGCCGGGAGCATCGACTGGCGGTGCATCGTCAGTCACGGGATTGGGATCGGTGCTCGACGCAAGGTCAGGGGCCAGTGCCATTCGACAGATCCTCTCTCCAGGCCCGGCGTTATGCCCCTGCCTGTTCGTCACCGCCCTTTCGGTGGCTGCGAGCTATCTGTCAATTCCAGTGTTCGGCGTGCGCTCCTGTCAGCAATCCTTGTCGTTCTCTTCAGAACGGAAGAGATTGCCGATACCACAGCCGACCTTGCTGCCAACGGATTTGGCGTTGTCGATATGGTGTTCGGCGCGGTCTGCCATCACCGACCCGACATCGCGAACAGGATTGCCGCCGGTCAGCGCCTCGCCATAGCGCGCGGCGGTTTCTTCGGGCGCGACGAGATTGGTGCCGGTCGCTTCACCGATGGCATCGCGGCTGTTGTCGCGAAAGCGGTTCACACCTTCGCCGAATTCGCGAATATCCTCGCCGCGTTCCTGGCCATAAGCGCGCAGGTTTTCGCCGATCTGGCTCGGGTCAGACAATGTCTCGCCCAGCCTGCGGAAATTCTCGGCATGGTGTTGCATCCGCATCTGCGCGACATCGCCCAACGTGATATCGTCGCTGAAGATCGCCGCACCATACATCGCACCGGTGCTGATCGGATCCTGCAGTTCCACTCCGGTGAGCGCGCGCACGCCCTCCGTTCCGGCAATCTCCGCCGCGATCACCAGCGCGCCGACGCCCGTTCCGGCCACAGCCGCGCGCCCTGCCCGGCCAGCGGTACCGGCAATCCGTCCTGCGCGCGCCAGGTCAGCCACATCGTCCACGCGGCCAGCCACCCGCCCGATCCGCGCAGCATCGGTGGCGGAATCAAGCCTGCCGGCAACACGGCCAGCGTCGGCTGCTCGATCAACCGAGCGGGCAGACTGGGCAAGGCGTCCCTGTCGGTTGAGATCGGTGATATCGCCGCCATTGCTGGTGATATTGCGCATCAGCTGGCCCTCATTGACCATGCGTCCGCGCGCCACCTGCGCCGCATCACCGCGACCGACAAGGCGAGCTACATCCTGCTGGCCAACCTGCCGTGCAAGCCCGCGCTCGAAACCCGGGCCGTTCGCCGCAGCATTGGCAGCATTGCGAAGCCCCGCGCGCGAGGATTGCGCCAGATTACCCCTGCGGGCGAGATCATCGATATTGGCTCCGCTGCCGATGCGTCCTGCCCGTGCCTGCTGTGCTGCATTGCCGCGCTGCGCCAGATCGTCGAGGTTGGCGCCGCTTCCGATCCGTCCGGCGCGGGCTTGCTGGGCCGCGTTTCCACGGCGTGCAAGATCATCCAGATTGTCGCTGCGTGGTACCATAGGATTGCGCGCCTGCTGCGCCAGATTGCCGCGCCGGGCCAGTTCATCGAGATTGGCATTGCTGCCCACACTGCTACCGCGCACTGCGCGGGCAGCATCGCCGCGCCGGGCCAGCTCATCGAGGTTGGCGTTGCTGCTCACACCGCTGCCACGCGCCGCGCGGGCGGCATCGCCACGGCGCAGTAACTCGTCCATCTGGCTGCTGCTCGCGCCCCGTGCCCCGCGCGCTTGCCGAGCCATGTCACCGCGCTGCTGGAGCTGGTCAACGCCAGCCGCTTGCCTGCTCATCACGGCAGGGGCGTTGACTGATCCGCTGCTGCTGTGCGCGGCATTGGTGCCCAGCGTACCGGCACGTTCCAGCACAACGCCCGCGGCCACGGTGCCACCAATGACGACTGCCGCTTCGCCGGCGTTGCTCTCAGCCGCCGCTTCATCTGCAGCCGACGCGTCCTGCGCCATTGCAGGAGACGATGCGAGTGCGAGCGCAATCAGTGATACGCCGATACTTGTGATGGTGGTGTTACGGGCCATGGGTCCCTCCGGGTCGCGTTTTATTGAATCCGGGATAGGGAACAGGTGGCAAGCGCAGTATGGGGGCGATACCCCAATCAGGCAGGAGGCAGGATAATCCGGGCAGTCGTGCCGCCGCCTTCGGCTGATTGCAGGTCGAAGGTGAAGCCGTGGCGCACTGCGAGGTCACTGACGATGGCAAGCCCAAGGCCCTCGCCGTCGGAAGATGCCCCCTTGCGGCCAGCCTGCTTCACATCGCCAAGCGTGATCATATCCATGCCGCAGCCATCATCAGCAATCGTGATGATGCAGCCGTCCTTGTGCTCCACTGCCACCTCAACCTTGCTGGCATCGCCATGGCGAATGGCATTGGCGACAAGGTTGCTGACCGCGCGCATCAGCGCCAGCGCGGGAACGCTGGTGCGGCAATCGGTCGCCGCCACTTCCAGCGCGATGCCCGCTGCCTGCGCTTCACTGGCGAACATGTCGTTGACCGCCGACAGGACGATGCCGAGCGCATACTCTTCGGTCTCTTCTTCCGCCAGCATGGCCAGCTCGTCATCCGCGATGCGCGGTTCCTCGCTCTCGCCATATTCGCGCGTCAGTTTTTCGAGGTAATCGATGGCATCGTGCAGCCGTTCCTGCAGCTGGTCCGATATGCCGCCTGCCTCTTGCCGCAGCGCCGCACGCAAACCGCCCAAAGGCTGGCGGATGTCATGTCCGGCACTTTGCAGCTGCCGTTTCCGCCTGCTCGCCATGTCGCGGGCGCGGGCATATTGCCGCTCGGTTTCGAGCAAGCGCCGGTCGCTTTGCGCCTGGGCTTCAAGGGCGGTGATATGCTCGTCATAGAGCGCCTGCCTCTCGCGGCGGGACCGCAGGATATCGGTCACCACAAGGACATAGAAGCACAGCCCCACGAGCAGCATCGAGTAATCCTCGATCGCTTCTGCCACCGGGTCAGAAAAATCGAGCCACTGCCACAGCATCGTGTTGGCGAAATTGACCAGAATCACGGTGATGAACACGACAAGGCCAAAGCGCCTGAGCCCCCTGGCCAGCGGCAGCTTGAAGCCCATTACCAGTACAAACAGGATGACGGAAACCCAGAACAGGTTGAATGCCAGGCCGTCCCGCGGCTGGCCGTTCATGATCCAGTCTAGCAAAAATCCCACGACAAACACGGCGGCGAAGACCAGCGCCGCCTTGCTAAGGCGCGGCAAGTCCTTGCGAAAGGCATAGCCGAACATGGCGAAGCCCCATGCCACGTTGAAGGCCACCACCGCCGACCACGCCCCATGCGTGCTGACAGGATCGAACTTGGCAGCACGCATGAAGGTTTCGATATTCGCCTGCACTACGAAGCTGGAATAGCCGATCGCCAAGGCCGTTCCGATCCAGTTTCCGCTGATCGGGGTAATCAGCAGCAGCGAGATCGCGCAAAAGACAAGGCCCAGCGTCAGCGCCGCCTGCCAGCCTGCCTGCACAACTTGTTCGCGCGCCTTGGCGGGCAACTTGTGGATGCCGAAATCGCCATAGACCAGTGGAACGCCGGGCTGGATCGCGGCCAGCGCCAGCACGGTTTCGCCGTCCGACAGCAGGAACTCGTCAGATGCGCTGAAGGTGAACAGCTGGTTTTGCGTGGTGCTATCGGTGGTGAGCAGCGAAACAATCGTGCCGTCCTGCCGCACGATATCCATGGAAACGGGCGTATAGACGAGGTGTTCTGCCCCCAGCACCCAGGTTTCCGGTTGCTCACCCTGGTCCAGCTGCGCGGTAAGCTCCACCGCCATCCACAGCTTGTCCAAGCGCTGCCAATCCGCCATCGCCGGATCGGAACTGGCCACGAATTCGCCTGCGCGCGCCGCAGCAACCGCCTCCTCTGTCGTCAACCGCGACTGCCTGTCATGCAGGAAGACACCGTGATCGAGGAACACTTCGGGCATGGACTCGCCAGAGCGGATCACCACGTTCTGCACCGGCTCGGCGCGGACGCCCGGGCTGGCCAGCACAGCCATGATCGCCGCCAGCAACACCAGCAGGCGTACCGCAAAAGGGGCTTTCATGGCTTGGCGCGCTACCATATCATGCCATCATGGGGGTAAATTCCGCGCCAGTCTTCACCAATTCGCAGCGGCAGTTTTCTGCCGTGCTGGCGGACGACCATTCGATCATACGCAAGGCCCTGCGCGCTGCTCTTGATGAAGTGTGCGAAGCACAGGGCATCACCATCAACATCGCGGCAGAGGCGGCCAACGGGCTGGAAGCCATCGCTGCGTTGCGCCAGCATCGGCCTGATCTCGCCATCCTCGACGTATCCATGCCGCATGCGGGCGGGACGGAAGTGCTGCTGGAAGCGCGGCGCTGGTCGCCCGAGACGAAAGTCATCATCTTCACCGGCATCGAAGCCGGCGGAAAAATCGCAGAGCTGGTCGACAGCGGGGCGGACGGGATATTCTGCAAGAGCGATGACACCGGCGAACTGGCTGACGCACTGCCGCCGATCCTGGCCGGTGGGCGCGTGGTCTGCCAGCGCTTCGTGACGTTGCTGGAACAGGTCGGAGAACGCGAACAGCTGACAGACAGGGAACGGCAGGTGCTCAACCTTGTCGTTGCCGGGCGCAGCAACAAGGAAATTGCCGAAACGCTGGGCATCAGCGTGAAAACGGTGGACCGCCACCGCACCAGCGTGCTTTCCAAGACGGGGGCGCACTCGGCGGCGGAACTGGTGGCCTATGCGCTGCGCGAAGGGCTGATTGCGCCGGGCAATGGCGTCTGACCGGCCGGAAAGGCCGCAACTCGGAAAACATTCGCGCATGCTGGCCCCTGCCCTGACACAAGCTATTGCAGGTCTTCTACAGAAACCCAGCCGAGAACCCCATAGGGATCGCTGACGGGCATGAAGATGCCGTCGAGCGGACCGATGGGCGTCAGTGCAACACCGGCACGCACGCTGCGCACCACTTCGGCCTCGCGGCTCGGTTCAAGATAAAGCGCGGAATCGACCGCCACCAGCACAGGCAGCGGACCTTGCGGTTCGGGTTCAGGCTCGGGAGCAGGCGGCGTAGGGTCGATAGCGACAATCGCCTCAGGCTCCGGTTCAGGAGCGACTTCCACTACCGCAGGCTCCTGCCGCAAGCCCATGGCGCGCGCCTGTGCGACGAGGTTGTTGAAAGCCTGCACGAAGCCATGGACCATCTCGCGCCCGTCTTCCTTGCGGGTGTAGCGCAGCTCGCGCGTGGCGTCTTCCATGCCGCGCATCCAATAGCCTTCGGGCATCAGCGCCATGGCATCGTCATCATCGTCGTGGAACTTGAGCTTGGTATCCTGCACCTGCCCCGTGCCGGCCACCAGCGCGGTTCCGCTGGCCGCTTCGATCAGCGTCAGTCCGGTGGCGACGGTGCGCTTCTTGCCGATGCCCGCAAGCCCAGCGAGACCGTTGATGGCAGCACCAGCCAGCGGGATCATTCCGGCCACATCGCCCGCAGTGCCGAAGCCGGAGCGATAGCCACTGTTCTGCGCCAGCGCCGCCGCGGTCGCCACGCGATCGCTCGTGAGGCTGGTGGCAGAGGTGACCTGCAGCTGGTCACCGGCGACGATGCTGACGATGTAGTCAGCCCCGCCCGTAGTGTTGATGTCGAACGGCGTGAAGCAGCCGGATTCGCGAGCGAGCGCCTCGATCACGGCGACAGGGCTGCCCAGTTCCTTGTCCACCCAGCTGCGCGCATCGCCCTCGATCACGGCGACGGTGCCCATGCTTTCATCGCAACGCACCAGCTCGATGGGTGGATCATCCCCTGCAAGTGCTGGCATGGGGGCAGCGAAAACGGCAAGCACTGTGGCAAGGGACAGAGGGCTCCTCACGGCACCTCTCCATTGTCTTCTGAGAAAGCCTCGGCGGGCGGCATAACGTATTCCGGCTGGCCCAGCATCGCCACTTCCTCAGCAAAGAAATCGGGATAGATCAGCTCCACCGGAATGAGGATGAACACCGGCGCGAGCAGCCCGCGCCCGGCTGCACGGATCGTCCCGTCCTCGCGCAATTCATAGAATATCTGCCGCTTGAGCAGATCGTCATAGCTGCTGAAAGTGCCGATGCCGGTATGCCTGATGTCCGTGGCGGTGCGCATGCCCGGCTGCACTTCCCACAGCATCAGGTGGACCCAGCTGTCGAGCGCGAAGGCATGACCGTTCTCGATCAGGATGCGGTCGCCCGTCGCCTCGATGCGCCAGATGCCGTCGATCACGCTGGGTTCGCCGGGCAGAACCTCGGAGTAATCCGCGAGGTCAGCCGGTTGCTGCGCGGCGACCGGCGGAGCGAAAAGCAATGTGAGGAAAACACAAAAAGTCGCGAGCGGGCGAAGCGGGAGAGCATGGTTCATCATGCCCCACAATTCCCATCAAGCGGCCCGTCAGCCCATGAGGTCTATGCCCCAATCATTCGCTCGGCGGGGTCGCCAGCAGCGTTTCCATCATCGCGATTGCGG
>JAUIJI010000011.1 GCA_030431435.1 Alphaproteobacteria bacterium | reverse complement strand
TCATCAAGCTCAATGCCTTGCGACTGCGCCTGCTGGCTGCCCGCGACCAGAAGCGCTGATCGGCAACTTCCCGAAACCCTCGCGAAACCATCGATCCACCGTGCGATGAGCGGTTGATTTATCCACCCTTGTCCACCGCGAAAATCGCGCGCGGTGGATAAGTCGGCGCTCGTCCTCTTGCCCGACTCAGGGGCGGCGCGCATCCTCAACTCATCGATCACGGAAAGGGTTTCACGAAGGATCGCCTGCCGCTCCGGAAGGAAAACCAAGGAAGAGATCGACGCGACGGTGCACAGCCGCGCGGGAGTAGGAAAGAGCGCTGAGATGCCCGCAAGGGTTGCAAAGCAAAACGGACCATCGATCCCCGCACAGCAGCATCGCCGGACAGACCGGCTTTGAAAGCCCGGTTGCCGATGGCAACGCCAAGCCCCCTGGCAATGGCGCAGCCGCTCGAGGCAGCAGGAGCGGACAGGACGGTCTCGGAACGCGGATGGCTCCGTGGACAGTCCTTCGCACCGGCGCGAGCGCCGGGCGACATAGCCAGAGGCATGCCCGCAAGGGCAAGCAATTGGCCAGACGCCAGGCGCGAAGCATCCCCTCGGGGGTCCACACGCCGGTGAGAGTGGGGTCGGCAGCAATGTCGGCCCCATTTCTCTTTTCGGCCTCTCTCAGGCCACTCCCCGCCACATTTATGCCCGATTTTGCGACCGGTTGCCCCCTTCCAGCGGCTATCCGAAGGCACCAGACTGGGATTCTTTACGCTTGAGGCGTATTGGCAGCTTCCATGACGGGAAGAGCAAGCTCCCCCCTGCGCAGGTTCCGCCTCGCCACCCTCTCCGCCCTTCTGGCGGCAGGTGCAGCCGTCAGCGGCAGCGTGGCGCATTCGGCGGAGGAGCAGGAAATCACCCTCGCAGCCGCCGAAATCACCGCCGCCACCGCGCCCGCCTTCACCCCCAGCGAGGAAGCGCAGTTCGAGGAGGCTTTCGCCCATCTCGAAGGCAATCTCGCCGCCCCGATCGTGCCTGACCACGCCGTGGACATGGCCACCGTCGAAGCGCCGCGCGGGCCGCTGGTCGAAGCGCATCTGGGCAGCGGCGTCGCCAGCTATTACGGCGCGCGCTTCGCCGGTCGCCCGACCGCCAGCGGCGAAACCTTCAACCCGCGCGAGATGACGGCGGCGCACAAGACCTTGCCCTTCGGCAGCCGCGTGCGCGTCACCAACCCGCGCAACGGCAACAGCGTGATCGTGCGCATCAACGACCGCGGGCCATTCGTGCGCGGGCGGGTTATCGACCTGTCCCGCGCCGCCGCCGAAGAACTCGGCATGATCCGCTCTGGCCACGCCAGCGTGGAGCTGGAACTGCTCGCCGAATAGCGCGCCATTCGCCCCGGCCCCACGCCAACGCCTCACATCATCACATCAGCCTGCCGCTGACTTCGCCCGCGATGGCGCTCTCGCTCGTCACCACCACTTCATAGGCGGAAGGATCAGCCACCATGGCCGCGGCCAGGTCGGTCCCGATCGCGGCGCAATCGCCGCTCGCCCCGCCTTCGGGTTGTTCGAGCTGCGCCACCACATTGCCCGCCCCATCGCGGATCATCGCGCCGCTGGCAGGTTCCACCTGCGTGCTGTTGAGGATATAGCACAAGGTGCCTTCCTCTTCCTTCACCACGCCGGTGAAGGCGGCGGTATCGTTCCCGCCCGCCAGTTTCGCGGTGACGACCGGGTGCGGCGCGACCTGGGCTGCGGCAGGCACGGCAAGCATGGAGCCCGTACCCAGCGCGAGGGAAGCAAAAAGGGCAAGGCTGCGTTTCGGCATGAGATGCATCGACTGTCTCCCTAATATCGTTTCGGGAGGCGCGCTGCGGCCGGACACACAAACAGGAGACGCGGCCGCGAGCAGCGCCTCGACGATCATAATGCAGCATTCGCGCGACGGTTCCCACCTGCCCTTTGGCCCTGTCTGCCCATGCGAATCCGCACGCTGGCAAGCCGCTGCCAAGGCGGCTAGTCTATCCGCCTGACGTGCGGCGGATGGCCGTGCGCGAGGGAGAGAGAGAGACCCATGACCAGAGCCACCGCAACCACCCGCCTGTTCACCGCGCTCGCCGCGCTTGCCTTCACATCCGCCGCGACACCCACAATGGCGCAGGACGATGCCGCACCCGCAGACGGCCCCGGCTTCACCATCGGTGCGCATCACGTGGGCATCAGCGTGCCGGACCTTGATGCTTCCATCGCGTGGTACGGCGAAATGCTCGGCTTCGAGCTGGTCCGCAAGATGTACAAGCCCGAAGACCCGGAGATGAACTTCGCCCTCATCACCAACGGCGCCTTCAACATCGAGCTGTTCGAGGTGGTCGAAGACCGCGAAATGCCCGAATACCGCTTCGATCCCACGGCGGACCTCTATGTCAACGGCGTGAAACACCTCGCTTTCGAGGTGGACGACGCCGAAGCCGCCACCGCCGAACTGGTGGCCAAGGGCGTTACCGTGCTGCTCGGCCCGGTGGTGACCGAGCGCACCACCTATGTCTTCTTCGCCGACAATTCGGGCATTCCCTTCGAACTGATCGAGTTCAAGTAACAGGCTGCTACGACATTCAGATGATGACCTGCCGGATTCGAAGAAGGCCAAAGGCCAATATGGTGGGATTCCAAGACCCGGCGCGCAGCGACCTTAAGGGTCGTGAGCACCGGAAGCTTGGAAGCACACTATTTGCAGGCGGTCAGGGCTGAATGTCGGAGTAGCCTGCGATGGAACACATGGAACACGGTCATGGCGGAGAATTCCCGCCCGCCTGGTCCGCGCCCGCTTCATCCGCGCCGGCCTCCTCGAAAAGCGCTTCATCCGCAGGAGCCTCGCCCACATAGCTGCGCCAGTCGCCCGCATCGCCCGGGCGCGATCCGCGCAAGTCCCCCTCCTGCGCCGGATCAGGCAGGGGATCGCCGCTGTCAGCCGCGTCCTCCTCCATCAGCGCCGCATCATCATCGGGATCGCCCATTGCGTCCTCATCCGGGTCCCCACCCGCGTCCTCATCCTCATCCGGCTCGAAACCCTGCTCCTCCAGCCAGCGCAAGGCCAGCTCGACCGGCGACAGCTCCTCCTCCCCGGCCCCCTCATCGCAAGCGCCACCGGCAGCGCCAGCCTGCGCCGACACGGCACGCGGCAGGGCCTCCCCCGCCTCGAGCTTCACCAGCGCATCATCGAACTGCCCGGCGAGCGCCTGCGCCTCCTCGCGCTCGGCCTGCCGGTCGAGCCGCGCCAGATGCGCGAGCAGCAGGCGGCTATCATAGCGCCGCCGCCTGGCGACCTCCTCGCCATGGTAGAAGACCGCCTCCTCCACCCCGTTGAGCGCGCGATCGGCCAGCACCTGCTCGGCCACATCGCGCGCCAGCACCAGCGCCGCATCCCAGCACGCCGCAAGATCAGCGCAAGAGCGCCGCGCACGATAAGCCGTCTGCGGAGAAACCCCCGCCGCCTTCGCCGCCAGCCGCACATTGCCATGGTTAGCGAGATGATCGCAGAACTTCGCGCGACGGCGCGGGGTGAAGATGGTGGTGGCGGGAGTGGTCCCCTCCCGAGTCCCCGCGAAGGCGGGGACCTCCTGCTGCTCAGCGAAACGGGAAGGAACAAGCGCGCGGTGTTCGGTCATGGGATGGCCTCATGGGTGCGAGTGAAATGCTCGCAGTGAGGCATGGATTGGGGTGTGTAGGGAAGTCTTGTTGTTGCAACCTAAGACCAATTCTTGGTGAGAAATTCCTCAAAGATATTCCCTTAACCGACCAGTTCTGATTGAAAAGTATATATGAGTATTCTTGATTGGCGAAGTCAGTTTGCGCGGTTTAGGGCGGGCCTTCCACCTGAGGTGCGCTCAAACAGGCAGCTTTCAATCTCGGCGTTCCTACTAGCGAAAAAGGAACAGATACTCAGGTCACCATACTTTAGCGGTGATCCAAGTCGGCGGGCAAAGGGCAAACGAGAGTTTGCACGCGTTCGCTCCAAAATTTTGGACTCCGAGTATGGGAGAGATCGCCGACGACATACGGTTCGATCTACGAAACTACTGCTGTATAGCGCTACAGAAGATCACTTGCGCGACATACTCTGCCCCAATTTTTTAAATCGCTGGGTACCGATCAAGGAACGGCTCGGAAGCCCTGCTGGCCCGGAAATCACACTTTCAAACTTTTCGTTCGCGCGCAATCCGTCTGGAACACTGGAACAGATTCGAAACATTGCAAGGCTCGCTTCGCGAAGTATCGGGATCAGAATCAATTTTACCGATGACAAGTGCGACGACGTGGCCCCTTACATGGTTTTGGCCCAGATTATGAAGGCCCTACCGCCGGTCTTTTCTGGAGGCCTTATCAACCGAGAGGTCGCGGCAGTGCTTGAATCCGTCGGGTTGGATAGCATGCTCGGTGTAAATCGAGGAAAAAAGGCAAGCAGCCCATTCCCAATCTTGCCTTTCCGAATGGCATTTCGCGCCCCACCCGGTGTTTTTGGTGATCGTGAGCATCAACTCAGGCCGCAATATAAGGAATTCATAGCCGATCAATTTTGTTCAGCGCTCAACACTTGGCTCGAAGCCAAGGGTTTCGAGTTAACAGATGTGGGAATTGAGGCGCTGATCGTATCTATCACCGAAGCTTTGGATAATGCCGAAAGACATGGCTGCCCTGAAGTAGATGGCGGAATGGGTGATTGGTCGATGGGGGGGTTCGCGAGGATAATCCATGATGGACAAACCATTCAGAGGATTGAATGTTCGGTTGCGATTGTGAGCATCGGCTCGACGATCGCGGAGAGCCTGCAAACGGCAGGTCCGAGAGTAGCAGGCCTAATTGCTTGACCCAGAGCTTGGTCGAACGGTTGCCGCATTGCAGGACGGCATCACGAGAGTGAAGTCTGCAAGTGCGGCCAATCGAGGCGGTATCGGACTGTTAACGCTAGCAAAAGTCTTCGCAGAGTTGGGTGAGACTGACCAAAGCGAGTTGCAATCTGTGTTCACAATTCTATCTGGGAGTTCGTGTTTGAGATTAACTGGCAGATATCGTGAAGGCTTCAGTCAAGAAGGGAACACACTGCGAAATTTGTGGTTTAACCCTGCAAATGATGAGAATATGAGGCCTGACGCGAATCATGCGTTCAAAATCGACGACGTTTTTGGCGGCACGATTTTGTCAGCATGTTTCTGCATCGACCCAGGCTATCTGCAGCAAAAGCTTGCAGCATAGAGAGAACGAGCAAGTGACCGAGATAATTTTGGAGGAACTCACGAAAGGCGAGGTTAGAAACCTTGCTGGCCATGACCGTGGCCTATCAGCCCGTGCCCATTTCAATGTAGATCAGCTTGATGGTGTAGCAGATCGAATTGTAGTGAAGGTGCCAGCGGATTTTCGTGCTATAAGTCCATCGTTTTTTCAGGGGATGTTTGCACAGAGTGTGCTTGCCTTTGGCAATGCTATGGCGTTTTTAGATCATTATCGATTTGATGCTCCAGCACATATCAGGTCTAGAATTGCCGAGTATGCAGAACAAACAGCCGGAAGGCGCCAATAACTACGTAGCTATTGCGGAACAACCGGCACCGGAGAGTTCTGCAACCGATGGGCCGTTTTATGAAGACGTATCAGTCTGGATATCGCTTCTTGCACTTGTTCTATCATATTTTGGCTACCGACGAGCCTCAAAGCTTGAACGTCTAAATCGCTTTGAATCGCGTTTTGGCGATGATCTTAGAGCGCACTCTCGTACGTTAGAGCGACAGATCAAAAATTTGAATGCGTTCATCTATCCCAGCGACAAATCCGTTGAAGATCAAAAGGCTGAGCTATTGCCGATCCGCATCAAAATCGAGGATACCTCGCTTATCATCAGCGGTATCTTGCGAGAATTGGACCTATCAAGCGATGTGAAGGGCGAGAGTTGGCAAAAAGACTTCGACAAATTTTCCCAAGCAGCACTTAACGTTCTGGACGGTATCCAAAACTTAGCAAACTCGCAGGACGTTTTGTTCAGTGGCACTGTGAAGAAGGCCCATGATCAATGGCAAACCGCGATTGATCAAATGCGTCGACGGATTGAAAAATCGACACTCAAGAAGTGAAGTCTGATAATATGGAAGGTCACTTCCTAAACATCCCCCGCAAATATTCGCCCGTATAGCTCCCCTTTGTCGCCGCAACCTCCTCAGGCGTCCCCTGCGCAACAATCTCCCCACCCCGCACACCGCCATCCGGGCCGAGGTCCAGCAGCCAGTCCGCCGTCTTGATCACGTCGAGGTTATGCTCGATCACCACCACGGAGTTCCCCTGGTCCACCAGACGGTGCAGCACCTCCAGCAGTTTGCGGACGTCTTCGAAATGCAGGCCGGTGGTCGGTTCGTCGAGGATGTAGAGCGTTTGCCCGGTGCTGCGCTTGCTGAGTTCCTTTGCCAGTTTCACGCGCTGCGCCTCGCCGCCGGATAGCGTGGTGGCCTGCTGGCCCACCTTGACATAGCCCAGCCCCACCTCGTTCAGCATGTGCATCTTGTCGCGGATGGGGGGCACGGCCTTGAAGAACTCCTCCGCGTCCTCGATCGTCATGTCGAGCACGTCGGCGATGGAGTGGCCCTTGAACTTCACCTCCAGCGTTTCGCGGTTGTAGCGCTTGCCGTGGCATTCCTCGCACGTCACGTAGACATCGGGCAGGAAGTGCATCTCGATCTTGATCAGCCCGTCGCCCTGGCACGCCTCGCAGCGGCCGCCCTTCACGTTGAAGCTGAAGCGGCCCGGCTTGTAGCCGCGCGCCTGCGCTTCGGGCAGGCCGGCGAACCAGTCCCTAATCTGGGTGAAGGCGCCGGTGTAGGTGGCGGGGTTGGAGCGCGGGGTGCGGCCGATGGGCGACTGGTCGATCTCGATCACCTTGTCGCAATATTCGAGGCCGGTCACCTTCTCGTGCGGACCGGCGACAACGCGGGCGTTGTTGAGCGCGCGGGCGGAGGCGGCATAGAGCGTGTCGATGGTGAAGCTGGACTTGCCCGATCCGGATACGCCGGTGATGCAGGTGAAGGTGCCGAGCGGGATGGAGCCCGTCACGTTCTTCAGGTTGTTGGCCGTGGCGCCGTGGACGGTGAGCTGCTTGCCATTGCCCTTGCGGCGCTGTGCCGGGATTTCGATGGCGCGCGTGCCGTTGAGATAGGCTGCGGTAAGCGATGTCTTTGACTTGAGCACCTGCTTGAGCGTGCCTTCCGCCACCACCTCGCCGCCGTGCACGCCAGCGCCCGGGCCAAGGTCCACCACATGGTCTGCCGCGCGGATCGCGTCCTCGTCATGCTCGACCACGATCACCGTGTTGCCGAGATCGCGCAGGCGCTTCAGCGTTTCCAGCAGGCGATCGTTGTCGCGCTGGTGGAGGCCGATAGAGGGCTCGTCGAGCACGTAGAGCACGCCCGAGAGCCCGCTGCCGATCTGCGAGGCGAGCCGGATGCGCTGGCTCTCCCCGCCCGAAAGCGTGCCGCTGGTGCGGTCAAGGTTGAGGTAGTCGAGCCCGACGTTGTTGAGGAAGCCGAGCCGCTCGACGATTTCCTTGAGGATGGCCCTGGCGATCTGGTTCTGCGTGTCTGTCAGCTTGCCGGGCAGCGCGGTGAAGAATTCCAGCGCATCGCTGACCGAGAGCCTTGTGGGCATGGCGATGTGTTCGCCCGCCACCTTCACCGCCAGCGCCTTTTCATTGAGGCGCGCGCCGTGGCACGTCTCGCACGGCTGTGCGGTCTGGAAGGCGGCGAGGATATCGCGCATCATCCCGCTATCGGTCTGCGCAAGGCGGCGCGAGAGGTTGCCGATCACCCCTTCGAAGGGCTTCTGCACGGTGTATTCCTTGCGCCCGTCCTTGAAGGTGAGCTCCACCGGATAGCCCTTGGTGCCATAGAGGATGATGTCGCGCTGGTCCGGCTGCAGCTGGTTCCACGGCGTGGTCAGGTCGAAATCATAGGCCTTCGCCAGGCTGCCGAGCACCTGCATGTAGTAAGGCGACGGCGGGTTGCTCTTGGCCCAGGGCACGATGGCGCCCTGCTTCAGCGTCAGCTCCTCGTTCGGCACCACCAGCTGCGGATCGAACAGCTGCTTCTCGCCAATGCCGTCACAGGTGGGGCATGCCCCTTGCGGGGCGTTGAAGGAGAACAGCCGCGGTTCGACCTCCTCGATGGTGAAGCCGGAGACCGGGCATGCGAATTTCTCGCTGAACACGATGCGGTTGGCGGGGATGCCTGCGCCCTTCATGCCCCCCTTCCCGCTTGCGGGAGGGGGTTGGGGGGTGGGCTGGCCTGGCGCATTGTCAGGCCCACCCCCGGCCCCTCCCGCAAGCGGGAGGGGAGAGAGGTCGGCGACCGTCCCATCGGCCAGGTCCACATAGGCCAGCCCCTCGGCCAGCTTGAGCGCCTGCTCGAACGAATCCGCCAGCCGCGTCTCGATGCCCTCCTTCACCGCGATCCGGTCAACCACCACCTCGATATCGTGCTTGAACTTCTTGTCGAGCGCGGGCGCGTCCTCGATCGCGTACATCTCGCCGTCGATGCGCACGCGGGTGAAGCCCGCCTTCTGCCATTCGGCCAGTTCCTTGCGGTATTCCCCCTTGCGGCCGCGCACCACGGGGGCGAGCAGGTAAGCCCGCGTGCCTTCTGGCAGCGCCATCACCCTATCGACCATGTTGGACACCGTCTGCGCCTCGATCGGCATGCCCGTGGCAGGCGAATAGGGCACGCCCACCCGCGCCCACAACAGGCGCATGTAGTCATATATCTCGGTCACCGTCGCCACGGTGGAGCGCGGGTTGCGGCTTGTGGTCTTCTGCTCGATGGAAATGGCGGGAGACAGCCCGTCGATATGCTCGACATCGGGCTTCTGCATCATCTCGAGGAACTGGCGCGCATAGGCGGACAGGCTCTCGACATACCTGCGCTGCCCCTCGGCATAGATGGTATCGAAAGCGAGGCTCGACTTGCCCGAGCCCGAAAGCCCGGTGATCACGATCAGCGCATCGCGCGGAAGATCGATATCGATGCCCTTGAGGTTATGCTCGCGCGCACCGCGAACCGAAATTTGGGTAAGTGCCATGGCGGCGATGTGGTGCCTTTGCTGCGAAGAGTCCAGCGGGCCTTTGGGTCAGGCCCGACAAGACGCAATGTTCCGCAAATGTTCGCACGGGTCAAGGGGTGCCGCGCGCGCTGTGGAATCATCTGCCTAGCCACTGCGCCCAAATGCTGGCACCCCTGCCCCATGCCTCGCCTGTTCGTCGCCATTCGCCCGCCCGAAGCCGTGATCGATGCGCTGATCGATACGATGGAGGCGGTGGAGAACGCGCGGTGGCAGGATGAGGAGCAGTTGCACCTGACGCTGGCCTTCCTGGGCGATGTGGCGGAGCGGGATGTCGGCGATGTGGCAGCGGCGCTGGCATCGGTGGAGTTTGCGCCCTTCCCGCTCACCATCAGCGGCACCGGGCATTTCGAGCGCAAGGGGCTGGTCCATTCGATCTGGGCGGGCGTGGAAGAGCAGCCTTCGCTCACCGGCTTGCAGAAACGCGTGGCCACGGCGTGCCGCCCGGTTGCCCCGCAGATGGAGGCGCGCAGATACGTGCCGCACATAACCATCGCCCGTTTCAGCCGCCACAGCGCGGACATTCCGGCATGGCTGGCGCTCAACGCGCCGCTTCGCCTTGATCCCTTCATGGTGGAGAGCTTCAGCCTGTTCGAAAGCCATCTGTCGCATGGCCCGGCCCGCTATGAGGAACTGGAGCGCTTTCCTTCCTGACGCACCAGCAAGAAAGGCCGCGCACACCGTCCCCTTGTGGCACAGCCGTTTCAGCGCAGCGGCAAGGCATCGCATTTCACGCTACGCGCGAAAGCGCGATCGGGCGATACAGGACCTGCAGAGTGACTTACGAGCCGAACTTTGACGATACTGAACCCGGCACGGGTACGCGCTCCGCTTTCGGCAAGCGGCAGTCGGCGCGGCGCATCGTGTTTCGGCGGATGGGCGTGCTGGCCGTGGCAATCGCGGTTCCGGCCATGGCGGCACCGCAGATCAATGCTGAACCCCAGCCGCAGGTCATTCGCTTCGCCATGCCTGAGACCCTGCCCTACATCCCGCCTCCCGAGGAGGATGCGATAGCAGGCGAGTTGGCGCCGACTACCGCGCCCGCGCCGAGCTACCAGCCGAGCCCTGCGGCAAACGCCTTCACCCTGTCAGGCAGCTTCACCTCGCGCATGCGGGCCGAACACTGCCTGACCATGGCGATCTATTACGAGGCAGCCAGCGAGAGCGAGGCGGGCCAGCGCGCGGTGGCCCAGGTCGTCATGAACCGCGTCCAGCACAGCGCCTGGCCCAATTCGGTGTGCGGCGTGGTGTTCGAAGGATCGCAGCGATCGACCGGGTGTCAGTTCACCTTCACTTGCGATGGTTCGCTGGCCCGTCGTCCGCAGCAAAGCGAATGGAAACGCGCGGGCCGCGTGGCGCGTGAGGCGCTTGGCGGATATGTCTATGCGCCGGTGGGACTGGCAACGCATTACCATACGCATGCAGTCAATCCCTACTGGGCAGCCAGCCTCAATCCCGTAGGCGTGGTCGGCGCGCACCGCTTCTATCGCTGGAAAGGCGCTGCTGGCGAGCGACCTGCCTTCAACGCGGTGCATTCGGGATATGAGCGAGCCGCTTCGGCCTATGTGGCAGCGCCGCGTCCGGCGGTGGAACCCCGGGTATCTGCGTCCGTGGCGGCATCCGCTCCCGCTACGCCGCCTGCCCCACGCGTGACGCATGCAGCAATTGCGCAACCTGCTGCACCGGCAGCGGAAACGCCGGTTCTGCAACTTCCCGGAAGCGTGCTCGAACAGCATGCCTCAAGCGGACAATGGCTGCGCGATCCCTAGTCCTGCGAGGCGCGGAATTTCGCGACAGATCATCGGAAAGGAATCGGAAACCATTCTTGTGGAGCGAAGCTTCAGTCCTCTCGCTTTAACAGGCGGATCATGAACGCGTCTGCACAGGCGCCCAGCAATTTCAGGATTTCCGCCATGTCCATCCGCTTTGCCGCCCCTTCCCATGCGATCCGCAACCGGATGGAACAGGCAGAAGTGCAAGCGGCACGACGCCTGCCGGCGAATGACAATACTGCCAGGCACGCCAGCAAGGCCGCCTTGCGCGCCGCGCTGCGCCACTTTGCCACG
The DNA here is from genome assembly GCA_030431435.1 of Alphaproteobacteria bacterium. Lineage (GTDB taxonomy): Bacteria > Pseudomonadota > Alphaproteobacteria > Sphingomonadales > Sphingomonadaceae > Alteraurantiacibacter. The sequence goes on along the minus strand of JAUIJI010000011.1, from coordinate 28,449 downwards.
CACGGCCTTGCCGCTGCGCAGCACGCCCGCCAGCAGGCGGAAACGGCGCGCCAGAAGGGTGATGAGCAGACCTACATCTGGTGGCTGGAAATTTGCCATGCGCTCGATCGGCGTATGGCGAACGAGCTTTTGCGCCAGGTACAAACCCGGTGAGGGTGGGCAGCTTCGCCACCTTAAGCACCACCTAGGTAGTGGACGCAGCAAGCGCGTTCAGCCGGTCTTGATTGCCGGCAGGTAACCAGGGACTGCAAAGGGAGTCGCATATCCGCAGTCTGGAACACATTTTGTCCGAGAAATTCGGACTGGGCAGTGACGACACCCGCGTCCGGCGCGAGTTCGCCAGTACGCTGCACACGCGTCCGATCGCGCTCTATGTCGGATCGGCCTGCGGGATACTGGCAGGTCTGACCGCGTACCTGCATGCTGCGACCCCGGAACTGGCAATCGCTTCGCTGCTGCTCGCCCTGATCGCCTTTTCGCGCTCGGTGACGACATTCGGCGCAGCCAGGCTCAAGAAGCGTGCTGGCAATGCGATGCGGGCGGCCTACTGGACCGGCGCCATCGCCTATGCAGCGAATGCGGGCCTTGCTGCAGGGCTTTCGATGCACCCGGCAAACGATCCGCAGATCACCTTGCTGTTGGTGTCTTTCGCGCTGATCTTCGGCGCGGGAATGGCCCTGGGCAATTCCGGACGCCCGCTGGTTGCGCTGGGGCAGATGGCGCTGACGATGCTGCCGGTGGTCATTGCCGCCGCGATCCTGGGCACGCCGGCCATGCTGGCGCTGGCGGTGATACTTCCTGCGATGATTGTCAGCCTCTCCTTCCTCGCGCTCAGGATGTACGGCGTGCTCGCCGGTCAGGTCAGGCTGGCGCGCGAAAGTTCGGAGATTGCCGAGCGCATGAGTACGCAAGCCCGCACCGATAGCGTCACGGGCCTTGCCAGCCGTATAGGCTTCGATGTCGGGGCCCCGGAAATTCTTGCCGCCGCCGATCCGCAAAGCACCATCGCGCTGTTCTGGCTCGATCTCGACCGCTTCAAGGAAGTGAATGACGTCATGGGCCACCAGACGGGGGACCGCGTGCTCGAGGAAGTGGGAGAAAGGCTGCGCAACCGTGCGCCGGAAAATGCACTCATCGCGCGCTTCGGCAGCGACGAATTCCTGCTCCTGGCCGAACTGCCTTCGCGGCGCGATGTCGAACAACTGGCGGGTCGGATCAGCAACGACATCGCAGCGCCTTTCCGCCTGTCTGGCGCTCGCGTGGAAATCGGCACGGCCATCGGCGTGGAAATCATGGACCGCACCGATCCCGACCTTGAACGATCGCTGCAGAACGCCGGGCTCGCACTGTATCACGCCAGGACAGGCGGGCGAAACCAGCTGCGCTTCTTCGATGCCATGATGACGCGCGACCTCGTCCGCAAGAAGGAGATCGAGGCAGAGCTGCGCGCGGCGATCCAGCGCGACGAGCTGAGCGTCTATTTCCAGCCGATCATCGACCTCCAGACCGGTCGCATCCGCGCCTTCGAGGCGCTGGTGCGCTGGTTCCACCCCGAAAAGGGCGAGCTGCCACCGGACGAATTCATTCCCGTGGCCGAGGACACCGGCCTGATCATCACGCTGGGCAACTGGATCACACGTCAGGCGGCCAGGGCCTGTGCCGCCTGGCCGGAACACATCAGGCTGGCAGTCAACCTTTCGCCCGCGCAGATCCGCGCACCGGGCGGCGCGCTGGGCATATTGCGGGCGCTGGAGGATGCTGGACTGTCTCCCGAGCGGCTGGAACTCGAAGTCACCGAAAGCCTGTTCCTGGAAGACGACGCGCAGACCGCCAGCTTCATGGACCAGCTTGCGCGGCAGGGCGTACAATTCGCGCTCGACGATTTCGGCACGGGCTATTCCTCGCTGCATTACATCAACAAATATCCCTTCCGCACGATCAAGGTTGACCGCAGTTTCGTGTCCGGTGCGCGCATGGGCAGGCGCAGCGATGCGATCATCCGCGCCGTGGCGGAAATGGGCGCGACGCTGGGTATGGAAACTGTTGCCGAAGGCCTCGAAACGGTCGAGCAGGTGGAGGCGGTTCGCGAAGCCGGTTGCACGCTGGGCCAGGGCTACCACTTCAGCCGCGCGGTGCCCGCGCACCTCGCCCTGCTGATGCTGGAAGAAGAGATGGGCGCGCCGCACGTCCGCCGCGCTGCTGGCTGAATTGGCCGCCAACGACAGAGGAGTGACCCGTTTGCGCCATTTGCAGCGCGAAATGTCACAATTTTGCGGCAATTATTGCTATTGCAAACTGTTATCATAAATATCTGGCGCATAGGGTCTTTTCGCGGTTGCAATAGGGGTGTCCCGCGCTTAGGGCCGGAGACGGAACAGGGCACGACTCCCGTTGCGGTGCGCAGGGATCGGGCCAGCAGGATCACCTTGGTTTTACCGCGCCCGCGCAGTTGAAGGACCTGACACCCCGATGGCCAAAACAGTTGGACGCAAGAAAATCGCCCTTATCGGCGCCGGCATGATCGGCGGCACCCTCGCCCACCTCGCAGCGAAGAAGGAAATGGGCGACATCGTCCTGTTCGACATCGCCGAAGGCATGCCGCAGGGCAAGGCGCTGGACCTGTCGCAGTGCGGCCCCATCGAAGGCTTCGACGCCTCGATCACAGGCACCAATGACTATGCCGATATCGCCGGTGCAGACGTGATCATCGTCACCGCAGGCGTGCCGCGCAAGCCGGGCATGAGCCGTGACGATTTGCTGGGCATCAACCTGTCCGTGATGAAGGCCGTGGGTGAAGGCATCAAGACCCACGCGCCTGACGCATTCGTGATCTGCATCACCAACCCGCTCGACGCGATGGTCTGGGCGCTGCGCGAATTCTCCGGCCTGCCGCACAACAAGGTCGTCGGCATGGCTGGCGTGCTCGACAGCGCGCGCTTTGCCACCTTCCTTGCGTGGGAATTCGAATGCTCGGTGAAGGATGTGAACGCCTTCGTGCTGGGCGGCCATGGCGATACCATGGTTCCCGTCCTGTCCTATTCCACCATCAGCGGCATCCCGGTGCATGACCTTGCCAAGATCAAGGGCGTCGACGCTGGCCGCCTTGACGAGATTGTGGACCGCACCCGTTCGGGCGGCGGCGAGATCGTCGGCCTGCTCAAGACTGGCTCCGCCTACTACGCCCCCGCCACCAGCGCGATCAGCATGGCCGAAGCATACCTGGGTGACCAGAAGCGCATCCTGCCCTGCGCCGCCTATGTCGATGGCAAGTACGGCGTGAACGGCCTTTACGTCGGCGTGCCCGCCGTGATCGGCGCTGACGGCATTGAGGATGTGGTCGAAATCGAACTCAGCGACGAAGAAGCCGCCAACCTCAAGGTCTCGGTCGATGCGGTCGAGGAACTGCTTGAGGCCTGCAAGGGGCTGGATAGCTCGCTTGCTTAGAGTGATCGCCTTGCTTGCAGGTACAGTTGCGCTTTCGGCATGTGGTGAAGAAGCACCGCAGCCGTCGGCGCTGGAGTTACTGCAAGCAGGCGAACGACCTTACACAACTTGGGACCTGGCGCCTGCGTCAACCTCTGATCTGGTCAATGCCCTTGAAAAATGCATCGATGTCGCCAGCGCAAATAGCGATTTGGTCACTTCATCGGAGAACTTGGCAGATGCAGGCTGGCAACGACGCGACTACCCCGCTGATATGGTGACTTTCGTTGAGAAAGCGGGCGCTGAGCTCAGGGAAGGCTGGGATGGCGACGAGGAATACTTGATGCATAACCCTCTTCTGAACTCGGAAAGTTGGCCGCGCGTGTTCGACCGAGATGACACGCGCACTCTGCTTGCCTTGCGCGAAGTTCGATCTGGGGTCGAATGTTCAGTGCTCGCAGACATACCTGACGACGACTACGAAGCCATCAGTCGCGCTGTTTCTGAACTTGGTCGAAATTTGGGACCTCGCGAAGAAACTCCACATGGATTCAGTTGGCGAAACAACGAGGTCGTGATTTTTAAAGATTACGGAAACGGATTTGGTGGTCCATGGGAGTTTATGCCTCCAGTATTCGGACCAATTCAAAACCTTGAAGCGCCCGAAAGAACTCCGACAGCGAACCTGTCCGTCTACAATTGTAAAGGAACTTGTTAGTGTCCATCCTCGTAAACAAAGACACCAAGATCATCACGCAAGGGATGACCGGCAACACCGGCACTTTCCACACGCAGCAGGCGCTGGATTACGGCACGCAGATGGTTGCGGGCGTGACGCCGGGCAAGGGTGGCTCCGAGCACCTTGGCCTGCCGCAGTTCAACACCGTGCGCGATGCGAAGGAAGCCACCGGCGCTACCGCAAGCTGCATCTACGTACCGCCGCCCTTCGCCGGTGATGCGATCCTTGAAGCCATCGAAGCCGAGGTGGAACTGATCGTGGCGATCACCGAGGGCGTTCCGGTGCTCGACATGGTGAAGGTGAAGCGCGCGCTGTCCGGTTCCAAGTCCCGCCTGATCGGCCCAAACTGCCCCGGCGTGCTGACCCCCGGCGAATGCAAGATCGGCATCATGCCCGGCTCCATCTTCTCCAAGGGTTCGGTCGGCGTTGTCTCTCGCTCGGGCACGCTCACCTATGAAGCGGTGCACCAGACCACGGCTGTCGGCCTTGGCCAGACGACCGCTGTCGGCATTGGCGGCGATCCGGTGAACGGCACCAACTTCATCGACGTGCTCGACCTGTTCCTGTCTGACGATGACACCAAGTCCATCATCATGATCGGCGAAATCGGTGGTTCGGCAGAAGAAGAAGCCGCCGAATTCATCAAGCAGGAAGCTGCCAAGGGCCGCTCCAAGCCGATGGTCGGTTTCATTGCAGGCCGCACGGCGCCTCCGGGCCGCCGCATGGGCCATGCCGGTGCCATCGTCTCCGGCGGGCAAGGCGGCGCGGAGGACAAGATCGCGGCGATGGAAGCAGCGGGCATCCGCGTTTCGCCCTCGCCTTCGGAACTTGGCACCACTCTGGACGCTCTTCTCAAAGAGCTGGCGTAAAACCGCCTCCCCCTCCTCTCTAGCGAGTATCCACGATGGGTAACGAAGCGCAGCATTTCCTTCCCGAACTGTCCGACCAGGACGGTCCGCAGCAAGGCCCCAGCTGGGGCAATGCCAAGTGGCCGCTGACAGATAGCGAGCCGGACCTGGTCGATGCGATGGACCCAACCAACATGGCGGTCGCGGTCAAGGAAGCTGCCGCCAAGGCGGGCAAGCCCACCGATCCCGCCGCCATCGAGAAGGCAGCGGACGCTTCCGTTCGCGCGATGATGCTGATCCGGCTCTATCGCGTGCGCGGCCACCTTGCCGCAAAGCTCGATCCGCTGGGCCTGTCCCACCGCGAGGAGCCGCAGGACCTGACGCTGGAATGGCACGGCTTTGCCGGGCAGGAGGACATGGAAGTCTATGTCGGCGGCGCGTTCGGCTTCGAATGGGTCAAGGTGGGCGATCTCTACCAGGAACTGCGCAACACCTATTGCGGCCATGTCGGCATCGAATACATGCACATTTCGGATACGGCAGAGCGCCGTTTCCTGCAGGAAAAGTTCGAACTGCCCGATACGGTTGTCGAATTCACGCCCGAGGGCAAACGCGCCATCCTCTCCGCCGTGATCCGCGGCGAGCAGTACGAGAATTTCCTCGGCAAGAAATATGTCGGCACCAAGCGCTTCGGCCTTGATGGCGGCGAATCCATGATCCCGGCGCTGGAAGCAGTGATCAAATATGGCGGCGCCACCGGCGTGCGCGAGATCGTCTACGGAATGGCCCACCGCGGCCGGCTGAACGTGCTCGCGAACGTGATGGCCAAGCCCTACAAGGTGATCTTCCACGAATTCTCCGGCGGCAGCGCCAATCCGGACGATGTCGGCGGCTCGGGTGACGTGAAGTACCACCTCGGCACCAGCACCGACCGCGAGTTTGACGGGATCAAGGTGCATATGTCGCTGGTCCCCAACCCCAGCCACCTCGAAGCGGTGAACCCCGTGGTGCTGGGCAAGGTGCGCGCGCAGCAGGCCATCCATGACGATTTGTCCAAGCACGAGAAGGTGCTGCCCGTGCTGATCCACGGCGATGCCGCCTTTGCCGGGCAAGGCGTGGTGTGGGAATGCTTCGGCCTGTCGGGCGTGCGCGGCTATTCCACCGGCGGTTGCATCCACTTCGTGATCAACAACCAGATCGGTTTTACGACCAGCCCGAAATTCGCCAGATCGTCCCCTTACCCGTCTGACGTAGCCAAGGGCGTTCAGGCCCCCATCCTGCATGTGAACGGCGATGATCCCGAAGCGGTGACCTTCGCCTGCAAGCTGGCCGTGGAATACCGCCAGAAGTTCAAGCGCGATATCGTGATCGACATGTGGTGCTATCGCCGCTTCGGCCACAACGAGGGTGACGAACCGATGTTCACCCAACCGCTGATGTATTCGGAAATCAAGAAGCACCCGCGCGTGAGCAAGGTCTATTCTGACCGGCTGGTGGCCGAAGGGGTGATCAGCAAGGATTGGGCGGGCGAGGAAGCCGACAAGTTCACCGCCGTGCTCGACCAGGAATTCGAGGCGGGCAAGAGCTACAAGCCGAACGAGGCGGACTGGTTCGCCGGTCGCTGGTCAGGCCTGCACAAGCCGGCAGACCCGGAAACCGCGCGCCGCAACGTGCACACCGCGATCGAGGCCAAGCTGTTCGAGAGCCTTGGCCGCACGCTTACCACCGTCCCCGACGATCACACGATCCACAAGACGCTGCAGCGCGTGCTCGATGCCAAGAAGGAGATGTTCGACAGCGGCGAGGGTTTCGACTGGGCGACGGCAGAAGCTCTCGCTTTCGGCAGCCTTGTGACCGAAGGCTTCGGCGTGCGCCTTTCGGGGCAGGATTCGGGCCGCGGCACCTTCAGCCAACGGCACGCCATCTGGATCGACCAGAAGACCGAGGAAAAGTACATCCCGCTTGCCACCCTGCCCCATGGCAAGTTCGAAGTGTATGATTCCACCCTGTCGGAATTCGGCGTGCTCGGCTTCGAATACGGCTTTGCCATGGCCGATCCTAAGACGCTGGTGATGTGGGAAGCGCAGTTCGGCGATTTCGCCAATGGCGCGCAGATCATGATCGACCAGTTCATCGCCAGCGGTGAGGCCAAGTGGCTGCGCGCCAATGGCCTTGTCATGCTGCTGCCGCACGGCTTCGAGGGACAGGGCCCTGAACACTCTTCCGCCCGCCTCGAACGCTTCCTGCAGCTGTGCGCGAACGACAATATCCAGGTGTGCAACATCACCAGCCCGGCGAATTACTTCCACGTGTTGCGCCGCCAGATGCTGCGCCCGTTCCGCAAGCCGCTGGTGATCATGACGCCCAAGAGCCTGCTGCGCCATCCGATGGCCAAAAGCAGCGCGAAGTTCTTCATGGGTGACAGCCACTTCATGCGCATCCTTTCGGACAAGACCGAGATTGCCGACAAGAAGGTGAAGCGCCTCGTGCTGTGCAGCGGCAAGGTGGCGTATGACCTGATGGAAAAGCGCGACGAGGAAGGCGTGGACGATGTCTCCATCGTGCGCCTGGAACAGCTCTATCCCTTCCCGGGTGAGCCGCTGGCCGTGCGCCTGAAGCGGATGACCAACCTCGAGGAAGTCGTCTGGTGCCAGGAAGAGCCGAAGAACAACGGTGCCTGGTTCTTTGTCGAAAGCCGGATCGAGGATGCGCTGATCGCCGCGGGGCACAAGGGCATGCGCCCGTCCTACGCAGGCCGCGAGCCCGGCGCCTCGCCCGCAACCGGCTATGCCGCGCGCCATCAGGCGCAGCAGCAAGCCCTCGTTTCTGTCGCGCTGGGGCTTTCCTCGCGCGGCAACACCAGCAAATCCCGAACCAAGAAGGGCTGAGGAACTGATCCATGTCCATTGAAGTCAAAGTCCCGACACTGGGCGAATCCGTTACCGAAGCCACCGTTGGCGAATGGCTGAAGCAGCCCGGCGATGCCGTGGCCGTGGATGAGCCGATTGCCAGCCTCGAGACTGACAAGGTGGCGGTGGAAGTGCCCTCGCCCGTCAACGGCATCCTGTCCGAACAGGTGGTTGCCGTGGGTGATACGGTCGAAGTCGGCGCGCTGCTCGCCCATGTCGAGGAAGGCGATGCGCCGGCCAAGAAATCCGCGCCCAAGGAGGATGCACCTGCGCCCTCCCCGTCTCCCTCGCCTGCCCCAGCCGCAGCCACGGGTGACGAGGATCACGGCGATCTCACCCTCTCGCCGGCCGTGCGCCGCGCGGTGCTCGAACACGGGCTTGACCCCTCCACCATCAAGGGCACCGGCAAGGATGGCCGCCTGACCAAGGAAGACGTGCTCGCCGCTGCCAAGGCCAAGAAAGACGGAACGCCCGCACCTTCCACTTCGGCTGAAGCGCCTGCTCCTGCCGCAGCTTCTGGCGGTGAACGCCGTACCGAACGCGTGAAGATGACTCGCCTCAGGCAGACCATCGCCAAGCGCCTCAAGGGCGTGCAGGAAGAAGCTGCGCTGCTCACCACCTTCAACGATTGCGACATGACTGCCGTGATCGAAGCGCGCGAGGCTTATAAGGACCTCTTCGCAAAGAAGCACGGCATCAAGCTCGGCTTCATGAGCTTCTTCGCCAAGGCTGCAGCGCTGGCGCTGAAGGACGTTCCGGCCGTGAACGCGCAGATCGAGGGCGACGAGATCGTCTATCACGATTACGTCGATCTCTCGGTCGCCGTGTCGGCCCCGAACGGCCTTGTCGTTCCGGTGGTGCGCAGCATCGACCAGATGAGCTTCGCCGAGATCGAGCTGGCCATCGCCGGTTATGGCAAGAAGGCCAAGGAAGGCACGCTGACCATGGCTGACATGAGCGGCGGCACCTTCACCATCTCCAACGGCGGCGTGTTCGGATCGCTGATGAGCACCCCGATCATCAACCCGCCGCAGAGCGCCGTTCTCGGCCTCCACCGCATCGAGGACCGCCCCGTGGCGGTGAACGGCGAAGTGGTGATCCGCCCGATGATGTATCTCGCGCTGTCATACGACCACCGCATCATCGATGGCCGCGAGGCGGTGACCGCGCTCAAGATCATCAAGGAAGCGATCGAGGATCCGATGCGGATGCTGATCGATTTGTGAGGTGAAGGAAGGTTGGGTCTATTTGCTGGCCAGCCGCAGGAACGGAACGCTCTATCTCGGAGTAACCAGCGACCTGCGCCAGCGCATCTGGCAACACCGTCAGGGTATGATCGAGGGTTTCAGCAAGCAGCATGGCTGCAAAATGCTGGTCTGGGTCGCGCATTTTCCCAACCTACACGACGCCCGGCGCCGCGAAGTACAGATGAAGAAGTGGAAACGTGCCTGGAAGATGGAGTTGATCGAAAAGGGCAACCCACTTTGGCGCGATCTCTGGGAAGACATCGATCGATGAAATCCCGCTTGCCCTCAGTGAGCTCCTGCGAAAGCAGGAGCCCAGGGGCAGGATAGCACGGACCTACTTCTGGGTTCCTGCTTTCGCAGGAACTCACGGATGGAGCAGAAAATGGCTGAATACGATTTCGACGTCCTTATCATCGGTGCCGGTCCCGGCGGTTATGTCGCGGCGATCCGTGCGGCGCAGCTGGGGTTGAACGTGGCTTGCGTGGAAAGCCGCGCAACGCTGGGCGGGACGTGCCTCAATGTCGGCTGCATACCGTCCAAGGCGATGCTGCATGCGTCCGAATATTTCGACGCGGCGGCCAATGGCGCGATGGCGGATATGGGCATCGAGACGACACCCAAGCTCAACCTCGAGAAGATGCACGGCCAGCGCCGCGATGCCGTGGACGGGCTGACCAAGGGCATCGAGTTCCTGTTCAAGAAGAACAAGGTCACCTGGCTGAAAGGCATGGGCACCCTCAAGGATGCGCACACGGTGGAAGTGGACGGTAAGGCCCACACTGCGAAGGAAGTGGTGATCGCAACCGGCTCCAGCGTTACCCCGCTGCCGGGCGTCGAGATCGACAACGAGAAAGGCGTGGTGGTCGATTCCACCGGCGCGCTGGAACTGCCCAAGGTGCCCAAGAACATGATCGTCATCGGTGGCGGCGTGATCGGGCTGGAGCTGGGCAGCGTGTGGCGCCGCCTTGGCGCCAATGTCACCGTGGTCGAATATCTGGACGAGCTGCTGCCCGGCATGGACATGGATATCCGCAAGGAAGCCGCCAAGATCTTCAAGAAGCAGGGCATGGAAATGAAGCTGGCGACCAAGGTCACCGGCGTATCGGTGCGCGGCAAGACCGCCACCGTCACCGTGGAACCTGCTGCGGGCGGGGACGAAGAAGTGCTCAAGGCCGACTGCGTGCTGGTGTCCATCGGCCGCAAGCCCAACACCGAAGGGCTTGGCCTTGAGAACATCGGCCTTGAAACCAATGATCGCGGCCAGATCGAGGTGGACGGCCAGTTCCGCACCTCGGTGGAAGGCGTGCGCGCCATTGGTGACGTGGTGCCCGGCCCCATGCTGGCGCACAAGGCGGAGGATGAAGGCATCGCCGTCGCCGAATGGATCGCGGGCCAGGTCGGCATCGTGAACCACGATCTGATCCCCGGCGTCGTCTACACCTGGCCCGAAATCGCAGGCGTCGGCCTCACCGAGGAACAGGCGAAGGAACGCGGCGCAGTGAAGGTCGGCAAGTTCCCGATGATGGCCAACAGCCGCGCCAAGACCAACCATGAGCCGGACGGTTTCGTAAAGGTCATCGCCGAAGCGGAAAGCGACCGCGTGCTGGGCGTGTGGTGTATCGCCTCTGTTGCTGGTACAATGATCGCGCAGGCCACTCAGGCGATGGAATTCGGCGCCTTGTCCGAAGACATCGCCTATACCTGCCACGCGCACCCGACGCATTCGGAAGCGATCAAGGAAGCGGCGATGGCCGTTCAGGGCAAGCCGATCCACATGTAAGGAGGCCGCAATGGCCCAGCTCTCCCCCTTTCACCTCGCCTTTCCGGTGCATGACATTGCCGAGGCGCGCGCCTTCTGGGGCGGCGTGATGGGTTGCCCGGAAGGGCGCAGCGCCGAGACCTGGGTCGACTTCGATTTCTACGGCCACCAGATCGTCACCCACCTGTCCGAAAATTGCGGCGATGCGGTGGTGAACGCAGTGGACGGCCACGGCGTGCCGGTGCCGCATTTCGGCATCGTGCTGAGCATGGAGGAGTGGCAGGAGCTGGCGGACCGGCTCACCGCTGCCGGGACCGAGTTCGTGATCGAACCCTATATCCGCTTCAAGGGCCAGCCGGGCGAACAGGCAACGATGTTCTTCCGCGACCCGAGCGGCAATGCGATTGAAATGAAGGCTTTTGCTGACCGGTCGAAGCTTTTCGCCACGGAGTAATCCATGGACACTGATGTCGTCCTGACCCCGCTGCTTGACCTGCTCGACGTTCTTGGTGTGGCCGTTTTCGCCTTTTCCGGGGCGTTGCTGGCGGCGAAGGAGCGGCAGACCTTCGTCACCATGGCCTTCTTCGCGCTGATCACCGGTGTGGGCGGCGGCACGGTGCGAGACTTGCTGATCGGTGCGGAAGTGTTCTGGATCAGCGATCCATGGGTTGCCCCCGCTTGCCTGATTGTCTCGCTGATCGCGTGGTTCACCCCCACCCGCTGGTGGGAGGGCAAGGTGCTGGAGTTCGCCGATGGCGCGGGTCTCACCGGCTATGCCGTGATCGGCGCGGCCAAGGCGATGAGCTATGGCATACCGCCCGTCACGTCGATCCTGATGGGCATTGTGACGGGTTGCGTGGGCGGCATCCTGCGTGACGTCGTGGCGGGCAAACCATCCATCCTGATGCGACCGGAACTCTATGTCACGGCTGCCGCTTTGTCCGCAGCACTGGCGGTGATCGGCGAGGTACTGGGCCTGCCGCGCGTGCCTGTATGGATCGGCGCAACGGCCGCAGGCTTCCTGCTGCGCGCCGCGGCCATCCGTTTCAATCTGTCCCTTCCCGCCTATTCGCGGGACAAGGACGTGTCCGAAAAAGACCTGTCAGTTTGAGACTGCCACCGGCCAGAGGTTCAGCCGCCAAGGCTCTCCTCATAACCCTCTTCACCGGGTAGCGGTCCGCCGGGGTAAGCAGGCATTGGCCCATCAAGGTCAGCGTCAATAGCGCCACCGGTCGAGACTGCCGCACCCTGCGAGCGCACGCTGGCGCGCGCGGCGGCATAGTCCTGATCGCTCCATTGGGCATCGCCTGACGGGGCGTCATAGGCGGCAAAGCCATCGCCCAAGTCGATCGAGCGGATGCGGCCTTCATTATCGATGCGGCAGGTGAAATAATCGCCATTGGTGAGCGAACCAGAGACGTTCCAGCCGCTGGAATCGCGCCCGGCGTTGTCCACGCTCTCAACGCGGTCACGCCCGCGCTCGACCTGGCTCACGCACATGTCCACTGCGCGGTCGATACCACCCGACCCCCAGCTTGCCTGGCGCGGAGCCGGCTCGCGATAGCGCACATCCTCGCGGCGGCGGTCCCGGTCACGATCGCGGTTGTTCGAGGCCGAGCTGGCGAGCACGGCAATCGCGCCCAGCACAGCCACGCCGGCAATCACGTCACCTGCATCCACACCGCCTCGGTGGCGCCGATGGCGGCGCCAGCCATTGGCATCTTCGCCGCTGCCATCATAGCTGCCGACATGGGCGGGCGTGCTGGTGGGAATATGCGGAAGCTCGGCAGCAGCAGAAGGCAGCGCCAGCATCGAAGTGGCAGCCAGCGCCAGCGCGCTTGCAGAGAGCTTCTTTGAAATGAGGGCCATATGCAGGTCCTTTCAGTGCCCCAACATCTTGGGGTGCGTTTGATCAATGCCACAAGCAATAGGCGGCCCAGGCTTTCTTCTGCCTGAACCGCCTATCGAGGGAGGTCATGGTGCGGGATCAGAGGCCGCGGATACCGCGGAAGTCGATATCAACCACCCGGCCGTTGCGGATGTCGCAAGTAAAGCGACCTTCATCCCAGCCATTGTTGCGATTGTAGCGGCGACCATTGTGGCGGTAGTCCTGAACCGCGAGGCGGCCCTTCACTTCCCAGCCACGACGTTCACGGTCGACATCGCGGATCTGCGTCACTTCGGCGCGGGCTCCGCTCCACCGCTCGGCGCGGCGTTCGACGGCGCGGATACAGCGATCAACAGCGCGATCACCATTGCCGCGATGGGAATAGCGGCGGTCATGCCGGTCATAGCGGTCGCCACGGTAGTAATCGCGGTCACGGTAGCGGCGGTCATCCCGGTCCTTGTCGGCAATCGCGGCAACGGCAGCAATACCACCGATGATCAGCGCGCCGGTGAGAATATCGTCACCGTCAATGCCGCGATCACGGTCACTGGCCATTGCGGGAGTTGCAGAACCCACTGCCAACACACCTGCGGCAGCAGTCCCGACGAGGGTTTTGGTAATGGACTTCATGGGGCATCTCCTTCTTGTCCGCGATGGCCCTATCGCCACCGTTGATTGAGGTTCTACCCGAGTCGCCGTGAGGTGACGCTGAACTCCGCTGTTAGGCGATATTCAGGAAAGTTGATAGTTACCTGAACAACTATTGCGGGGCCTGCAGCCCGGTCCAGTATCCCAGAAACGCCATGATATCAGCCGCTTCGGCGATCGCCTTGTCGGTCGGCTTGCCCGATCCGTGCCCTGCCCGCGTCTCGATGCGGATCAGCTGCGGACGATCGCCCAGCCCCGCTTCCTGCAAGGCGGCGGTATATTTGAAGCTGTGGCCCGGAACCACGCGGTCATCGGTATCTGCCGTGGTCACCAGCAAGGCGGGATAGTCGACCCCACGCTGGATATTGTGCAGCGGGGAATAGGCACGCAAGGTCCGGAAGTCCTCTTCCTTGTCTGGATGCCCGTAATCGTCGACCCAGTATCGACCGGCAGTCCATCGGTCGAAGCGCAGCATGTCCATCACCCCCACGGCGGCGTTGCCTGCCGCGATCAGGTCCGGACGCTGATTGACGACAGCGCCCACCAGCAAGCCGCCGTTGGAACCGCCCTGGATGGCAAGCCCGTCTTGCGGCGTGATGCCTTCGGCGATCAGGAATTCACCGGCTGCGATGAAATCGTCAAAGGTGTTCTGCTTGTTGGCAAGCCTGCCACCATCGTGCCACGCCTTGCCATATTCGCCGCCGCCACGAATGTTGGCGACCACATAGGCACCGCCTGCCTCGACCCATGCCAGCCTGCTGGCCGAGAAGCCGGGGGTGAGCGAAATGTCGAACCCGCCATAGCCATAGAGCAGCGTGGGCACCGCTTCGCCCGATGCAGCGATATCCGCGCGGCGCATGATGAACATTGGCACGCTTGTGCCGTCCTTGCTTTGGTAGAAACGCTGTTCGACCACGAAATTGTCCGGATCGAAGGTCAGTTCAGGCTCGGCAAACACGCTGCGCTCGCCCGTCGCCATGTCGAGGCGATAGATCGTCGGCGGACGGTTGTAGCTGGTGAAGCTGTAGAAGGTCTCCGGATTGCCCGGTTCACCCGAAAAGCCGCCAACGCTGCCGATTTCGCCAAGTTCCACCTCGCCCGCATCTGCGCCATCCAGCGAAAACAGGCGCACCGCTGAGCTGGCATCGCGCAAGTAGGACAGCACCAGCCTGTCGCCGACAATGGATGCCCCATCGATGGGCTGCTCCATCTCGGGCACAACTTCGGCCCATTCAGGCGATGCGGCATCGAGATCGATGGAAAGCACGCGATAGAGCGGCGCATCCTTGTTGGTGACGAACCACAGCTTTCCGCCGACACTGTCCACCACGCTCCAGCTGTTCTCGAAGCCCGTCACCAGCGGACGCGCCTGCCAGCCCAGCCTGTCGCGGGCGTGGAGGTCGATCGCATGAACCTCATAGCGGGCATCTGTGCCCTTGTGGCTGGTGACGATGGCCCAGCGTCCGTCGCTGGTCACGCCTGCCGAATGGCCAACTTCAGGATCATCCGGCGTGGCGTAGACCAGTTCATCTTCTGCCTGCGGCGTGCCGAGACGGTGGAAATAGACCGCCTGATTGTAGTTCAATGCCTGGAAGTCCTCGCCCTCCTCCGGTTCGGGGAAGCGTGAATAGAGGAAGCCTTCCTCACCCACCCAGGCAAGCGAGGTGAACTTGGCCCAGCGGATCTCGTCATCCAGCGGCTCGCCCGTATCGACATCGAGCACGCGCAGGATGCGCCAGTCACTGCCGCCATCCTGCACGCTGTAGAGCAGTTTCGAGCCATCGGGCGAAGGCAACCAGCCAGAGAGCGCCGTGGTGCCATCATCGGCCCATTCGTTGGGATCTATCAGCAGGCGCTGCTCGCCATCCAGGCCCTCGCGCACATAAAGCGGGCTCTGGTTCTGCAGCCCGGTGTTGAAGGTGTAGAAATAGCGCCCGCCATATCGCGCAGGCGTGGAATAGCGGGCGAAGTCGAAGATCTCTCCAGTGCGCTTCAGGAACCAGGCCCGCGCGGGCAGTTGCGCCAGATAAGCGTCTGTCACCGCGTTCTGGCGTTCAACCCAGTCGGCCACTTCGTCAGAATTTCGGACGTCTTCTTCAAGCCAGCGATAGGGATCGGCGATCTCTTCGCCAAACAGGGTCTCGACCACGTCTCCGCGGCGGGTTTCGGGGTATTCCGGTGCAGTCATATCCTGCGCGATAGCAGCGCTGGCGAGGCCAGCAAGAGGCGTGGCGGCGAACAGCGCAAAAGCGGCGCGGCGAAGCGTGTGAATCATGTGCGAGTGCGACCTCATGGATTGTGATTTCATATGTAATCACATGAGCGCGGATTGCAAACTGAAGAGCACCACAGAAAAGGGCCGGAAGGCTTGATGCCCCCGGCCCTGTTCATCCTGCGTGACGCTGATGTTTAAGCGTCTTCGTATTCGTCGGTCATCACCGGGCCGCTGTCCTGGCCCTTGGCGTCCTCGTCACGATCGACCAGTTCGATCACGGCGATGGGGGCCGCGTCGCTGGCGCGGTAGCCGGCCTTGATCACGCGGGTGTAACCGCCTTCACGGTCCTTGTAACGCTCAGCCAGGACGTCGAACAGCTTCTTCAGCTGCGCATCGTCAAGCAGGCGGGCGTGCGCCAGACGGCGGTTGGAAAGGCCGCCACGCTTGGCCAGCGTGATCAGCTTTTCGACATAGGGGCGCAGTTCCTTGGCCTTGGCCGTGGTGGTGGTGATCTGCTCGTGCTTGATCAGCGCGGCAGCCATGTTGCGGAACAGTGCCTTGCGGTGGCCGCTCTTGCGAGAGAGCTTACGGCCGGAAATACCATGACGCATTGTAGTCTTCCTTCAGTTCGTAAGGGGGCCGTATCAGGTACCCCAGTGCTGGTGACATTCATGGGCTGCCACCTTTGCCCTTGTATGAGTCCCCGCGAAGGCGGGGACCTGTTTTAACCTGGCGCTTTGCCAATGGAGGCCCCCGCCTTCGCGAGGGCTCACCGAGGCAATTAGCCGAGCAGCTCCTGTTCGAGCTTCTTGGCCATTTCCTCGATGTTCTCGGGCGGCCATCCGGGGATGTCCATGCCGAGGCGCAGACCCATGGACGACAGCACTTCCTTGATCTCGTTCAGGGACTTGCGGCCGAAGTTCGGCGTGCGCAGCATCTCGGCTTCGGTCTTCTGGACCAGGTCGCCGATGTAGATGATGTTGTCGTTCTTGAGGCAGTTGGCCGAACGCACCGACAGTTCCAGCTCGTCCACCTTCTTGAGGAGGTAACGGTTGAGCTGGTTGGTGTCGCTTTCCTGCGGCTCTGCAGCAACGCCGATCATGGCGCTCTGCGGCTGCGGGATGCCATCCTCGAAGTGGACGAACAGCGTCAGCTGGTCCTGCAGGATGCGGGCCGCATAGGCAATCGCATCTTCAGGGGTGACAGTGCCGTCGGTCTCGATGGTCAGCGAGAGCTTGTCGAAGTCCAGTTCCTGGCCAACGCGGGCGTTCTCGACCTTGTAGCTGACCTGCTTGATCGGCGAGTAGAGCGAGTCCACCGGGATCAGGCCGATCGGCGCGTCAGCCGGACGGTTGGCAACAGCAGGAGCATAGCCCTTGCCGGTGTCTGCGGTCAGTTCCATGTTCAGCGTCGCGCCCTCGTCCAGGTGGCACAGCACCAGGTCCGGGTTCAGCACTTCGATGTCGCCCGAAACGGCGATATCGCCGGCGGTCACTTCGGCCGGGCCGGTGGCGGAAAGCTGCAGGCGCTTGGGGCCTTCGCCTTCCATCTTCAGCGCGATCTGCTTCACGTTGAGGACGATGTCGGTCACGTCCTCGCGCACACCGGCGAGAGACGAGAATTCATGCAGCACGTTCTCGATCTTGATCGAGGTGATGGCCGCGCCCTGAAGGCTGGACAGGAGCACGCGGCGCAGCGCATTGCCGAGCGTCAGGCCATAGCCACGCTCCAGCGGTTCGGCGACGAAAGTAGCCTTGCGCTTCTTGTCGCTACCTTCCTTGATTTCGAGGCTGTTGGGCTTCTTGAGTTCCTGCCAGTTCTTCATGTTGACGGACATGGACTTCCCCTAAAGGTTTGTTTCGGCGGCAAAGGCCGCAGCGCCTCTTGAGCGCCACGGCCGATGCGAATGACTGTTTTTGCGAAAGCCCTGAGCTCCGGGGCCTTCGCGGCAGGTTCGATCAGACGCGGCGACGCTTGGACGGTCGCACGCCGTTGTGCGGGATCGGCGTGACGTCGCGGATGCTGGTGATGGTGAAACCCACCGCCTGCAGCGCGCGAAGGGCGCTTTCACGACCAGAGCCCGGGCCCTTGATCTCCACTTCCAGCGTGCGCACGCCGTGCTCGGCAGCCTTCTTGCCGGCATCGTCAGCAGCAACCTGGGCGGCATAGGGAGTCGACTTGCGGCTGCCCTTGAAGCCCATCATGCCGGCCGAAGACCAGCTGATCGCATTGCCCTGCGCATCGGTGATGGTGATCATGGTGTTGTTGAAGCTGGCGTTGACGTGGGGAACACCGCTCGAAATGTTCTTTTTATCGCGGCGCCTTACGCGGCCTGGTTCGCGAGCCATATCTCGTATTCCTCTTTATCTCGGGAAGAAGGGAAAAGCGTAAAGACGCTTACTTCTTCTTGCCGGCGATCGGCTTGGCCTTGCCCTTGCGGGTGCGGGCGTTGGTGTGGGTGCGCTGGCCGCGGACGGGCAGGCCCTTGCGGTGACGCAGGCCACGATAGCAGGCCAGGTCCATCAGGCGCTTGATGTTCATCGCGGTGTCGCGACGCAGGTCGCCTTCCACGGTGTAATCGGCATCGATGGTTTCACGGATCTGCAGGACTTCGGCGTCGCTCAGGTCCTGAACACGGCGCGCGTGATCAATGCCCAGCTTGTCTGCAATCTTCTTGGCCGTCGTCGGGCCGATACCGTGAATATAGGTCAGCGCCACGATAACGCGCTTGTTTGTGGGGATGTTCACCCCGGCAATACGAGCCACTTAAATCTCCATGCTCCACAGGGGACACGCCCCTATCTCATCGCTACAGTTCGAACTCGCTTATCCGCAAACCCTGCCAGAACGACAATAAGCCCGGATGGCGAGCAAGAGTGGCTGCCGCCTGCCGGACCGGTTTCCGATTAAACGAATGGAAGGCGCAAGTAGGGTGATTCTCCCCTCGCGTCAAGCGCACAAAGGGACCGCAGGAAAATTCCCGCGATCCATGGGTGCGATCTGTGTCTATGCCGATTTATAGCGCGCTCTTGCGGCGAGGTCAAAACCGGTGTGGAAAAGGCCTCTCTCAGACTGGCCCGCCCAGCGCATTGGCTAAAGCACCGAGAAACTCGGCCTGCACCCCATCCACCACCTGCGCCATCTGCTCAGGCGGCATACGCCACTGTCCGCCGATCACGTAATCCCACGTGATGGCCGTGCCACCTTCGGCTTCATCCAGAGTGACGGTGAGCGTGCCTGAGAGGCCTTCTCCCTGCAGCGGCCCGAACGAGCCCACGATACGCAAGATCGCGCCGGGCATGGCCATGACAACCCGGCCATGTTCCGCAGAGCCATCCGGGCCACCGTCAGGGTGCGGGATCACTTCGCAGAAACATCCGCCAGCCCGTGGGTCGAGCGAAAGATTGGCGGAATCGTTCGACCAGCTGTGCGTCCACCACTCTTCCGGCTGCACCAGCATCGCCCAGGTCATTTCCCTGTCGGCAGCCACGGTCACGCTGTTGCGCGACGCGAAACCACCGGTTTCGGACCGGGTGACTTCAGCCACAGCCGGAGTGGCCACGCACGACAGCGCAGCAGCAATGCATGCCAGATATTTCATGAAAGAGCCCTCCCCTTACACCAGTGTCCCGGCATCAAGGGTAAGTAGCGCGATCCTAGCTGTCGAGGACCTTGCTGATCGCAGCGGTCACTTCGTCAATCGCGGCCATGCCGTCCACGCGGGTGACAATGTCGCGCCTCTCGTAATAGGGCAGGATCGGCGCGGTCTTGGCGCGGTATTCGGCCATGCGGGTGCGCACGGTTTCCGCATTGTCATCCTTGCGGCGCTTGAACTCGGTCGAGCCGCACTTGTCGCAAGTGCCTGCAACTTCGGGCTGCTTGAAGGTGTCATGATAGCCCTCGCCGCAATTGGCGCAGGTGAAACGGCCTTCAACACGCTCGATCAGTGCTTCCTCGTTCACGGCCAGCTCGATCACATGGTCAAGCTTGCGACCATGTTTGGCGAGAAGCTCGTCGAGCGAAACCGCCTGCGCTTCTGTGCGCGGATAACCATCGAAGATGGCGCCAGTGTCAGCACCCATCGCGGCGAGTTCATCATCGATCAGGGCAGAGACAATGGCGTCGGACACCAGTTCGCCGCGTTCCATCACTGCCTTGGCTTCCAGGCCAACAGGAGTTTCCGCCTTCACCGCAGCGCGCAGCATGTCACCGGTGGACAGCTGGCGCATGCCGCGATGTTCGACCAGCAGGCTGGACTGCGTTCCCTTGCCTGCCCCCGGAGGCCCCAGAAGGATGATGTTCATATACCCGAAGCTCCCGGTTTCGGAATGAGTGTCGCCAGAGCGCCGCGCCGGATCAGCGCATGCGGCCTTTCAGCTTCGCCTTCTTGATAAGGTCACCATACTGGTGCGCCAAGAGGTGCGACTGGATCTGGCTGATTGTGTCCACGGTCACGTTCACCACGATCAGCAGGCTGGTGCCGCCAAGGAACAGGGTGAAGCCAGTCTGGCGCAGCGCCCACTCAGGCAGCAGGCAGACCACCGTCAGGTAGATCGCGCCCACCACGGTGATGCGGGTGAGGACATAATCGAGATATTCGGCGGTACGCTTGCCCGGGCGAATGCCGGGAATGAAGCCGTTGTTCTTCTTCAGGTTCTCGGCAGTGTCCTCGGGGTTGAAGACAACGGCGGTGTAAAAGAAGCAGAAGAAAATGATGCCGACAGCGTAAAGGCCAAGGTAGATAGGCTGCCCAGGTGCCAGATACTGGTTCAGCGTCTGGATCACGGTGTAGAACGAACTGCCGGTATCGACAGAGTTGCCGGCGAACTGGCTGATCGTCAGCGGCAGCAGCAGCAGCGAGCTGGCGAAGATCGGCGGGATCACGCCAGCAGTGTTGAGCTTGAGCGGCAGGTGCGAACGATCTGCCTGCATGCCGCCGTGCTGCTGGGCGCGCTTGGGATACTGGATCAGCAGGCGCCGCTGGGCGCGCTCCATGAAACAGATCACCAGGATCAGGCCGACGACCATGGCGATGATGCCGATCACGGTGCCGTTGCCGACAGAACCCTCGGAATAGCCGGTGAACAAATTGCTGGTGAAGGTCGGGAACTGGGCAACAATGCCCGCCATGATGATCAGCGACACACCATTGCCGATACCGCGCGAGGTGATCTGCTCACCCAGCCACAGCAGGAACATGGTGCCACCGATCAGCGAGATCACAGCACCGATGCGGAACATCACACCGGGCTGGACAACGGCCTGCAAGCCGCTCTGCGCGGCATAGGCTTCAAGACCTGCGGCGAGGAACCAGCCCTGGATCGCGCACAACAGCACGGTGCCATAGCGGGTGTACTGGTTCAGCTTCTTGCGGCCTGCCTCGCCTTCCTTCTTCAGCGCCTCCATCTTGGGCGACACCGCCTGCATGAGCTGCATGATGATCGAGGCCGAGATGTAGGGCATGATGTTGAGCGCGAAGATCGTCATGCGCTCGACCGCCCCGCCGGAGAAGGTGTTCAGCATCGTGAACATCCCGCCCTGGCTGGTCAGCTGCTGGAAATAGTCGGCGAAGATCTGTTGGTCGATCCCTGGAATCGGGATGTAGGTGCCGAGCCGATAGATCACCAAGGCGCCGAGCGTAAACCAGAGGCGCTTCTTGAGATCGGTCGCTTTGGAAAAGGCGCCGAGGCCGATATTCGACGCCATTTTATCGACGGCGGCCATGTATCCTCGCTCTCCCTCGCGGCTGCCGGCGGCGGCCCGGGACTATGGGTGTGCTAACGCTCGGCCTTCGGCTTGTACCAGCGCTCGGCCTTCGGCTTGGCCGGCAAGATATCGACCTTGCCGCCCGCCTTTTCAACAGCCTCGACCGCGGCCTTGGATGCCCCCGCGACGACGAAGGTGGCGCCCGCCTTCAATTCGCCGTTGGCGAGAAGCCGGGCGCGCTGGCTGGGGGTCAGGAGGATCATGCCGCGACCCTCCCCTGTCCTGCCTCATAGGCGGCCGCCCCGGGCTCCGGCAGATGGGCCAGGAGCCAGTCCGCGGCCTTGCTCGCCTGCGAGGCGGCACGGACGATCGCGCGGTTGTCCTCGCGCAGCACCTCGAGCCAGGAGCCGATGTAATCGGCATGGCGCACCGTCGGCACGATGCCGAGCGAGGCGCAGCAGAAGGCGGCATTCATCTCGGCGACATATCCTGACAGTCCAGCCCCATTCTGGAATTTTTCGGCGGTGAAAACGGTGTTGGTCATGCCGCTATCTCCTCTGCGTGGGGCTGCTGCGCATGCATCCAGTCGGCCGCCTGCTGCGCCTTGCTGGCGGCGGTGAAGATGGCCTTGGGGTCGTCTTTCAGGACCTTGAGCCACGAGGCAACATAGGCGGCATGATCGGGGCGCGGATGGTGGGCGATCCCGAGGTCTGCCAGGATCAGCCCGCTGAGAATTTCGACGCAGCATTCTTCGGCGGCATAGGCGGCCGAACCAAAGCGACCGGAAAGATCGCGGTCGAGCCTGTGCTTTGCGCCACTGGCGTGACCGTTCTCGTGTAGCCAGACACCGTAGAATGACGCGGCATCGCGAAACGAAGTGAACGGCGGCAGGAACACGGTGTCGGCCGACGGACGGTAATAGGCTTCCGATCCGCCGAACTCCGTCTTGACGCCCAAGTTGGCGATGAACGCTTCCGCATGGGCAAGGCGTTCAGCCTCGGGCAGCACAGGAGGCGCCAGGCGCTCGTATCCGTCCACTTGGGCGATGTTGAAGACGGAAAATGCGCGGGCGAACATCCGTCGATGCCCGTCATCATCGTCTTCGTCGTCGGCCTGCTGGGAAACCTTGATCTCTCTCCACAATACGACCGTGGTGGAGCGTTCTCCTTTACGCACCTGCGCGCCGGCATCCTGCCATTGCTTGTAGGTGCCCCAGAGACCGTCGCCATATCCGGCGGCAAAGCCCTTGGCCCAGAGCGCCAACGTGTTTATGCCGCGATAGCGTTTGCCGGATGAAACGTTGGTCGGACGCGCGATGCTGCTCCCGTCGTGGAACCAGGGCGCACGCCAGTCGCCGGCGCCTGCCTCGATGGCGGCGATGATCTCGGTGGTGATACGGTTATAAACATCGGCGCGCCCGGCCGATGAGGAAGATCGGGACATGACAGGTCTCCAGGACGGGCGGAACAGGCCTTTCCCGCTCTCCTCATCCCGTCACTCACCCCGATCCCAAGCCTCCTCTCCCTTTACCGCCGCCCGAACGGGCGGCGTCGCGCCCTCGGGCGCGATCCGGGCCAGCACACCCTCGATCCGGTCAACCTCCTGCTGGAGCGCGGCCCGCTGCAATCCGGGCAGCCGCTTCTCGCGCAGCAACATGCGTGCCTCATCAGCACTTCGCTCCCAGACGGGCCTGTGATGTTCCGCGATGCAGGCGTTCGGGCAGCGGGTCGGTTCACAAAGTGCTGTCAGCGGGCGGTCTGCCGCGGCATCCGTCACGCGCTTCAGGCACAGGGCGGTTGCCGGATCGAAGAAGCAATCGGCAAGCGGTCCGACATGCAGGGTGCGGGCCAGACTGGCGAGCATGGTGCGCAGACGGGGACGGTCGGCGATCATCGCTGGCAATGGCCCGAGCTCGGTAACTGTCTCGTCGAGGGTACGCGCGACACGAGGACCGGCCGGCCCGCCAAGGTCAGCCCCGCCGCGCCGCCTGTCGAAATACTCGAGCAGATCGTCGATCTGACCGAGCCGGCGCTGCGCCTCGACCTCGGCGCGGAAACCCGAGGCACTGCTACCCGCGTAGCCTTCGAACGCGGCGACGGATGCATGCTTGTACTGGATCATGCCGGCCACCGTTCCGAAGGGACGGTTGGCGATGTGCCATGCGATCGTGCGACGAAACTGGCGGGTCGTGATTCGCCAGGGCTTGCCGTCCGGTCCGGGCGGTATGGCGGGCGCCTCGACCGTCCCGAACAGCCTGTTCAGGTGGTCACGATAGGCGTTGATCTGGCGCACGATCTCGGCGGAGACATGCGGTTTGCTACTTCGCGTCACTGACAGCACGGGCCAGAGCGTATCGAGACCATGGGCAACAGCCGCGCGCCGGGTAAGCTGTTCGAGCACCCCGATCGCATCGGCGACGGGCGCGATGGTCACCCACTCCGCCGGCGCTCCCCGGGCCCCCTTTCCCTTGTAGGCAGTGGAACGGACGCGGTGCCGTGACACGGTGCCATCCTCGCTGCGCGCAAGCGTCAGGCATCCCCGGCGCATCGCCTGCACCTCGCAATCGCGCATACCGGTCAGATAGGCGCAGACCACGTAGGCCGCTGCCTGCAGCATGCGCTCTTCCAGGACGAGGGATTTGGCATCGAAGCGGAACCGCCATGGCCGGCCGAGATCGGCATCGACCGAGATCGGCGTATCCATGCCGCCGGGTTCGATGCCGATATCCGCGATGGCGGCAGCGATGAGATCGGACGCGCCGCCGGCGAGAGCGAGATGCATCGCCGGCTCCCTGGCGGCATCGACGCCGACGTGAAGATGCAGAAGCTGCACGTTGACGACGGGCAGAAGCTCCCCGCTTGCCGGATCGAGGGACGCGGAACCGTTGGGTGGACTTGCCCAGACCGGCACGCCACGACCCTGCCGCGCACGGGACCGGAAATAGCGCGCCAGTCGCTGCCGTTGCCGGCGGCGCCGCTCCGCGTGCGGCAATCCCTGTTCCGCAACGAAGAGCCGGTCGCGGCGCGCTTCAAGCCGGGAAAGCTCACGCCGGGCGGCGAGAATGTCCCCTGCGAATACCGTGATGTAGCGCAGCGACCATGCCAGAAGCGGCTCAATGATCGGCTCGGGGATGCGCGGGGTCCGGTTCTCGGGAACATGACGATAGCCCGCGACGCGCGCGGGTGGCCGCCCGTCCCACGGTTCGAACGACAAGCCGCCGCCGGGAAGGTGCTCGCGGTAGAGATAGAGGTCGATGACGACCTCGAGAAGCTGCCCGACAATGACGGGCCGCCTTGCCGGGTCGTCTCGGAGATGCCGCGCATAGGCGTCGATCAGCGGAGGATCGATGCGGGCAAGGTCGAGCGGGCCCAATCGTTCGCGGACGAAGGCGAAGAAGCGCCGCGCCCGGTTGAACGCCTGCCGCACACAGCTGGGCGGCAGCTTCGGACGATGGCCGGGAAGGTCGACATTGAGACGCGCATAGAGATAGGCGCGCATCATTGCCTGCACATCGGCATCTTCGAGCACGTCGAAATGCACGGTGACGTGGCAGCGCCGGGCGTTCTCGCGGAAGACGGCCGGACCCAGGTCCCAGCTTGGATCGCCGACGCGCGACAGGTCCTCGCGGGCATGGCCCGGCTTGAGCGGCGCGCACGCCAGCACGGGCCGATCATCGAACGCGTGAGCGCGGGCAAGGGCGGGCGCGGTCATGCGCGCGCCTCGGGGGGCAGATAGAGGCGCTCCTCCACGGCGCGCAACCGCGCTTCGGCGACAACGGCATCGGAAAACGCGGGCAAGATCTGATGGACGATCCGGGCATGAACCTGCCCGAACTTGACCATCCAGTCGGGACCGGGAAGCCCTTGCCGCTGGTCTTCGACAAAGGACAGGAAGGCCATGATCGCGGGGAGCTTGCGGGCGGTGATGACCGCGTTAGGGCAATGGAGGCATCCCCAGAACGGCTGCTGGCATGGCGAGCCGGCCTCGGCGAAGGGGCTGCTATGGAAACCCGCGCAGGCGGCGAGCCAGAGATCCTGCTCCCCATCGAGAATGGAACCGACCGCATCCGGCGACATCAGCGGCGCGGCCTGTTCGGGCGCTTCGCGCAGCGTCTTCTCGGCTGCTGGCGTGAGGATGGTCGGCATCGCGGCGACGACAGCGTCACGGAAGGCATCGGCGACGGTCGCCTCGTGCAGGGGCCGCAGCGATGGCAGATCGGCGTAGTGGCGCGCCGCGACCTCGGGCGTGTGACCGACCGCGAAGCGGGCGATGTGCCCCTCGGTTTTGGTGTACCACAGCGCCTTGTGGGTTTTGCGAAGCCGGGAAAGCAAAAGATGGAGCGGCTTGCCGTCGTCATCGACAACCCGGTGCCGCGCCACCCAGGCGTCGAGGCGTTCGCGCGGATGGCGGATACCGGCATGGAGACCGCCGACGTTGTGGTAAACCCAGAGACAATCGGTGGGCAGATGCTGACGGGCGACAGCCGTGATCTCGATCAGCCGGCGGAGAAGGCCACCCGGCGTGCCGAGGCCGCCGTCGCGCACGCGCATGCTCTTGTGCCCGGCGGCGCCGGCGCGTCGCTTCAGGTATCGAAGTTCAACGGTTCCGGCGGAGGGATTGGCCAGGCAATCGACCGTCAGCGCCTTCAGGCATTCTGGCTCGAGGCCGGTATCGAGAGCAAGCAGCACGAGCAATGGCGGCAGATCGGTGACGTGCAGATGATGCCGACGATGCAGGTCGTCGATCAGCGTGCTGATCGGCAAGCCGCGCCGCAAGCGCATGAAATAGAGACGGCGCAGCTCGACGCGGTCGGTCCGAACGGCTCCATGGCGTGCGATGAGAGCTTCGACATCGGCACGCGCAGCGGCAATGACCGGATCGCCCTCATCGGTCCGGTCATTGTCGCCGATCCGGCGGAATATCGCTTCGACGTCTGCTCGGGCCGCGTCGCGCAGCGCGCGGGCGACGAAGGAGCTGTAGGCATCACGCGGGGTCGAGCGTCCCGCTGAGGTCGCCATTGTATAGCGCAACCGCTCATGGAGGTCGGGCGTGATCCTGTCGGGCCGGTCCGCCTCGATCGCACGCAGCGTATTGACGATCTTGCTGACCGTCACATGGCGGTAGATCGCGCCCATTCCCCCGCGTTCGAGTGCCGATACGAAACCGTCAACATGGGCTGCGCGCATGTCTTCGGGCCCGTCCACCTCCCCCGCCTCATCGGAAAGCCAGGTGAAGAAACGGCGATAGGAATTTACATACTGTTTGATGACGCTGGCCGCACCGATCGGGCCGCCGAGCGCGGCCGACCGGCGCAACGCGCTGGCAAAGGCGATAGCAAGCGGGCGAGGATCGAGATTGGTCATGTCGACCAGGACGGTCCCGCCATGCCGCGCCTCGATGACGAACCTGAGGCCGAGCACCGGATCGGGCTTGGCTCGCTCCGGCGTGACGGGTGCGAAAGCGACGGGCCTGCCCTTGCGGGGACGCCCGCTCATGCGCCCTGCGGTCCCGGCAGCAGTGCCAGCAACTCCTCGACCGCCGAATCCACCGTATCGGCGCGGATCGCGATATGGTCGAGATAGATATAGGTGGTGGCGAGGCTCGCGTGGCCGAGCAGGCGTTGCACATGCTGCAGCGGGTCGCCCAGGATCAGCCGGTAGCTCTCCATCGGCCCCGCCGGCAATGCGGCTTCGCGCAGACGCTCCTGGATCAGCAAAGCGAGCATATGGACGGCGAAGGTGTGGCGCAGCTGGTGCGGGCTGATCGACAACGAGAAACCATAGTCTCTACAGCGCTTGCAGGCGCGGGCGAAGATCACCTCCCAGGAATTGGGTCGAACGGGCTGTCCGACCTCGGTCAGCCATAGCGCCGCGGGCTCGCGCGGCGTTCCGTTCTCGTTGCACAGAATCAGACGGCATCGTTCCTCTGGCGTGCAGACATCGCGCATGCGGTCGAGACCGGCGTCGGTGATATGGATCGGCCGGTCAAAGCGCGCCGCGCCATCGCGCGCGACGAATTTGGCCGCGCCTGCCGCGCGCTCGACATCGATATAGGCCGCGATCTGACGAAGCAGCCGGCGTGGGACCAGAACACTTCGTCCGCGATCGCCCTTGGTGAGCGGCGGCGGCAGGCGCAGCCAGAGCTGCCGGTTCTCATCGCCGTCCGGAACGATGACCGCGAGATCACCGGCGAGCAGACCTGAGGCCTCTTCCAGTCGCAAACCTGTCGTGACGAGCAGATCGGCGAAGAGCGCGTTGCGCAATCCGTTCCGATCACGTGCGCCGGGGCGTTCGCTGCCGTCAGGCGCGAGGCCGCGCAGACCGACCTCGCGGAAGATGCGGTAGTCGTCCATCGTGACGAACCGGACATCCGACCGCTTCGCAACACGTTCATAGGCGTCGTTGCGCGCGGCAATCATTCCGCGACGTCCACCCTGCGCCGGTCGCCACACGGCACGACGGTTGAACGGTGCCTCGGCGATCAGCCCTTGCCGCTCGCCCCAGCGATAGAGGCGATCAAGGCTGGCGACGGCCCTGTTCCAGCTTGCCGCCGTGATCCGCTGACCAGCATCGCCGCGCCGGCGCGCACGATGATAAGCCTCGACATCGTCGCGGGTCGCAGCCCATACGGTCTTGCCACAGGCATCGAGAAAGCGAAGCCAGACTGTCACATCATAGGCCTGGGCGCGAAGCGAATGCCGCGATCGAATCCCCGATAGCGGCAGGTCGAGAAAGAAGCGATCCAGATCGGGATCGTAGAGCGCGTCGCCGCGCAGGATCAACGGCACATGCGCGTCGAGACCACCGGCCTCGCGACGCTCGCAAACAGAAATAATCGACACCGGCGCGAAACCCTCCCCATGCCCCCACCCGGTGCACGCTTCGGCCCGGCAGTTCTCAGGCTGGCCGCCGCCAGCTCTTTGGTAAGCGCGGCGGCCAGCCTGAAAACTGCCTACCGTCGACGCCTGTCACCCATCCTAAGGCAAGGCGGCATGCGGTACAGACTGTCAAGATAAGGCGACGATCTCTTCCCGCGCATAACCCGTATTGCCGAACCGCGCATCGCCG
>JAUIJI010000135.1 GCA_030431435.1 Alphaproteobacteria bacterium | reverse complement strand
TCGGTGGCATTGGCGTTCTGGCGCGGATTGGCAGCGGCTTCGGCAGCAGCCAGCGCGGCGGCGGCTTCTTCCTCGGGATAGGTGAAGTTCATGACGTACAGCGGATTGCGATGGTTCGGGTTCGCCACCAGGTCGAACAGGTAGACGCGGCGGTCTGTCACCACGGTCATGTTGGTGGCGGCGCGTTCGGCCAATGGCTTCACGAACAGCAAGTTGGCGTTGCGGCTGGGGGTGACCTGCCACTTCTGCGAATCGCCGATGGCGACGTTCTGGATCGCCTCGCCTTCGCCAAAGCGGATGGTGGCCTGCACGTTCACCTTGCCTTCCACGCGCACAACTTCGCTGTCGCTGTACTCGCGTGTCACGAGACGGGGATCGCCCTGCGCCGCGACGGGCGAGGCAATAGTGCTGGTGGCAATCAGGGCCGCGATGATGAGAGAACGCGACATGTTACTTTTTCTCCGAAGAACGAATGGGCGCAGACTTGAAGCGGCTGCCGATGCCGCGTGCGCGTGATTGTGTGGACGAACCTGCCTGAGCCGCAGCTGAAGCCGTTTCCGTCACCACCCGCGTTTCGCGGATGGTATCGCGTCCGCCAGTGCTGCCCGTGTCATTGGCGGCGAGCGGCGCGGCCTGGGCAATGCGGATATCGCGGGTGGCTGCAGCGGCACTGGCCTGCGCCTGCCGGTCAGCCACCGTGGTGTTGAGCAGCACTTGCGAAGGTGCGCGGTCAGCCGGGGCGGCGTTGCGGTCCGTATCGGTGCGGTCGCTCGCTCCGGCAAAGCCGAAGACGTTCCAGCCATTCACCATGGTGCTGGTGACCTTCATCACCATGAACATCAGCGCCAGATGCACTGCGCCGATCATGAAGAAGGCCATGGCAGGGCGCACGTCGATGCGGCCGGGTGTCGCCATCAGCGCAGACAGCACCGGCGTTGCCAGTTCCAGCATCAACGATCCGGCAAGCACGGCGAAGAGCGGGGCCAGCGCCATCAGCACGGCGGCCTTGAGCCAGCCTGCAAACAGCCCGCGCGTAGCCTTGAACAGGGCGGTGACGATGAAGATCGGACCCAGCGCCATCAGCACGGCGAGCGCGATCTTGCAGGTGGCGAGCACGCCCACCGTGCCAAGCAGCAGCATGGTGCCGCCGCTCCACAACAGGCCGGGCGGAGAGAAGATCGAAGTCGTCTCGCCCATCGCCTCGCCGCCGGAAACTTCCATCAGCGAGTACATCACCACGTCGAGCTTGTCGGCAAAGATGGTGGTGGCAGAACCGTCACCACCCATCAGCCCGCCCGCGATCTGGTCCGGACCCAGAACCAGCAGGTTCCAGAAGACGGACTGGAAGGCGATCCAGCTGGTGGCAAAGGTCAGAACCACGCCCAGCGTGACAAGGCGCGGGACGAGCGAGGACAGGCCGATGCGCAGTCGCCCGGTGACAAGGCCAAAGCCCAGCAGCGCGACGAACAGCGTCAGCAGGATCTGCAGCGGCAGCTGGAACGCGCCTTCGGCCCCGAATATGCGGCTGAAGGCAGCTTGCGACATCTCGCCTGCCGCGCAATCGATCGCGCGCAGGCTCGCACCGATGCCAGCGCCGACGCCTTCCAGCGCATTGCCGCATTGGGCAGCCGTGGCTTGCGCCGGTGTCACTCGGCAGCCTCCCAGTCCCCGTCAATCTCGCCATCGACGCCGCCGGGAGTGCCCGGCCAGCGGCGGTTGGTGAGCGCGGGATACCATTGCGCCGGATCATCACCCACCGCTTCACGCAGCAGGTCCAGCCGACGAACAGAGCTTTCGCGACCCGAAAGGATGGTGAGCACTTCGGGCGCGTTCGAAAGGTCAAGGCGAACGACCACGCTGGCATCAGGCTGGCGCACGAGGAAGCAGCGGCTGTGCGCGGGTAGCGACTTGATCAGGTGGAATTCGTGTTCGGTCAGGCCGAAACCATCGCAATAATCCTCTGCCCGTGCGCGGGCGTTGGGCATGAAGATCATCGTTGCGGTCTGCTCCACCAGCGCGGTGGAAATGCGGCTGTCGAGCGCGTCGCGGGCCGACTGCGTGGCAAAGCCGACCAGCGCGTTGCGCTTTCTCAGCGTCTTCAGCCAGTCACGGATGCGCGCGGCGAAGACCTCGTCATCGAGCGCCTTCCAGCCCTCGTCGATCAGGATCATTGTCGGTTCGCCGTCCAGCCGCTCGTCAATGCGGTGGAACAGGTACATCATCACCGGCGTGCGCAGCTTGGGGTTTTCCAGCAGCGCGGTCATGTCAAAACCCATGACGCGGGTGGAAAGGTCAAGCTTGTCTGCCTGATTGTCGAACAGCCAGCCATGCTCGCCATCCTCGATCCAGGCGGACAAGCGGTCAGCAAGGTCGCCAGCCTGCGGGCGGCGGGTGCCGGAAACCAGTTCCTTGAAATGGCGCAGGCGGCGCAGCGAGGGATCATTGGCATAGGCCGCATCCACCGCGTGACTGATGGTGTTCAACTCTTCAGGCCCTTCGGCAGAGAGCAGCACACCCAGCCATTCGCGCAGGAAAGCACGGTTGGCTGGCGTGTCAGGCAGGGCAAGCGGGTTGAACCCCGACGGTTCGCCCGAACGCACACGGTCATAGCTGCCGCCGATGCCGCGAATAAACAGCTCCGCACCCCGATCCTTGTCGAACAGGATGGTGCGGGGGCTGAACTTCTGGGCCTGTGCGGCGAGGAAGTTCATCACCACCGTCTTGCCCGAACCGGACGGGCCGATGACGCTGAAATTGCCCAGATCACCGTGGTGGAAGTTGAAGAAAAACGGGGTCGAGCTGGTGGTCTGCAGCAGCGTGACAGCCTGCCCCCAGTGATTGCCCTCGGCCTGGCCCAGCGCCATGCCGTGCAGGCTGCCGAAACCGGCCATGTTCGCGGTTGAGATCAGCGCGCGGCGGACGAGATATTGCTCGTTGCCGGGGAACTGGCCCCAGAAGCACGGCTCAAGATTGGTATCCTCGCGCACGGCGATCGCGCCGGTATCGGCCAGCGCGGCAGCGACGCGCGATGTGGCATCGTCCAGCCCGTCCAGCGTGGAATCGCGCACAAGCACGGAGAGGTGGTGATCTCCGAAGGCGACTGATCCTGCGCCCAGTTCATCGCGCGCGGCCATCATGTCCGCGCGTTCGGCCTGCGCTTCCTCGTCTGCAGAGCGCAGGCGTCGCAAGGCAAGGTCGATCTTCTCGCGCGCGGTCTGCCGGTCTTCGGGCGCGAAGCTTTCGGTCACCACCATTTCATGCGGCAGGCGCAACAAGGGGTCGAGCAATCCCGGATTGGTCGCCTCGGGATATTCCTTGAGGCTGATCATGCTGGCGAAATCAGCCCCGCCGGCACCGCGCAATTCCATCGCATCGATACCGAAGCTGGCGCGGCGATAGGGCAGCATTGCGCCAATATCCGTGCCATCCTGCGGGCGGCGGACAGGGCGCATCTCGCCATTGTACAGCGCGGAAAGCAGCTCCAGCAGCTCGTTGTTCACCTGCCCGCTGGGGCCGGTGTAATCGGACAGCGGCTGCGCGCCGTAATCGCCCAGCGATGCGGCCAGCGCCTGCAATGCCGCGCGCAGCGAGCGCAGGTCCTTGTGATCGATATCCTCGGCTTCGTTCGCCTTGCCCTTGAACATGCGGGAGAGCTTTTCGCCCCAGCCAGCCTTGCCGCGCGCCGGGCGGCGCACCAGCGTGACGAACTGATCGTTGACGAACAGCGATCCGGAAGAAAGCCGCTCGCGCCAGCGGGCATCGATATGGGCTGACAGCGGATCATCGAAGCTGGCTTCCAGCTCCACCGAAACGCGGCGGCGGATGACGTGGTGATAGAGCACGAAGCGGGCATCGAGGTTGGAGCGCAGCATCACCTCGCGGGTGGCGGCATGGGCGTTGAGCGCGTCGGTTTCCTCGGTTTCGAACAGCAGGCCGGGCACCTGCAGCGCGCCCATCAGCGAACCATCGCGCAGCAGCACGACATCGGAATCGACCAGCTGCGCATAGGGCAGGCGTTCGCCCGCCTGCGCTTCCTTCGCGCTCCATGCTGCAGCTCCAAGCCATTTGGCCATAATCAGTATCCTTTGCGCGCCTAGCCGGTGTAGCTGTTGCAGCCCCAGCGCTTGTAATTCATTACCCGCGGGCACTTGCTGACCTTGGTGATCCAGAGGTCAAAAAAGCGCGGTTCACGCAGGCAGGCAAAATAGCCGATCGCGTGCATCACCAGCGGGACGGGAAGGATCCACCAGCTCTTCAGGATCAGGAAGGCTTCCGTCGTCACCAGCAGGTTGATGATGAAGTAATTGTAGGTAACCCCGGCGAACATCTGCGGGCGGGTCAGCGCGCGGTGGACGGGGTGGCGGGTCAGCTGCATCGGATCAGCCCGCGCCGCCGGCGGCGGACTGGATGCCGCCAACGATGGTGGCAGCGCCGAAGATGATGAAGCAGCCGATGATCACGGTTGCGCCAAAGCGCCAGTTCATCCGGCCCGTCAGCATCATGAAGCCGACTGCGGCCACGGCCATCACCGCAACCATGGTGGCGATCTGGCCCAGCAGCGTGGCCTGCATCCATGCAAAAGCAGCTTCTATCGGGCCAGCGCCAGCGGTGGTCTGTGCCTGCGCGGCAACCGGTGCGACCAGCGAAGCGATAGCGGCAAGGGGAGCGGCAAGGCGGGCTTTAAGCGACATGACTATTCTGTACTCCGGGAATGGTTCGAGAGCCGGCCCATGATCGAGCTGACATAATTCTGGGTTTCGCGAATGCGCGGGATGCCGCCCGCGCGGATCACGCGGCCAGGCCCTGCATTGTAAGCGGCAAGCGCGCGCTCCAGATCGCCGTCGAAACGGTCGAGCTGTTCGCGCAAATAACGGGCGCCGCCTTCGAGATTGGCGGCGGGATCATCAGGGTTGACGCCAAGGTCACGCGCCGTGCCGGGCATCAGCTGGGCAAGGCCGCGCGCGCCTGCGGGGGAAACGGCGTTCTCCCGCCAGCGGCTTTCCTGCCACACCACCGCCTCGATCAGGGCAGGCGACAGGTCATATTTGGCTGAAAGTTGCGCCACCAGCGGGGCATAGCGTTCAGGGATGCCGCCAGAATGGCGACGGGTATCGGCAACAGCCAGTTCGGGCACACCGCGTGCTTCTTCCGGGATTTCTGCGAGTTCGCTCGCGATTGCGGCGACTGCTTGCACCTCTGCCCCGGGGCCGGAAACCCAGCGCGATTCGCCCCCATCGCCGATTTCGAGCACGTCTGCCTGTGCCGCAACAGGCAGCACGATAGCAGCGGCAAGAAACGCCAAAGGGGAAATCTGCTTGAGAATCACTTGGGTTAACCCTCCAGTCCCGGCCCTTTGCTTACAACAAATGACACAGGCGTGACAGTGAACCACCAAAAAGGCCCGGCGGCAAATACCACCGGGCCTGATGATCACTGGCTGAACGCGTAAACCCGAAGCGCTCGAAGCTGGCTATTATATATAGGGGGCTGTGAAGCCCTCAGCGCATTGCCAGTTCTGCTTCTTCCAGGCGCAGCAGCGCTGTGCGAGCAGCGCGGCGCGAATCGACCCAGCTGCCGTCTGCCAGTTCGAGCTGGTAACGCGTCTCGCTGGCTGCGGCCTCGCGATAGTAGCGCGCAGCGGTTTCGGTATCGCCGATCTGGGCATAGGCACTGCCGAGATTGATCAGCAGGGCCGGGTCACCAGCATTTTGTTCCAGCAAGCCTTCGAGATTTTCGATGGCCTGGCGCGCTTCTCCCGAAGCAAGCGTCTCATAGGCCACATCGTGGCTTTCGGTCTTTTCCAGTTCGCCGACTGCCGCCAGCGATCCTGCCTGTGCGAGGAACAGCGTTCCCATCAACAGATTGGCAATCATGGCATCACTCCTTTTCCCATTTATGCAGAGATGATGCGGCGAACATGATGGTTCTGCAACAAAACCGTCATCTTGTCACAAAAGTGCAATATTGAGTTTGTGCATCAAGCCTGATCGATTTTTCGGGCCGGACTCATGGCTGTCCCCCTGTTGTCACGCTCCGGCCACAGGAAACATTGTGGATTGTGAAAGATCACCGTCACACAGTCCGCAAACTGTCACACCCGATCCCTAGCTCGCGAGTCGCGACACGAAATCGCATCCTTTTCGATTCTCGGCTTTTTTGAGGGGACCGCTCGCTGTGACCAACCTTACCCGTACTCTTGTTCTTGGCTGCTCTGTTCTGGCGCTTTCCGCCTGCGGCCCTGAAGAAATCGCCTCGCCCGGAACCGGTGGCAATGTGACCATCAACAACACCACCAACAACCCGGCGCCCACTCCCACCCCGACGCCCACGCCCACCCAGGCGCTGGTGACTCCGGCCAATGGCTGCCCGACGATCAACGATCCGCAGGGTCTGACCGACGAAGGCACGATCACCGGCCCCGAAGGCGAATGGCGCGTTTGTGCAACGCCGCTGAAGTTCAACGCTTCCTCGACCCTGACGCGCGTGCCCGGCCTGCTCTACCGCCTGCCCGGCCAGGTGACCGTTGGCACGGACGGCGGCCCGGCTGCCGACGCTTCGGATGGCCTGTCTGACACCAATGTCGAGCTGACCATCGATCCCGGCGTGATCATCTATGCATCGGGCTCTTCCTTCCTGAACGTGACTCGCGGCAACACCATCAACGCCGTTGGCACCGCCAACCAGCCGATCATCTTCACCAGCCGTGACAACATCCTCGGCCTCAAT
Source organism: Alphaproteobacteria bacterium (assembly GCA_030431435.1). GTDB lineage: Bacteria > Pseudomonadota > Alphaproteobacteria > Sphingomonadales > Sphingomonadaceae > Alteraurantiacibacter. The sequence continues at coordinate 51 of JAUIJI010000135.1, read as the reverse complement.
GGTGACAATTCATCCGGCCAGTGGGGCGGTGTGGTGCTGTCGGGCCGTTCG
>JAUIJI010000134.1 GCA_030431435.1 Alphaproteobacteria bacterium | reverse complement strand
GCATCAAGACGGTGCTGATCCCGGAGGAAAACGAGAAGGATCTCGCCGAGATCCCGGACAATGTGAAGGAAGGCCTGGAGATCATCCCGGTCAGCCATGTCGATCAGGTGCTGGAACACGCGCTGACCGCGCTGCCTGCTCCGATCGAATGGACTGAGGCGGATGACCTTGCCAGCCAGCCACATCCGGCACCGGCACCGGGAACTACTGCACACTGATCGATCAGCTGTCGCACCTTGCTGCAATGCAGCGAATCGCATCGGGGTCAGGCGGTGCTGGAGAGGGCGAGCCGGTAAACTTGCCCCGCTTCGGCACTGAATTGCCCCTATCTGCCCTAAAAAGCGCCGGAATCGCAACTCTTCCCGTCCTGCCCCCTAGACAGGGCGTGGAAAACTCGCTCAATTCCCTCGCCAATCGCAAAGCGGTTTAAATCGGACGATGAAGAACACGAGAGTGAGGGGGTTACTCAACCAATGAACAAGAACGAACTGATCGGTGCCGTCGCGGAATCGAGCGGCCTCTCGCGCAATGATGCGACCAAGGCTGTTGAAAGCGTGTTTGATACAATTACCAGCACGCTGTCGAAAGGCGATGAAGTGCGTCTGGTCGGCTTCGGCACTTTTTCGGTCGCCAAGCGCAAGGCTTCTACCGGCCGCAACCCGCGTACTGGTGAGCCGATGCAGATTGCGGCTTCCACCCAGCCCAAGTTCAAGGCTGGCAAGGGTCTGAAGGACGCGGTGAACTAATTCGCCAGCATTCGCGTTGCCTTGTCCGGGCAGCATGCAAAACGGGGCCGTTTCGCTGTTGCGAGACGGCCCCTTTGCTTTGCGGCTTTGGGGAGGTGTTACAGATCGAGGCGCAGAAGCGCGCTCGGTGCAACAGTATTCGTGGGCCCGATGTCCCATTCCAGCATCTGACCGCCCGGCGCATCCTGCGGACCCTCGTCAGTATTGTTGGTGAGGATCGGCGCGTTGGTCACGATGCGGAACGTGCCCTGCATTTGCGGCACGTCGGGTGATTGCGCTTTGCCTTTTGCTGCCCCTTTCTTGCCTGATGGGGATGCGCCCGCTGCAGCGAGCCCGCCCATCATCATCGCCTGCATCGGGTTGCCGGCCTGCGAGGCGAAGCCGGTGCCCTCGATGCGCGCACGGCCTTCATCGCGCAGCGTGGCAGTGACAAATGCCGTGCCGACGGGGAAGCCTTCCAGCGTCGGGAAGGAGAAATCATGCGTCAGCCGGCTGGAAATGCCGAATTGCACGTCGAACACGCCATCCCCCATATGGGTGACCTTGTTCCACCCGGCCTGCCGCTCGAGGTTGGCAGCGAATTCCTCAGCCGATTCCGGGTTGCTCATGTCAGCGCTGCCCATCATCGCCATCATCATAGCGCGTTCCTGCTCCTGTTCGTCCGCACGCGCATCGAGCTCGGCCTGCGTGCAGGGGCGGCTTTCGTAGGTTTCCTCGTCGACGCAGTCTTCCGCCATTTCGGCGGCATCAGCCATCTCGGCCAGATCGCTCATCGCGGTGATCACGATCTCGCCTTCATAAGTGAACCTGAAGTCACCGGACTGGCGCACATCCATTGTCGCTTCGAACTGGCCGGGTGTCAGGAAGCAACCCGAGAGAGCAAGGCTTGCCGCGACCGCTGCAGTGCAGGCAAAGGCCGTCTTGAGGCGCTGGATGGTCATGATCGTTCCCCCGTTATCGTTCGAACTCAGCTTGTGCGCGTTGCCACGGCATAAAGCGCGATGGCAGCTGCATTGGACACGTTGAGGCTTTCCATTGTGTTACTGATCGGCAAACGGGCCAGATTGTCGCAATGCGCCTCGATATTCTGGCGCATGCCTTCGCCTTCGGCACCCAGCACGATGGCGACGGGGCCGGTGGGCAGGGCAGCCGCGAATTCGTCATCCGCTTCGCCGGTCAGGCCGATGCGCCAGTATCCCGCTTCAGCCATGGCTTCGAGGGCGCGGGCAAGGTTTACCACGCGCACCCAAGGTACGAATTCGAGCGCGCCAGATGCCGATTTCGCCAGCACGCCGCCTTCGGGCGGGGCGTGGCGGTCCTGCGTGACGATGGCGGCGGCATCGAATGCGGCTGCAGAACGCATGATCGCGCCGACATTGTGCGGATCGGTCACCTGGTCGAGCACGACGACGGGGCGTGCTGGGTCTGCATCCATCACTTCATCAAGGTGAAGGTCGCGCAAGGGTTCGCATTCCAGCACCAGCCCCTGGTGCGGCGCATCACGCGCAACCAGACGGGCGAGGTCTTCGGGGCCGGCAAATTCCAGCGGAAACTCGGGCGGCAATTCACCGTCGAGCGATTCGATTCCTTCGCGCGTTGCCCACAGCTTGCGGTGGACGCGAAGCGGGTTTTTCAGCGCTGCTTCCACGGCATGGCGGCCCCACAGCCGCACGGTGCCGCTGTTGGAGCGGCCGGAACCGCGCCCACCCTGCATGCGGGCCTCACGCCCGCGCAATTTCTTCTTCTCGCCCTTTTTGGCCATGATAATTCCTTCTTTGATGCGGCTCCTGCCAGCACGGCCATTGACAGGCAAGCGCGGCTTCGCCATTGGGGCGCCTCTCGGCCGGAAGGGCAGGCATCTGCCCCCTTCATGCAAGGTGGGTTTTTCCCGCATCCGGCATCCGGTGGACAGGTGGCCGAGTGGTTAAAGGCAGCAGACTGTAAATCTGCCCGCGCAAGCGTACGCTGGTTCGAATCCAGCCCTGTCCACCACCGCCGACCTTTCCATCGAACCAGCGTATCGAGCCGCGAAGCGGATCGAAGCTGGTGCGGATTCGTAGCGTAGCGAAGAAGACGCCAAAGGCGACAATCCAGCCCTGTCCACCACCGCCGCCTCCCGCACATCGTCAATTCCTGTCCACCGCCGCACTCGTCGGCAAATCCTGGCCTGTTTGGGTATTGTTCGTGTTCCAGCACGGCTTGTATGGCAGCATGACACGGCCTAGATGCAGTGCATGGCAGGTGAATTGAAAGACAACCGTGGTCGCGGCGAAGCTGAATGGAGCTGGCCGACCGTCCACCCCGAAGGCCGCAAATTCGGCCTGATTGGCATTGGCGTGTCCCTGCTGGCATTCCTCATGGCAGGGCCATGGATCGGCTTGCCGCTGCTGGGTGTCGCAGCCTTCATCTTTGCCTTTTTCCGCGATCCCGAACGCGTTGTGCCGCAGAGCGAGAACCTTGTCGTATCTCCGGCAGACGGGCTCGTTTCTCTGATCTCGCAGGTCCCGCCACCGGTCGAATTGCAGGGCGATGATGGCAGCGGGCGCGGGCTGGGCAGTGACCCGGTGACGCGTATCTCCATCTTCATGTCGGTGTTCGACGTACACATCAACCGCGCCCCCGTTTCGGGTACTGTGCGCCGCATCATCTATATCCCGGGCCGTTTCATGAACGCCGATCTCGACAAGGCGAGCGAGGAGAACGAGCGCCAGCACATCCTGGTGGAGCGTTCGGACGGAACAGCCATTGGTTTTACCCAGATCGCTGGCCTGGTGGCGCGGCGCATCGTTCCCTTCGTGAAGCCGGGGGATATTGTTGCAGCGGGGCAGCGCGTTGGCCTGATCCGCTTCGGCAGCAGGGTGGATGTGTATCTACCGCAAGGCACCGATGCCAAGGTGCTGCTGGGCCAGCGCGTCATCGCCGGTGAGACGATCCTTGCAGAAACCGGCAAGCAGGCCCTGCTGGAAGGCGTGAGCTTGTGAGCCAAGACGAGCCGCAACTCCACGACGACGAACAGCCAGCGGCTTCGGGGCGCGACTGGGTAGGACCGCGCGCCAGCGAGGATGATCCGCCTGAGCCTGTCCGCACCAAACCGCGCGGACTTTCGCTGCGCTCGGTCATTCCCAATGCGATCACAGCCGCCGCGCTTTGTTCCGGGTTGACTGGTATCCGCTTTGCCATTGAGGGGGACTGGGAAAAGACGCTGTTCGCCATCCTTCTCGCCGGCCTGCTGGACGGGATCGACGGACGCATTGCCCGGCTGCTCAAGGCGCAATCACGCTTCGGTGCAGAGCTCGACAGTCTGGCTGATTCTCTGAGCTTCGGCATGGCACCGGCACTGGTGATGTTCCTGTGGTCTTTGCAGGACCTGCCGCGTTTCGGCTGGTTCGCCGCGCTGGGCTTTGCCATTTGCTGCGCGCTGAGACTGGCTCGCTTCAACGCCCAGATCGATACCGAGGACCAGCCGCACAAGTCAGCCGGCTTCCTTACCGGTGTTCCCGCGCCGGTTGGGGCGGGGCTGGCATTCCTGCCGGTCTATCTCTGGCTGGCGACCGATGAGGCAATCTTCCGCGAGCCGTTGCTCGTTGCCGGGTGGATGGTGCTGATCGCCTTCTTCATGATTTCCAACCTGGCGACGCTCAGCTGGCGATCGATCCGCCCGGTGAAGGACCTGCGCCTGCCTGCCATCGCGCTGGTCGGCCTGCTGGTTGCAGCACTGCTCACCGAACCATGGTGGACGCTGGTGCTGATTTGTGGGGCTTACCTCGCCCTCATGCCCTGGGGCATCATCCGCTATGGCAGGATCAAGCGGAAGGCTGCGGCCAAAGCGGGGTGAACTCGTCCTCACAACGGCGGCGTGCGGGACGCAAGAACCGGCGTGGCTGCTTGCCATACCGGGCATCGATGCGGGCGATCTCAGCCAGGATGGCCATTCCCTTGCGCGTTCCGAACATGACAGAGAGGTAGATCGTCAGCAGCGAACAGAAAGCGGCGAAGCCGAACAGCAGGGAGATGGCGATCGCGGTCATGACGGTGATTCCTGTCTAAGTTCTCAATTTGTTCCGCACTGTTCTCATTTCGTTCCACCGTTGTCAAGCGCCTTTGATAGTCGAAGCGATCCGCCGACGATTTGGGGTGGCATTTTCCCTTCACAGCCGCTAAGGGCCGCCGCGTCGTCTGCAGTCTTGCCATTCCGGCAGGGAAGTGAAGGCGGCAAATTCACATGGCAGGCACACATACCGGTGCCGGTGGCGGAGCAAGAGCTCTGAGCCGGTTCCCCGCTCTGCCAGAGGACTAACCGGAAGGAATTCTATTATGGCGGCTCCTACCGTCACCATGCAGCAATTGATCGAGGCCGGCGCACACTTCGGCCACCAGACCCACCGCTGGAACCCGCGGATGAAGCCGTATATCTTCGGCGCCCGCAACGGTGTTCACATCATCGACCTGTCGCAGTCCGTGCCGCTGATGGCCCGTGCTCTCGATTTCGTGCAGCAGACCGTGCGCGCAGGCGGCAAGGTGCTGTTCGTCGGCACCAAGCGCCAGGCGCAGGAGCCGATCGCTCAGGCAGCCCGTGCTTGCGGCCAGCATTTCGTCAACCACCGCTGGCTGGGCGGCATGCTCACCAACTGGAAGACGATCTCGCAGTCGATCAAGCGCCTCAAGGCTCTGGAAGAGCAGCTTTCGGGCGACATGCACGGCCTGACCAAGAAGGAAATTCTCCAGCTGACCCGTGAACGCGACAAGCTGGAACTGTCGCTCGGCGGCATCCGTGACATGGGCGGCATTCCGGACGTGATGTTCGTGATCGACGCCAACAAGGAGGAACTGGCGATCAAGGAAGCCAACGTGCTTGGTATTCCCGTTATCGCCATCCTTGATACCAACGTCGATCCGTCGGGCATCTCCTTCCCGGTTCCGGGCAATGACGACGCGAGCCGCGCCATCCGCCTCTATTGCGATGCGATGAGCCAGGCTGCGACCAAGGGTGGTGCCGACAACGTGGCGGATTCGGGTGCCGATATCGGTGCCATGGATGCTCCGCCCGCAGAAGAAGCCGTCGCCGAGGAAGCCCCGGCCGAAACTGCTGCCGCCGAGTAAGGCGCGCGTCACAATTGCAAGTTAGCGCGCCGGGCCTGTGAATGCGGGCCTGGCCGCGCCGAACCAAATCAGAAGGAACAGACAGATGGCTGCTTTTACTGCCGCTGATGTGAAGAAACTGCGTGAAATGTCGGGTGCCGGCATGATGGACGCGAAGAAGGCTCTCGAAGAAGCCAATGGCGACTTGGAAGCTGCAGTCGACGCACTGCGCGCCAAGGGCCTCGCTGCCGTCCAGAAGAAGTCCAGCCGCACCGCGGCCGAAGGGCTCGTGGGCGTGGCCGTGGAAGGCACTCGCGGCGTTGCCGTGGAAGTGAACTCGGAAACGGACTTCGTTGCCAAGAACGACCAGTTCCAGGACTTCGTCCGCAAGACCACCGAGGTTGCCCTCGGCGTGGATGGCGACGACGTGGAAGCCCTCAAGGCTGCCGCCTATCCCGATGGCGGCACGGTGGCTGACAAGCTGACCAACAACGTTGCCACCATTGGCGAGAACCAGCAGGTTCGCCGCATGAAGACCGTGTCGGTCACCAACGGCGTGATCGTGCCTTACATGCACAATGCCGCCGCTCCGAACCTGGGCAAGATCGGCGTGCTCGTGGCTCTGGAATCGGAAGCTGGTGCTGATGTTCTCGAACCGCTGGGCAAGCAGCTGGCCATGCACATCGCCGCCGCTTTCCCGCAGGCTCTCGACGCTGACGGCCTCGACGCCGACGTGATCGAGCGTGAGCGCAAGATCGCACAGGAAAAGGCTGCCGAAAGCGGCAAGCCCGAAAACGTGCAGGAAAAGATGGTCGAAGGCGCCATCAAGAAGTTCGCCAAGGAGAACGCTCTCCTCAGCCAGGTCTTCGTGATGGACAACAAGACCGCGATTGCTGACGTGGTGGCTGCAGCTGGCAAGGAAGCCGGCAAGCCCATCCAGCTGGTGGACTATGTCCGCTTCCAGCTGGGCGAAGGCAT
>JAUIJI010000133.1 GCA_030431435.1 Alphaproteobacteria bacterium | reverse complement strand
CATGTCGATTACGGGGCGAAGACCGTGGGCGATTACACGCACGACCTGCTGCCCGCCGAAGAAGCGGAAGAACGGCTGGCGAAGCGCCACATGCTGATTAACGTCTGGCGGCCCATTGTGATGGTGGAAAGTGCGCCCTTCGCCCTGTGCGATGCGCGCACCGTGAAGCGGCAGGACCTCTTCCCAAGCGAGATCATCGGCGGGCTTGGCGGCGTTGACCGCTCGCTGTGGGGGTTCAACCTTGCCTTCGTGCCGCAGCACATGTGGTACTGGGTGCCGCATATGCAGCCGTGGGAAGTGCTCGCCTTCAAGCTGTTCGACAGCGATGACGACGCGGTGCAATTCACCGCGCACAGCGCGTTTGATGATCCCAACACCCCCCCCGATGCAGCCCCAAGGCAGAGCATTGAGCTGCGCACGATTGCTTATCTTGACTGATGCGCCAAAGCCCCTTCCACACCGGGCGGGAAACCCCTAGTCCTAACGAACGTTAGAGTCGCAAACGACCGGCTTTCAGGGGAGAGAGAGCTTGCCGCAGGCAGAGTTTCACGAGGTTATCGAAGCACGTGGCGGCAGCTATCCGCTGCATGGCCGCTATGACGAGCGGTTCCGCCCGGCGGTGGATGCTTTCGTCACCAATTTCCGCGAGGAAGAGGAACTGGGCGCAGGGTGCTCGGTCGTTGTCGATGGTGAGACGGTAGTCGACTTGTGGGGCGGTTGGTCGCGCGTAGATCGCAGCGCCGAATGGGACGAGCATTCCACTGTCTGCATGATGAGCACGGCCAAGGGCGTAACTGGCATCGCCTTCAACATGCTCGTCGATCAGGGCCTGATCGATATCGACAAGCCGGTGGCGCATTACTGGCCCGAGTTCGCGCGGAACGGGAAAGAGGACATCCTCGTTCGCTGGTGCCTCGATCACCGCGCCGCGATCCCCGTGCTGACGACCGACGTGCTCTATCCCGGCGCTTTCCTTGAGTACGAGCCTTACATAAAGGCGCTGGAAGTGCAGGAGCCGCTGTGGGAGCCGGGCACGCGCGCGGCCTATCACGTCCACAACCAGGGCTTCCTCTTGGGCGAGATCATGCGCCGCGTGACCGGGCTGACAGTCGGCCCGTTCCTGCGCGCCCATGTGTCCGGGCCGCTGGGCGCGGAATATTACATCGGCGGAATGGACGCCGAAGAGCAGTCCCACGTCGCCGAAGTGCTGCCCAACACCAAGGCGCGGCTGTTCGCGGCGAAGGACACCGCCATGCCCGAAAAGCCGACTACGCCCGAAGGTTGGCAGGACGGCGCGGTGCTCAGGAAATTCGCCTTCCTGCAGAACCCCAACGAACCGTGGCACACCACGATGAACAGCCCCAGCTGGCGCACCTGCGAGATTGCGAGCGGTTCGGGCCACGGCAATGCCCGCGGCGTGGCGCGCATCTATGGCGCGGCGACAGGCTCTTTCGATGGGGTTTCGCTGCTGTCGAAGGACGCGCTCGAGAACATGATCACCGAACAGCACAACCAGATCGAGCTGCTGCAGGATCGCCCCTATCATCAGGCGCTGGGCGTGCTGCTCAATACGCCGGAAGCGGTTTATATGGGCCCGAACATGCGCAGCTTCGGCCACCACGGTCTTGGCGGGTCGATCGGCTTTGGCGATCCCGACGCGAAACTGGGCTTTTCCTATTGCTGCAACCAGATGCATGCCGTGGGCGACAACGGCCCGCGTGCACGGCGGCTGATCGATGCGGTGTATGGTGTGATGTAGAAATTATGCGCTTCGTCATTGCGAGGAGCGCAGCGACGAAGCAATCCAGAGCCTGACGCGATCCGCCGCGGATTGCTTCGCCCCGCTCGCAATGACGAAGGATTGGGACTGAGGATGAGTGAGAAGAAAAGCGCGCCCAAGATGACCGGGCAGGAAATGTTCGAACGCGGGATGCAGATCCGCCGCGAGGTTCTGGGCGATGCCTATGTCAACAAGGCGACCGCAAATCCCAACCCGTTCAACGAGCCGTTGCAGGAACTGGTCGCCACCTATTGCTGGGGCTGGAACTGGGGCCGCGAGGAAGAACTGCCGCGCCGCGACCGCAGCCTGATCAACCTTGCGATGATCGCCGTGCTGGGTCGCAGCCACGAGTTGAAGATCCATACGCGCGGCGCGCTCAACAACGGCCTCAGTCGCGATGAAATCCGCGAAGTTCTGCTGCAGGTGGGTATCTATGCCGGCATCCCGGCGGCGGTGGACAGCTTCCGCATCGTCAATGAAGCCTTTGCCGAGATCGACGCCGAAGGGGCCGAATGATGGACGATTCAACCCGCCTGCTCATCGAAAACGCTTGCGGCAAGCTGCCGCTGCTCTTTGCCAAGCACGCCGATGATGGCGATCACGAAGCCATCCGCAATCTGTTCGCGGAAGGCGCCACCTATGATCGGCCGTTCAGCCCCGGATATCCCTTCCACGGACGGGACGCGATCCAGCGCATCTTCCGCGACCGCCCGCCGATCCTGGTGCGCCACCTCGTCACCAATGTGTTGGTCGAGGTGACCAGCAAGACCACCGCGCGCGGCAGCAATTACGTGGTGATGATGTCCAACCATGACCAGATCGAGCCGCCATCCACTTCGAATGGCATCTTCGTGGGCGGGTTTGACGATGAATATGTGTTGGAAGACGGCCGTTGGCGCTTCGCGAGCCGGAAGGGGCATCTCGCCCTGCACGAAGGCGGCAAGATCCCCGCCTTCCCGCCGCCAAGCGACGAAGCGCGCGGCCTGAAATAGAAACACAAGGGAGAGGAAAGATGGCCGTCGAAGCCAAGAACGAAAACGAACAGCTGGTGCTCGATTTCTTCGAGGTGCTCTCCTCGGGCGATCTCGAAAAACTGCGCGCCTTCTATCACGAACATTCGGTGTGGGAGCCGAAGGTGAAGGACATCGCCGGTGCCGGAAAGCACATCGGCATGGACATTATCGACAAGTTCCTAGCCCCGGTGCGCGGCATGTTCGAACCCGGCGATCCCAAGATCCACGTGCAGAACATGTTTTCCGTCGGCCCGTGGGTCTGCGTGGAATCGAACTCCACCGGCAAGACCATGGACGGTCTCGTCTATGACAATGACTATTGCTGGGTCTTCGAGGTTTCCAATGGCAAGATCGACGCGATGCGCGAATATATGGACAGCCATTACACCGCCAAGCTCTTCGGGATGGAGTAGGCGATGGGTCGTTTCGACGGACAGCCGATCCTTATCTCGGGCGCCGGTCGCGGGCTGGGTGAGGGGATTGCGAAACATCTTGCTGCAGAAGGCGCGATTGTGGGTGTTGCCGATATTGACGCGAAGAACGCGCTGCATGTCGCCGAAGCGATCTGCGAAAGCGGCGGGCGCGCTTTCTCCTATGGCGCGGATTGCGGCAGCCGCGATGCCTTCTTCCAGCTGGCGGAAGATTTCGCCAGCGATGCCGGGCCGCTTCGCGCGGTGATCAACAATGCCTCGGTGCTGGTTTACGAGCCGATCGAGAATGTGACCGAGGAAACGCTCGACCGCATGCTGTCGGCTGGACTCAAGAGCGTGTTCTGGGGTGTGCAGGCCTTCCTCGCGTATCGGGACGAGAATGCGCAGGGCAATATCCTCAACTACTCTTCACCCGTTGCCTATCGCGGCAGGCCCAACACCGGGGCCTACACGACGATCAAGGCAGGGATTGCGGGGCTGACCAAGGTGCTTGCGGGAGAACTCGGCCCGCGCAATATCCGCGTCAACGCCATTGCGCCTGGCAGCGTGCCCACGCCTGCCACCGAAGGCTTCGTGACGGCGGAACAGTATGAGCAGCGGGCCAAGAACATCCCCTTGCGCCGCAACGGCACGCCCGAGGATGTGGCGCAAGCCGCCGCCTTCCTGCTTTCAGACGAGGCGCAATTTATCAACGGGGCGATGCTGGCCGTCGATGGCGGCATCATCGCGGCCGGGTAATGGCAGGTAGATTGATCGAAGCTCAACCAGTCCCCCTCCCGCTTGCGGGATGGGTCAGGGGTGGGCACTGGCACGCAATCACCTTCGCGGGACAGGCCCACCCCCGGCCCCTCCCGCAAGCGGGAGGGGAGTAGAGATGACAGCCATCTGGCAGGAACGGCTCGACGAGCTGAAGCAGGTAATCGAGGCAGACATTGCCCGTGACGAGTATTTCGGCGTGGTGCTGCGCATCGGGCGCGGCGGGGTGGTGGTGTTCGATGAGGCGATCGGCAGCGCCTATGCCGGCGGCGAGCGGCCCTTGAAGAAGGATGATGTCTTCTCGCTCTTCTCGGTCACCAAGGCCTTCACCAATGTGCTGATCATGCGGGCGATGGAGCAGGGGCGCTTCGGTCTCAACACCAAGGTGCGCGACGTTCTGCCCGAATTCACCGGCGCACCGCGAGAAGATGCCACCTTCTGGCACCTCATCACGCATCAGGCCGGGATGCCGGGTGTGTGGACGCCCAGGCCCGGCATGTATCTCGACCGGCTGCAGGAGCTTTTTGACGAGAGCATCGCCAATGTCCACGGTGCCAGCCAGCCGGGCGAGAAGTGCGATTATTCGCCGCTGGTGAACCATGTGCTGATGGGCATGGCGCTGGTGCGCACTGACCCGAAGGGTCGCAGCTATCAGGAACTGCTGCATGAAGACCTGTTCGTACCGTTGAAGATGAACTCGACCAGCATGGGCCTGCGCAAGGATCTCGACAGTCGCCATGTGCGACCGGACATGCGCGGCACCGTTCCGATCAAGCACCTTTCGCGCAATATCGAGGGCGATCACGCGCTGTTCGAGGACCCCGAGGTGGAGGCTCCGCATGTCGGCTGTGCCAGCACTTGCGGCGATCTGTGGCGCTTTGCCGAAATGCTCCGCCGCGAAGGCGAGCTCGAAGGCGCGCGTATCCTGTCGCCGCGCATGGTGCGCCTCGCGCGCAAGGTGCATTCGGGCGACAAGCCCAACGAGCTCTACAAGGGCGTGGCGCTGAAGGCCGGGTGGAAAGTGCCGCCAGCCAACCAGGGCCTCGGCTTCCAGGTGCGCGGAACGGGCGTGTTCCAGCATCTCTTCGGCCAGCTATCTTCGCCGGAGACTTTCGGTAATTACGGTGCAGGCTCGACCATGTTCTGGATCGACCCCGAAGCCGATGTCACCTTCTCTTTCCTCAGTGCAGGCGTGATGACGCAGGCAGCGAACATCGAACGCTGCGGCAAGCTATCAGACATGGCGCTTTCGGCTTGCCTCTAAAAGGATCACCCATGGCAGACGCAGACATCATCATCATCGGATCGGGCCACAACGGGCTGGTCGCGGGCGCTTACCTCGCTTGCGCGGGCAAGTCGGTCCTCGTGCTCGAACGCAACCAATGGCACGGCGGCGGCGTGGTCAGCCGAGAGCTGACCCATCCCGGCTTTTGCCACGACCAGCATTCGATGAGCCACATCTTCATTCAGGGCAATCCGCTGCTCTTGAACGATGACCTGGGCCTCAAATCGAAATACGGCCTCAAATATGTCTTCCCCGACGTGCCGATGATGAGCGTGTGGGAAGACGGCACCACCCTGCCGCTGCACCGCGATCCGGCGAAGTCCGCTGAAGCGATCCGTCATTTCAGCGAGAAGGATGCCAACACCTTCCTTGAAATGAGCAGGCAGGCTGCCGAATGGCTGCCGATGATTATGGCCGGCCTCTATTCGCCGCCCATGCCGCTGGGCGCGCAGACCGCGATGATGGACCAGTCGAGCGAAGGGCAGGAGATCATGCGCACCATGGGCGTCTCCACCTTCGACCTGATGGAAGAGCTGTTCGAGCATGACAAGGTAAAGGCCCATTTCGGCCGCGTGGCAGGCGAGAACCTCGTCAGCCCGGACGAGAAGGCCACCGGCATCGGCGCTTACGTCTTCCTCGGCTTCCTCGAAAAATTCGGCTTCGGTGTGCCCGTGGGCGGCTCCGGCAGCCTGACCAATGCCCTGATCGCTTGCATCGAAGACCATGGCGGGCAGGTGCGCGCAGGCTGCGAAGTGCGCGAAGTCTTCACCGATGGCGAGAAGGCGGCTGGCGTGGTGCTCGACAATGGCGAGCGGATTTCTTGCGCAGATGGCATCATCGGCGCGCTGCACCCGCATATATTGCCGGACATCGTGCCCAGCCTTCCTGCCGAAGTGGGCCGCAAGGCCAAGCGCACCCATATCACCGAGGCCGCCTGTTTCACTGTGCATGCCGCGCTCGATGCGCCGATGAAGTTCAAGGCGAAACGCGCTGACGGGCAGGACCTGTCTGCCGTGATGTACGAACTCATGCCCGCCGAATATGAAGACATGCGCCGCGCATTCGACGAGCTGCGCTATGGCAATTTCAGCTCCACCCCGCTGGTCGGCGTGGGCCAGTTGCCGCAGCATGACCCCTCGCGCTGCCCCGAAGGCAAGAGCATCTTCCACGCGTGGGATTACGTACCCTACAAACGCAAGGACGGTCGCGACTGGGACGAGGCGAAGGGCGAATTCGCCGAAAAGATGATCGCGCGCATGAGCGATTTCATCGAGAACGTGCCGGACGATATCCTCGGCTATCACTGCGACAGTCCGGTGGACATGGAGCGCACCAGCCCCAGCTTCTATCGCGGGGATCTGCACGGCATCGCCACCACCACCTACCAGTCGGGCAGCCACCGCCCCACGCCTGACCTTGGCCAGTATCGTGTGCCGGGCGTCGACAGGCTCTACCTTGTCGGCCCGTTCCAGCATCCGGGCGGCGGCGTGTTCGGCGCAGGGCGCGCCACGGCGATGGTGATGGCTGAAGACCTCGGCATCGATTTTGACGAGATTGCACCATGAAAATCCGCGCTGCCGACAAGAGCGAGCTGATGCAGGTCAGCAAGATCGAGCGGAAGGGCAACGACCTCGTCCTGAAGGGCAAGGC
>JAUIJI010000132.1 GCA_030431435.1 Alphaproteobacteria bacterium | reverse complement strand
GAACTGGATGGTTGCCTACTGTCCTGCGGACGCCGGAGGCGGAAGCGGCTCAGCCATCCGACGCGGAGGCTCTCGAAGCGCCAACCGAGGATGGTGAAGACTTCTACGCCGTTGCCGCCGAATAGCGGCATGAAGCCGGGGCTGCGCGAGCGGTCCCGGCTCTCTCTACCACTTTGGCGATAGCCGAAAAATTGCGGCCGCGCCCGATGGGGCGCGGCCAGTTCCAGCAAACGGCTCATATTGGGCCGACAGGAGACTGTCTGCTTTTGACTGCCAAGCGCAGTATGCTGCCGATTCGGATGCGAACTACCGCGAATTGTCGGCTCGTCGTTTCTCGTAGCTGCTTGGCGCATTCCTATTTGCTGCACCTGGCTTACACCTGTTTTCGCAGGAAAAGGTGTTCTCCGAAAAAGACAACTGCGATTCCCAGCGCCGCAAAGAGGACGATCATCGCGTCGCTCTGCAACTTGGTCCAGGTGAAGGCTCCAAGGACGACCAGGTCAGCTGCCAGTGCTGCCAGCAGGATCTCGGCCCGCGCACCGATTTCCTTGCGAAGGTTCCGCAGGACGCCCCAGTGCACGAGCATGTCCATCACCAGGTAGAAGAACACACCAAGGGCAGCAATGCGGGAAAGGTCGAACAGGACCGCAAGGACCCCGGCGACCACCACTGTGTAGACCAGCAGGTGGCTACGCAGGCTGCCCTTCATCCCGAAATGGCTGTGCGGTATCATCTTCATCTGGGTCAGCATCGTCAGCATGCGGGATACGGCGAACACGCTCGCCACGACGCCGGAAGCGGTGGCGGTAACGGCGATCACTATCGTGAACCAGAACCCGACGCGGCCAAGCGCGGGTTCGGCCGCTGCCGCCAGCGAGTAATCGCGCGCCGCCACGATTTCGTCGATCCCAAGGCTCGCACCCACCGCAGCTGCAACGAGGAGGTAAGTCACCACGCAAATGCCGATGGCGATCATGATCGTTCGCCCGACATTGCGGTGTGGGTCAACAATCTCTCCGCCGCTGTTCGTGATCGTCGTGAAGCCTTTGAAGGCAAGAATCGAGAAGGCGACGGAGGCAACCATGCCTTCCCATCCGAAGCCAGTTGTGGGCTCTACAAAGGCTCCAGCCGAAAGCCCGCTCACCCAGAGCGCGGCGACGGCGAAGATCGCGATACCGCCAATCTTGATCGCGGACATGACAATCGAGACCATGCTCACCGAGCGATTGCCAGAAGCATTCACGAGATAGGCGAACACGATCAGAGCCAGGGCGAGTGCCGACAGCAGCAGGCCATTATCCTGCATCTCGAAGGGACGAAGCGCGTAGGAGGCAAATGTGCGCGCGACGAGGCTCTCGTTGATCACCATCGAAAGCGCCATGAGAAGCGAAGCCGCAGCGGCGACGGTGCCGGGGCCGTATGCCTTTTGCAGGATCATCGCGATGCCGCCTGAAGATGGCCAGGCGTTGGACATCTTGATGTAGCTGTATGCCGCCAAGGCAGTGACGATGGCACCGGCAATGAATGACAGCGGGAACAATGGGCCTGCGAGTTCGGCGATTTGTCCGGTGAGTGCGAAGATACCCGCGCCGATCATCACGCCGGTGCCCATCGCGACAGCGCCGCCGAGCGTGATGCTTTCCTTCGCTTCCGATCCGCCGTGTGAATTCTGACTCTCGGTGTGGTTTTGGTGCCCTTCCGTCACAGCCTTGCCGTCCGCAACCGCAGGGAGTTGAGGACCACCGAGATCGAGGATGCACTCATCGCAAACGCGGCGAACATCGGACTGATGAGCATTCCCATGACCGGATAGAGCACCCCTGCTGCAACGGGCACGCCGGCAGCATTGTAGATCAGAGCAAAGAACAGGTTTTGCCGGATGTTGCCCATGGTCGCCTGGGCAAGTCGGCGAGCGCGGACGATCCCGTCGAGATTGCCCTTCACCAGAGTGATGCCTGCGCTTTCGATCGCGACATCCGCGCCAGTGCCCATGGCGATGCCGACATCGGCCTGTGCCAGTGCGGGGGCATCGTTCACCCCGTCGCCTGCCATCGCCACCCTGGCCCCGCCATCCTGCAATTCACGAATGATGCGAGCCTTGTCTTCGGGCAGGACGTCGGCACGAATCTCGTCGATGCCGAGCCGCGCAGCAACAGCCTTGGCCGTGCGTTCGTTGTCGCCCGTCACCATGATGATGCGCAGGCCAAGCGCGTTAAGTGCCTTGAGCGCATCCGGCGTCGTTTCCTTGACCGGGTCAGCCACGCTGACGAGTCCGGCAATCGCTCCATCGATCGCGACGAACATCACAGTTTCGCCTTCGTCCCGGCGCTGGTTTGCCTTTTCGACCAGATCACCGGCGGCCAGCCCAAGGTCTTCGATCATCGCCTTGTTACCGAGCGCGACCGCGTGTCCATCGACCTCGCCCTTCACGCCCTTGCCGGTGACGGCCTCGAACTCCTGTGCCTCGACCAGGGAGATGCCGCGCTCCTCGGCACCGTTCACGATCGCTTCTGCCAAGGGATGTTCGGAGCCTCGCTCGAGCGAGGCAGCCGCTCGCAATACTTCTTCTTCATCCTTTCCAGGCTGGGGCAGGACAGCGACAAGCTTTGGCTTGCCCTCGGTCAGCGTGCCGGTCTTGTCCACGATCAGCGTGTCGATCTTCTCGAACCGTTCGAGCGCTTCGGCATTCTTGATCAGAACGCCAGCCTGCGCGCCGCGTCCCGTGGCAGTCATGATCGACATGGGAGTGGCCAAGCCAAGCGCACAGGGACAAGCGATGATCAGCACGGCAACCGCGGCGACCAGGGCATAGGCCAGGGTGGGTTCTGGTCCCCAGATGGCCCAGGCGATGAACGCGAGCACGGCCACCCCGATCACCGCCGGGACGAACCACCCAGCGACCTTGTCCGCATATTTCTGGATAGGGGCGCGCGAACGCTGCGCGGCTGCCACCATCTCGACGATCTGCGACAGCATGGTGTCCGAGCCGACCCGCTGGGCTTCGATCACGAGGCTTCCAGTGCCGTTGATCGTGGCTCCGGTGACGGAATCGCCGGCAACCTTCTCGACTGGAACAGGTTCGCCCGTAATCATGCTTTCATCGACGGAGGACCTGCCATCGACGACTTCACCATCGACCGGCACTTTCTCGCCGGGTCGCACACGGAGGCGGTCGCCGACATGGACGTGTTCGAGCGGGATCTCCTCCTCGCTGCCATCAGCACGGATGACCCGCGCGGTCTTCGCCGCAAGGTCGAGCAGCGCGCGGATTGCCTTGCCTGTCCCTTCACGGGCGCGCAGTTCCATGACCTGCCCCAACAGGACCAGCGTCACGATAACCGCTGCTGCTTCGAAATAGACCCCGACATGGCCTTCCGCATCGCGGAAGCCGTCAGGGAAAATATTGGGAGCGATTACCGCCACCACGCTGAACGCATAGGCCGCGATCACGCCCATGCCGATCAATGAAAACATGTTGAGATTGCGCGTGCGGAACGAGTTCCAGCCTCGGACCAGGAAGGGCCATCCGCACCACAGCACCACCGGCGTGCCAAGGACGAGTTCGATCCATAAGGTGATGCGTTCCCCGAAGATGTCCCGAATACCGGAGAGGCCGACCAGCGGCCCCATGGTCAGGACCAGCAAGGGGACCGTCAAAATTGCGCCAAGCCAGAAGCGGTGCGTGAAATCAACGAGTTCGGGATTGGGACCTTCCTCGACCATTGTGGCCGACTCAAGTTCCAGCCCCATGCCGCATATCGGGCAGGAACCCTGGTGCGTCTGCCGGACCTGCGGATGCATCGGGCAGGTGTATACCGTTCCCTGGAATCCTTCGGGGACGGTGTCGTAACGCCCGTCGTTTGGAGCGTCTTTGTCAGCGTGATGACTGCAATGCCCGGCGTGTTCGTGATCGTGAGCCATATCGGGGAGCTCCTCGACTCCGCGCGGTCTCAACCGGCGCGGCGACTGAAATGGTTATACAACGGCACCAGCAGGATCGCAGCATACCAGCCATAGAGGAAACTTCCCACGGCTCCGGCGATGAAGCCGGAAAGGGTCAACCACTCGAATCCCGGCAAGAGTGGCGCCCAGGCTCGGTGCATGTGCATCTGTTCAGGCGCAACCAGGCCGAAGGCGATGCAGGCCAAGTAGGTGATCAGGAGGAACAGGCTGAGCGTCCAGCCCCAGGTCCTGATGCTTTGGCCAACTGCGGACTTCGCCATTGTTCTTCTCCCCCTTGATCTGCTTTGGCGGCGTGAGGGACTTGCCCGAACAACCGCTCTTCGGAGAGAGCGAGCACCTTGATCTCATTTTCAGGCGCTCGCCCCATGTCCGTCCCCTGACGACTTAGCCGGGGGTGTGACCTTCGTGGGCCGAATGATCCTGCGGGGCGGGATCGCTCTGGGGAGCATCGGTCTGACCTTCGGTCGCGCTGGGTTGGGCGGTCTGTCCGTGGCCCATGTGACCATGGTCCATTTGTCCATGACCCATCGAGCCATGCTCCATTTGTCCGTGGTCCATCATCTTGCACGTCATCGTGCCATCTTCGCCGCGCATCATCATGCCCTGCATCCGCTCGCCGTTGTGCATCATTTCGCACATCTGCGGCTGTTCGGCTTCGGCAGGTTTTTCCTGTTCTTGCGCGGCAAGCGGTCCAGCAAACATGCTTCCTGCAGCCAGTGCCATAATCAATCGCTTCATTGTCATTCTCCTCTGGTTCTATTCGTAACTGGCAAACACGCTGCGACCGGCGCTGCCGAAAGCGATGACCTGGTAGGGTTGCGTCCGGTCGTCCATTTCCATTCCTGGCGAGCCGATTGGCATGCCAGCGACGGCCAGCCCCTCGACGCCATCCGGTCGCTCGCGCAGCAGGCGGGCAATATCCGCGGCAGGAACGTGGCCTTCGATCACATATCCATCGACCACCATCGTGTGGCAGGATCGCAATTCGACCGGAACACCTTCACGATCCTTGATCGCAGTCATGTCGGCGCTGTTCTCGACCGTGATCTCGGCCTGCATACCGGTGCGGATATGTTCGGCCCACTCTTCGCAGCACCCGCAATTGGGGTCACGGAACATGGTGTAGCTCGCTGCCTGCGCCGCATTGGAGCACGCTGCCAACAACATGAGAAGCGCCGCCGCCAGCGGGCGACGCAAGTTCGAGGGCGATTGCGGGTTGGTCATTGGGAATGCATCCCTTCCATGTCGTGGTTGGTCATGTCGTGACCTGCGTGGGGATCGGGTGTTGCTGCAGCCGGTTCGGGCGCTGCGCTGTCGATTGCGGCAGGCCGCGCGGGAACAGCGACAGCGGGAGGACGCTCTGACTGCCGGCTTGCCGCTGCCTGATCCGCGGCTGGCGCGTCGTCGGTTGCAACCACTGGCTGTGCTGTTGCCTCTTCGGCTGGCGCAGGGGCGCTCGGCGAAGGCGCCATAGGCTCCACTTCTGCCGACGAAGCCTCCTCCTGCTCAGGCGTCTCACTGCAACCGGCCACGCCAAGCAAAGCAAGCGGAATGACCAGATGGGAGAGCGCACTCGCTCGCAGATTAAAGTTCATTGTCATTTACCTGATTCCAAGATGGTTGGGGCCGAACACCATTTCTCCGCCGAGGTAACCCTGGGCGACGATAGCGACCGCAAGAACGAGCAGGACCACCCGAAGCGCGGTTCTGCGTTCGCTTCGAAACGCGAGCCATGTGGCGAGTATCGCCAGTGCGGCGATCGCAGTCCCGTTCCAGCGGTGGAGGCCAAGCGTTTCTGATCGGTCGGAAAGTCGCCAGCCTCCCGCAGTCCATCCCAAGAGCGCAGCGACTACGGCACCAGCCGCGCCACCGGCAACGAGGAAGCGTGAGGTCACCTCCAGGCCAGTGGAGGGGCGCGCCAGCAACATGAGTTCGGCGATTGCTGCGGCCAGCAACAATGCGATCGGGAAATGCGCAGCGACCGGGTGCAGCCGCCCAAGCACATCGATAACAGATGTGGCGCGGTTCTCTGCAACTGCCGCTGCCATCGCCTGCTCGGGCGTCAGACTCGCTTCGGCTGGCGCAACTGCGGGAGCGACTTCGCCATCGTGATGGTCAAGCATGCCGGTATCGTGGTGATCGTCTCCGGCATGGTGTTCGGCGTCAGCGTCGTGCCCCATCTCCACCTGCACCATTTCGGCATCAGTCATGTCCTGCTGGTGTTCTTCGTGGGCAGTGATAGGAGGTGCCAAGGCAATCGAGAGGCCAATTGCCAATACAGGCAGGACCAGTCGTCGAAATCTTGCAATCATGTTTGCCATCCCTTGGTCAGGCGAGATAACCAGTCCTACGAATGACGAGCCGCCAGCCCTCAAGAAAAATTGAGGGGCGCTGCGCCAGCATGCGTATGTCAGGGCAAGAACGGGAAGAATTGCATATGCACCATGACGATCATCTGGACAGGGCGCTCAAGTCCCTCGGCAATGTCGCGGCGCCCTCAATGTCTGGCGACTTCATGGATGGCGTGTGGCTGCGAGCCGGGCAGATGGAGCAAGCTGCGGGCCAGCGCCGCCGCCTGGCCTTGATGGCTGGCATGGCATTTATCGGGCTTGGAACGGGAATTGGCGTGGTCCAGGCTCCTGCCTCGGCCGAGCCTGCCCAGTATCAATTGATTGACGGGGCCGATCTCTCCCCCTCTGCACTTCTTCACGTCGAACCATGAAGTTCGGCATTCTCCAGATCATGGCCGGTGTTCTGCTGGCCATAGCTGCCGGTTGCATTGGCGCGTTCGCAGCGGGTGAGTGGCGTGACGGCGAACAAGGCCAGGGATTGCATGCCTTTGTCCACGACAAGCTCGATCTCGATGCGGAGCAATCCGCGGCGCTTGAACAGCTGGAAGCCGACTTCGCCATCGAACGCCGACAGCTGGAGCTTTCCCTGCGTGCGGAGAATGCGCAGCTCGCAGCCG
>JAUIJI010000131.1 GCA_030431435.1 Alphaproteobacteria bacterium | reverse complement strand
GCTCGGGCCCGTCCTACCTCGACCCGCCGAACCTCGATGAATGGCCTGATGTCCACTGGGCGCCCGATGCCGAAGCGAAGAAGGTCGATCTCGACAATCTCACGGCCGAAGAGGTTGCCAGCTGGAACCATGGCGACCGGCTCCTCTTGAACGGCAAGATGCTCACCGGCCGCGATGCTGCGCACAAGCGCATTCAGGACATGCTGGCCAAGGGCCAGGAGCTTCCCGTCAGCTTCAAGGGCCGCGCGATCTATTATGTCGGCCCGGTCGACCCGGTGATGGGCGAAGTCGTTGGCCCGGCAGGCCCGACAACCGCAACGCGCATGGACAAGTTTACCGAGATGATGCTCGATCAGGGCCTGCTCGCGATGATCGGCAAGGCTGAACGCGGCGCTGATGCGGTGGACGTGATCAGTCGCTTCAAGGTCGCCTATCTCATGGCCACCGGCGGCGCGGCTTACCTCGTGGCGCGGGCCATCAAGGAATCGAAGGTCGTCGGTTTCGAGGACCTTGGCATGGAAGCGATCTACGAATTCACCGTGAAGGATATGCCGGTGACGGTCGCCGTCGATGCCGAGGGCAACAATGTCCACACGCTCGCGCCGCTGCACTGGAAGCGCAAGATTGCCGAGGAAAGCCTGCTTTAGCGGCGCTATCTTCGACAAAAGGCTGATCCTGTCCGACCGGAATATGTCTCAGGGCTGGCAAAACAGGGCGAGGAGCGCCTAAATGCCGGTGATGAACAGGGCCAAGAAGGAAACTCCGGTCGCGCGCGTGCCGCTGAGCACCGTGCTGGTGTCGATCGCCGGCCTGTGGCTTTGCTATTTCCTGCTCATCACCATCCGCGGCGAATTGCTGTCGATTGACCTCAGCACGCAGATCCTGTGGCGGCGCATTCTTGCCACCTTCATCGGCGCGCTGATCACTGTGGGCCTGTGGGTCATCCTGCGGCCGTTCGACGGGATGCGCTTGTGGAAGAAGATCGTCGCCGCACTGATCTTCGCGCTTCCCGCCGCATTGCTGACAGCCCAGGCCAATCGGCTGGTCTTTGCCGATCTGCAGGCCGAATGGGACGAGCAGCTGCTGCGCGAATTCGTGGAACGGCAGGAGCTTTCTGCCGAGGAAGAGAGCGCCCGCGTGGCCAGCGGGCTGGCTGATCTCGCCGCCTCTGCCACGCGAGAACAGGTGATCGAGCTGACCATCAGCCGCTATTTCATGTTGCTGGCATGGTGCGCGCTCTACCTCGCCTTGCTTACGGGCGAAAAGGCCCGCGCAGCCGAGCGGCGCGAACAGCAGTTCCGCAACGCCGCCAAGGCCGCCGAATTGCGATCCCTGCGCTATCAGGTGAACCCGCATTTCCTGTTCAACACATTGAATTCGCTGTCCGCTCTGGTGCTGACCGGCAAGACGCAGGCGGCTGAACGCATGATCCAGATGATCAGCACATTCTATCGCCGCAGCCTGGCTGATGATCCCACTTCGGACGTGCCGCTGGCGGCGGAGATTGAATTGCAGAAGCTCTATCTCGATATCGAGTCGGTGCGCTTCCCCATGCGCCTGCTTACCGAATACGCAATTCCGCAGGAGTTGGAGAGCTGCCTGATACCGGGCATGATCCTGCAACCGCTGGTGGAGAATTCGGTGAAGCACGCGATCGCTCCGTCAGGTGGGCAGGTGACCATCACGCTGGCTGCGCGCGAGGAATACGGGCGGCTGGTCGTGACCGTGTCGGACAATGGCAATGCCGCAAGCGACGAAACACGGCCCGGCTATGGCATAGGCCTTGCCAATGTGCGCGAGCGGCTGGAAGCGCGTTTCGGAGACGATGCTTCGCTGGTTTCCGGCCCTGTGCCGGGCGGCTACGCCTCGCATATCCGCTTGCCGATCCGTCGCGGGACGCGCCAGCAGGAGGCCGCCGAATGAGCGAGGCATCCCAGACTGCCCTCCGCACGCTGATTGTCGATGACGAGCCGCTCGCGATCGAGCGCATGCAGGTGCTGTGCGCCGAGCTGGACAGCCTTTCCGTCGCCGGTACCGCGAGCGACGGGCAGTCCGCGCTGCGCCTTGCCGAAAAGCTGGAGCCTGACGTGGTCCTGCTCGATATGACCATGCCCGGTATGGACGGGCTCGCCGTGGCGCGGGAACTGGGCCGCACGGACAATCCGCCCGCAGTGATCTTCGTGACCGCGCATGAGGATTTTGCGGTCGAAGCCTTCGATCTCGATGCTGTCGACTATGTGCTCAAGCCAGTGGCGACCGAAAGGCTGGAACGCGCCATTGCCCGCGCGCTGGCGCGCCGGGAATCTGCCGGCACGCCAGCCAGCACATGGCTGAGCGAATTCTGGGTTCCCAATCGTTCCGAACTGTTGCGCATCGACGCTGCCGAGGTCAGCCGCATCGATGCCGAGCGTGATTACGTCCGGCTGCACGTCGGCGACAACAGCTATCTGCTGCTGCAAACGATCGCCGGACTTGAGGAAAAGCTCGATCCGGAAAAGTTCATCCGCATCCACCGTTCGACCATCCTCAGGAAGGATGTGATCAAGGGCCTGCGCCATGAAGGGCTGGGCGTGTGGTGTGTCGAGCTGGATGATGGTGAGGAACTGCGCATCGGCCGCACCTATTTGCGCAAGGTGAAGGCCATGGCCGGGCGGTAAGCCGGTTGCACTGGCTTGAAGCCATCAAGCTCTGGGCAATGCAGATTTGGGGCTCAGTCGCTGGCGCAAGCGGGTGTTTGATCGCGACCCGGAGTACACAGGCAGCAAGGCCCTCCAACCATGAAAAAAGGGCGCCCGGGAAAAGGGCGCCCTTCAAAGAGGATGGGAAGCGGCAGGCTTAGCCACCGCGACGTTCGTCCTCGATCACGCTCGCAAAATGCTCTTCAAGCTGGCGCTTGGCATTGCGGAAACACTGGCGCGATTCGCGCGTTGCCATGTTCGAGCCGGTCGAGCGTTCGTTCATGCCGCACACTTCCTTGGCTGCATCTTCGATCCGGTTGTCGAGTTCCTTGCGACCATCTTCGGTCGAAAGATCCAGGTCCGAATAGGAAACGCCCGTTGTGCGTGCTTCGCCTTCCTGCGCTGCGAGAGCGGGGGCTGCAAGCAGTGCAACGCCGACCAGTGTCATCGAAAAAGTCTTCAACATTACCCTTCTCCTTCCTCCATCTATCTCCCTCAAGGGGAGGGGGGTCGCGCCGCAGCCGGTGGGACTGTTAACGGCCGCGGCGCACAAACAGGGATAGGCAAAACCCGCGAAAACTGCCTGCGCAGTTCGATTTGCGGCTGGCTCGGGTCGACCAAGGAATCCCGGACCCGACGAAACGCGATCCGCGCTCCACGAACAGCATTTGCACCGGCCAGCGACACGCGTCAGACTGCATGATCATGGGAATCGCGATTATCTTCCTGCTCGGCGTTGCCAATTTCGCCATGCATCGGGCTGTGCTCGAAAGCGGCCATGCGATGGTGCGCATGATGCAGGAGGGGAGCAGCATATTCAGCCCGCGCGTTACACTGAGCATGGAGTTCGGCCTGCTGCTCGTGGCGATGCTGCTGGTCGCCTATGGTCGCACCGCATGGGGCTGGACCTATGCGGGCTACACTACCTTCAATGCCATTACCGCATGGCTGATCCTGACGCGGCGCATCTAGGGTTCGACTGGATAACCTGCTAGCGGACAGCGAATATGGCCAGGCCGACAACGCTCTTTCACCTCAGCGATATCCATTTCGGGATCGAGGATAACTGCGCGCTCGACTGGGTGCGCGCCGAAGTCGAACGCAAGAAGCCCGATGCCGTGGCGATCACGGGCGATCTCACCATGCGCGCGCGAACCCATGAATTTGCCGCCGCAGAGGAATGGATCCGCTCGCTGCCGGTCCCCGTAACCATAGAGCCGGGCAACCACGACCTGCCCGCCTATTACCTGCCGCTGCGCTATCTTGATCCGCTCGCGCGGTTCGAGGCTTTTCGTGACCTGGTGGAGCAGCGGCTGGAAATGGACGGGCTGGCGATCGTGCCGCTCAACACCAATGTCCCGGCGCAGCCGCGCTTCAACTGGTCCAAGGGCTGGATCACGGAGAAGGCGCTTGATGCCTGCCTGTCCCAGATCGACAGCCTGCCGCCACACACCCGCGTGCTGGTTACCGCGCACCATCCGCTGCGCGAAGCGGGAACACGCGGCACCGCGCTCACCCACAATGGCAATCGCGCGCTGGCTGCTCTGGCAAAGCGCAAGGTCCTCGCCGTGCTGAGTGGCCATGTCCACGATGCCTTTGACATCATGGAAGCGACCCCCAACGGCCCTGTCCGCATGATCGGCGCGGGCACGCTGTCCCATCGTATCCGGTCGACCCCGCCCAGCTTCAACGAACTGACCTGGAACGGTAGCGAGCTGACCGTTCGTGTGCGCAACCTCGAAGGCGTATCGAGCGATGACATGATGATCGATACGGTGCCCGAAGATGCGATGCCTCCGCGCGAGGAGGGTGAACCGGTTGCGCCTGTCGGGCGCGTCCCGCGCACCGACCCGCCTCTGGAATAACTCTGGCAGGCCTTGCCCACTGGCAATTTGATTCAAGTCATCGCCGCCCTGTTGTGATGCGAGCAAGGGTACCTGCGTCGAAACAGGAGTCTGAGATGTTGCGCCTTGCCCTTGTTCTCTTTCCCTTCATCGCCACCACGCTGATGGGCAGTGGTGTTGCCATTGTGCTAACGCTGAACATGGTGGCGCCGCTGCCGATTGTCCTGTCGGCAGGGGCGGGATTGCTGCTGTCCATCCCGGTCTGCTGGCTGGTGGCAAGGCGCATCTTGTTGGCGCAGGAGGCCGGGCAACCACCGCAATAGGGCGTCCTTCCGCCATTTCAGGGACAGGGCGTTTGGTTTTCGCGCCAAATGGCGTGATTCACCGGCACTGGGGCGCTCCAGCATCGTTCACCCGGCATGTCTGCGCGAATCCTTGTGGTCGAGGACGACCTGCTTAACCGCATGTTCTATCATGAGGTGCTGGAATCGCGCGGCTATGACGTGACGCTGGTGGCAGACGGCGCGCTGGTGCTCGACGAGGTAAAACGAATATCGCCCGACCTCATCACCATGGACATCCAGCTTCCGCATATCTCCGGCCTGCGGCTGATCCGCAAGCTGCGCGAGGATGCAGTGACGCGCGACATTCCGATCATTGCCATCACCGCCTTTGCCGGACGAGGTGAGCAGGAAAAGGCCATGGCGGCCGGTGCCAATGGCTATTTGTCAAAGCCGGTGACGGTCGATCGGTTGTCTAACTCAATCAGGCAGGCGCTCGAAACAAACGGCCACGCAATTGGCTAGACTCGATTTCTATTCCCCGAAAGCAGATTGCAGGAAAGGTATAACTTCGCGTCCGGCGCCTGCAGGATCAACCATGAAATAGGTCTCCAATCGACCTTCGCGCGGCTCGGGATATGGAATGACTGCGGCATTGGAACCCGCATCGCTTAATGCGGAGGCGAACGCCCGAGATGAGGCGAGCGCTTCTTCGGAATCTTCATGAGCCAGGAGAAGAAAATATGGCGCATTGCGCCTATCGAGATGCGCAGCGGGCGAGAATGGGAGGTAGTCTTCCGGCTGCCGGCCGTAGGCCCGGCGATAGATGCTGCGCAGATAGTTGTTTTCAGCCATCCGTGCTTCGATGTCATACGAAGTGCCGTTGATGCCGATCACTGCGCGCAAGGAGCTGAAATCGATCCCGGCAGATTCCAGCAGCTCCTCGCGCGTACCGAGCAAGGCACCATTCCCTGCATAGCCAACTATCGCGATCCGATGTGAGTCGATCTGCAATGCTTCGGCTTGCTGATGGAGCGTGAGCAGCGCAGCGGTCTGGTTCTCGAGCCTTTCCTCATGCTCGTCCCATTTCACTTCGTCTGGGATAAAGGCAACGGCAAATCCGGCCTCATTTGCCCGATAGCGGAGCCATTCTGGCGTCGAATAGCCGCGCCCACGTCTGTCGCGATTGGCCAGGATGACCACGAGCGGCGCAGTGCCGGTCGCACGTGCAGGCGCATAAAATTGGATCTCCTGCCAGCGCTTCTCGCCATACTCGATCTCTTCAGCAGATGAGTCGGGGGCGATGAGCCGTGAGTCAGCAGGGCGCCACTGGAAGGCCGGGGACTGAAAGTTGTTCTGTGCTGTGGCCAGGGCGGGGCAGGCGGCGAGTGCGATAGCGGCGAAAGATGTGATGCTGCGCATGGCCACAGTTTAAGCACGGGGGCAGCCAAAGAGAAAGGGCGGCCCCGCGGGACCGCCCTTCTGGTTTCCGGCAGTGAATGCCAGGAAGGATCAGCGCTTCGAGAACTGGAAGCTGCGGCGTGCCTTGGCGCGGCCGTACTTCTTGCGTTCCACCACGCGGCTGTCGCGGGTGAGGAAGCCTGCTGCCTTCACGGTGGAGCGCAGTGCAGGTTCGTACTTCGACAGTGCCTGGCTGATGCCGTGCTTTACAGCACCGGCCTGACCGGACAGGCCGCCGCCCTTCACGGTGGCGACAACGTCATACTGGCCTTCGCGATCGGAGATGGCGAAAGGCTGGTTGATGACGAGACGCAGCGTGGGACGTGCGAAATACACTTCCTGGTCCTTGCCGTTCACGGTGACCTTGCCGGTGCCAGGCTTGAGCCACACGCGGGCCACGGCGTCCTTGCGGCGACCGGTGGCATAGGCACGGCCCTGGGCGTCCAGTTCCTGCTCGCGCAGGGGGGCAGCAGGGGTTTCGACAGCGTCTGCGGCAGGTGCGTCGCCAGCGATATCCTTCAGTTCCGACAGGTCGGAGACGGTGTTGTTTTCATCAGCCATCACGAAGCAGCCTTGTTCTTGCGGTTCATCGAGGCAACGTCGAGCACTTCGGGCTTCTGGCCTTCATGCGGGTGCTCGGTGCCGTTGTAGAGGTGCAGGTTCTTCATCTGCGCGCG
>JAUIJI010000130.1 GCA_030431435.1 Alphaproteobacteria bacterium | reverse complement strand
CATGCCCATCGATCCGCCATATCCGGCCATCACGGCGACATATTGCTCGCCATTGACGCGATAGGTGATCGGGCCGGCCATGATCCCGCGTTCGCCCTGCCAGCTCCACAACTCCTCGCCCTTGTCCGCCGAATAGGCGACGAAGCGGCCATCAGGCAGGCCCTGGAACACAAGGTTGCCGCCGGTTGCCAGCGTGCCGCCGTTCCACGGCCAGTCGCGCCGCACTTGCCACGCCACTTCCTGCTTCACCGGGTCCCACGCCTTGAGCATTCCGTGGGTGATCGACGAGATATAGGCGCGGCGCGCTTCGGGCGTGGCGCCCGGCACCGATCCTTCGGGCGGGGCAAGGAAGGAAACGCCGGTATTCCAGCGCCCGATGCGCCGGGTGAAATTGCTGTCATCGGCATAGGCGTTGGGCACTTCCATCACCGGGATGTAGACGAGGCCCGTCTGCGGTGAATAGCTCATCGGGTGCCAGGCATGCGCGCCGATGCCCATGGGGGTGATGAAGTAAGGCGCATCGGCAAAACGCGCCTCGGGGATTTCCACCGGGCGGCCGGTTTCAAGGTCGATCCGTTCGGCCCAGTTCTGCTCGGCAAAAGGCTCTGCGCTGATCAGCTTTCCGTCCTCGCGGTCGATCACATAGAAGAACCCGTTCTTGGGTGCCTGCATGGCGACCTTGCGCTGCTCCCCGTCGATTTCCAGCGTGGCAAGGGTGATCTGCTGGGTGGCGGTGAAGTCCCACGTCTCGCCGGGATTGACTTGATAATGCCATTTGTATGCGCCGGTATCGGGATCGAGCGCGAGGATGCTGGAAAGGAAGAGGTTATCGCCCTTGCCATCGCTGCGCACGCGGTGGTTCCACGGGCTGCCGTTGCCAACGCCCACCAGCAGCTGGTCGAACTCGGCATCATAGACCACCGAATCCCACACGGTGCCGCCGCCGCCCAGTTCCCAGTAATCGCCGAACCATGTTTCGCCCGCGAACTGTTCGAAGGCGGCATCGGAGGCTGCGCCATCGGGGCCTTCCGCCGGATTGCCGGGCACGGTGTAGAAGCGCCATACAAGATCGCCGCTGTCCGCATCATAGGCTGACAGATAACCGCGCACGCCCATTTCCGCGCCGGAGTTGCCGATGATCACCTTGTCGCGCACCACGCGCGGGGCCATGGTGATGGTGTAGGGCTGTTCCTGATCGACGGTGACCACGTCCCACAGCTCTTCACCCGTTTCGGCATCGAGGCCGACCAGCCGCCCGTCGATGGTGCCGACAAAGACCTTGCCTTCCCACACGGCGACACCGCGGTTGACGACGTCGCAACAGGCATCCGCGCCCTTGGAACCGTCGACCTCGGGGTCATAGCGCCACAGCTCCTCGCCGGTTGCGGCATCGACTGCCATCACCTTCGACCATGCGGTGGAGAAATACATTACCCCGTCGACCACGATGGGCGTGGCTTCCTGCCCGCGATTGGTGTCGAGATCGACCGCAAAGGCAAGCGAAAGGTCACCGATCGTTTCCGCGTTGATATCGGCCAGGGGGCTGAACCGGTCTTCGGCATAGCTGCGCCCGTGCGACAGCCAGTTATCGGGATCGTCTTGTGCGGCAAGCAGGCGTTCTTCGGTGATATTGCCAAAACCGGCATCCGCATCGGAACAGGCGGACAGCGCCAGCATGCCGGCGGTGGCAGTGGCAAGAATGGCTGAAAAACGGGCAAAGCCCATAGGTTCGCTCCCCTCCCAAGGAATCATCCGCGCCCTTGTACGGGCGTCATCATCACGGACGTTACAATGGCGGGGTGGCCCCGTCTACAGGCCCTTGGGGAGACTTTCCGGTGACTGGTCAGAGCCGATGGGGAAGGTGAAATCCGCCCTGCGCGGAAGGTCTTCCATCATGTGCCGCGTCAGCCGTTCGTAATGCTGGCAAAAGCGGACAAGCTCCGCGTCATCCATCACGCCGGGGGCATCGGGATTGGCGGCGCGCAGCTTCTCTTCCTGCTTGCGGCGATTGGCGAGCACGGCATCGAAGCCATCCACTTTCAGCATAACCAGCATGTCGATCTGCTTGAAAAGATCCATATATTCACCGCGAAGCCACAGGTTCACGACAGCGCGCCACACGCCATCGGGGTCCTCGTCGCGTTCCAGTTCGTTCACCGGTTCGAGCAGTTCCTCGTCTGCCTGCGGGGTGCAGCCGACGCACCAGCCTTCGAACAGCAGCACGTCCACCGGGCCGGTAATGCGCTCGCCTTCGTCGCGGCGATCATCCACCGCCTTGTCGAAACGCGGAATCTCGAAGGCGCGCCCGGCGCAGATATCCTCGATGATCTGCATGGCAAGGCCCGGCGCATGCGTGCCTGGCACGCCGCGCGTGGCGAACAGCGGGTGGACTTTCTCCGCCAGCGCCTGCCGTTCTTCCTGCTTCAGGTAAAGATCATCAATGGAAAGGGTCACGGCGCGAAGCTTGCGCCTGGCCAGCAGCACTTCGAGGAAAGCGCAGACCGTGGACTTGCCGGAGCCTTGCGCGCCATTGATCCCCACCACCAGTGGCTTTCGGGCGGTGGCGCGCCGCGCAATCTCGCGGGCGAGCGGCTGCCAGTAGGTGTCGACAATTGCGCGATAGCTTTCCGGCAGGCGGTGCTCCGCGATCAGCTGGTCAATGGGATCGGAATTCATGCGACGGGGTTAGGGACATCCTCGCCATTTGCATAGGCCGCGATATTGGCCAGCGCACACATTCCCATGGCAATGCGGGTTTCGGCATTGGCGCTGCCGAGGTGCGGCAGCAGGACTACGTTCTCGAGGCCGAGCAGGGCTTGCGGCACGGCAGGTTCCGCCGGATAGACATCGAGGCCAGCGCCCGCGAGGTGGCCGCTCTTCAGCGCATCCGCCAAGGCATCGTGATCCACGATCCCGCCGCGCGCGGTGTTGATGAGGTAGCTGCCCTTTTTCATGCTTGCGATGGCATCGGCATCGATCAGGTTTGCGGTCTCGCCGCCACCCGGCACATGCAGCGAAACGAAATCAGCTTCGCGCAGCAAATCCTTGAGATTGGGATAGAACTTGGCATCCAGTTCCCGCCCCACGTCAGGCTCGCAAGGGCGCCTGCCGTAGTAAGCAACCTTCATGCCGAAGCCGTGATGCGCGCGCCGCGCAGTGGCGATGCCGATGCGGCCGAAGCCGACGCAGCCGAGCACCTTGTCCTTCAGCGCGCTGCCGATGAGGTGGGTCGGGCGCCAGCCGCTCCATGCACCGGCACGAAGCTCACGTTCGCCTTCACCAGCGCGCCGCGCGGCCATCAGCATCAGGGTGAGGGCGATGTCGGCGGTGGCATCGGTCAGCACGCCGGGGGTGTTGGTGACGGCAATGCCCTTCGCCTTGGCTGCCGCGATATCGATATGATCGAAGCCGACGCCGTAGTTGGCGATCAGCTTCACGCGGGTGCCCCCGTTGATCACCTCCGCGTCGATCCTGTCGGAAACGGTGGGGCACAGCACGTCATACTCGCCCATCGCCGCCGCCAGTACGTCCTGGCTCATCGGCTCGTCGCCTTTGTTGAGCGTGAGGTCGAACCGGCGCGCCAGCTCCTCCTCGACTGCGGCGGGCCAGCGGCGGGTGGTGAGGACTTTCAGCTTGGGCAAGGTGTCAGTCTTCCTTGTTGATCATCTTGGTTTCGGCGCGGGTCGAGGCGGGGCCAGTGTTGCGCTTGAAGATGCCGCCGGTGCCTTCCATCCGCACGAAGGGATCGGGATCACCCTCGCGCTGTTCGAGGCCGAAGATATCGAACAGGCCGGGGTGGTTGCCAAGCCCGCCAAACAGCGCGCGCACCCGCTCCACCCAGTCACGCAGCGGATCGTCGGCAGCCAGCGCCGGGGTCTGAGCCAGCGAGGCGAGCCACTGGAACCCGCCAAGGATACGGTAATCGGCATAGTTGGGCTCGCTGCCGCCCAGGAACTTGTGCTCGCGCAGCGCCATGCGCAGCGGCTCCAGCGCGGCGGAAATGGCGCAGAGGCGATCCTCGCGGCCCGATTGCAGGTCTTCGAGCTTGCCGCCGAGCATCACTTCACGGGTGGAGGTGACATATTCCTTGTCATGCTCGTAGCAGACGTCGCGATAGTCGGCGCAATAGCTGCGCATCCACGGGCCGATGGCAGCAGGCCAGAACCATGCATCCAGCGCCTTGGTGAGCGCGGCGGTGCTTTCGTGCGGGATCAGCATGGGCCGGTCAGGATAGGTCTCGTCGAGATATTCGACGATGCCCCAGCTATCGAGCACCCATTTGCCATCATCGACGATGGCGGGAAGCCGCTCGGTATTGCCGCCGGTACGGTCAAGGATGCCGGTGAAGCCGCCTTCGACGATGTCCATTTCGAACCCCTTGTGCGCCACGGCGAACTTGGTCGCCCAGACGAAGGGGCTGATCGTAGCTCCGGTCGAAACCTGGAGGTCGTAGAAGGTAATCTTGTTATCGGCGGCCATGAGGCATCCTCTCTTTCACAGTTGCGGGCTTGCTATTGGTTGATGCGGCAAAAGGAAAGTGGAAGACATTGCGCCATGTCAGAAAAGCCAGAAATCGCATCGGTCAGCCTGCAAAAGCCGCTGCCCGAAATAGCCGGGGAACTGGGCGCGTCATTCGAGGAATTCGGATTCGCCGTGGTGCGCGATCACGGGATCGATCAGCGGCTGATTGACCGCGCGGACGAACAGATGCGCGCCTTCTTCGCGCTGCCGGACGAGGTGAAGCGGGAATACCACCGCGCGGGGCAGGGAGGCGCGCGCGGCTATACGCCGTTCGGAGTGGAGCAGGCCAAGGGTGCCAGCGTGCAGGATTTGAAGGAATTCTGGCATGTCGGGCGCGATCTGCCCGATGGCCATCCCCATGCGCGCGTGATGCGGCCCAATATCTGGCCCGAGGAACTGACCGCCTTCCGCCCCGCCTTGCAGGACCTGTTCCTGTCCTTCGACTGGGCAGGCAAGCGCATCCTTGCGGCCATTGCCCTCCATCTGGGCGAGGAGGAGGACTTCTTCGAGGACAGCGTGCGCGATGGCAATTCGGTGCTGCGCCTGCTGCATTACCCACCCGTTTCGGACGAAGCACAGGAAGGCGCGATCCGCGCCGCCGCGCATGAGGATATCAATACCATCACCCTGTTGCTGGGCGCAGAAGAGGCTGGTCTGGAACTGCTCAGCAAGCAAGGCGAATGGCTTCCCGTGTCACCCCCGCCCGGCGCGCTGGCGGTGAATATCGGCGACATGCTGCAACGCTACACTGCCGGCAAACTCCGCTCGACCACTCACCGCGTGGTGAACCCGGCAGGCGAGGCCGCGCATCGCTCGCGCTATTCGATGCCCTATTTCCTGCACTTCCGGCCTGACTTCCTCATCGCGCCCGTGTTCGATGGCGGGGAAGAGCCGATCACCGCGCAGGATTACCTGATGGAGCGGTTGCGGGAGATAAAGTTGGCGTGAGGGTTGTCATCATGCAGTCGTGTTCGCCCGGGATAATTACCCCATGAAAGGCACTCTTCCAGCCCTTGCCGCAGCGCTGCTGGCAGCCTGCGCGCCCGTTGCGGGCGAATCTCCGCAAAGCGCGTCTACCGCAATTGCCGCAGAGGCGCCGATCACCCGTTTCGCTTTCGGCAGTTGCAACGGGCATGAGCAGCCCCAGCATATCTGGGACGCAATTGCCGCCAGCAATCCGCAGCTGTTCATCGCCATGGGAGACAATGTCTATGGCGATACCGGCTATGACGGGTCGCCCGGACTGGAGACCTTCATCGCCGCCTATGCCAAGCAGGCGCAGAGCGCACCATTTGCCGCCCTGCGCGCAAAGGTGCCGATGCTCGCGACATGGGATGACCATGATTACGGCCCCAATGACAGCGGCGGCTCCTTCGCCCATCGCGAACTGTCCGAAGACCTGTTCGAGGCCTTCTGGAACTCACCGCAGGAGGTGCGCTCGCGCCCCGGTGTCTACCACAGCGTCACCAAGGGGCCGCCGGGCCAGCGCGTGCAGTTCATCCTGCTCGATACGCGCTTCTTCCGGTCCGACCTTGTGGCGATGGAGGAGGGCGGGCCGCTGGGGCGCTACACCGCGAACAATGATCCTTCGGCGACCATGCTGGGCGATGCACAATGGCAATGGCTGGAGGCGGAACTGGCCAGGCCGGCCGAATTGCGCGTTCTCGTCAGTTCGATCCAGGTGCTGAGCGAAGCGCACAATTTCGAGGCGTGGGACAATTTCCCGCACGAGCGCGCCCGCCTGCTGGACATGCTGGCTGCGCGCAGCGAGAGCGGGTTGGTGGTGCTTTCAGGCGATCGCCATTCCGCCGGGCTTTACGAAAGCGAGTGGGCGGGGGAGGAATTCATCGAATTCACCTCCAGTTCGCTCAACCGTCCTGTCGGCATTGGGACAGAAGCCGCGAATGTGCGCGAGCCGGACCCGCTGCGGATTACCCCGCTGGTGGGAGAGGCGAATTTCGGGACGATGGCAATCGACTGGCAAGCGCGCGAAATGACGCTGGCGATCCGTGATGAAAATGGCGCTGCGGTGCGGGAAATCCTGCGCGCGTTCTAACCGTGAACACCCACCCCGCTGCGACTAGCCTCGCCTGCGGCTCGGCAAGTCTCGCTCCCCTCCCGCTTGCGGGAGGGGTTGGGGGTGGGCATCAACCCATCTTCGCTTCTTCCAGCTTCACGAGGTGCCACAGCGTCTGCGTGACCGGCGCGGCGACGCCTTTTTCGCCCGCGGCTTCGACGATTGCGCCGTTGATCGCGTCGACCTCGGTGCGCCTTCCGGCCTTCACGTCCTGCAACATGCTCGCTTCGTGATCGGCGTGGTCGGTCATGGAAACTTGCGTCAGATCGTGGATCGGTTTCGCGTCGATCATCACGCCATTGGCATGGGCGGCGGCGACGCCTTCTTCCACCACGGCGCGGATCGTTTCGCGGGCCTGCTCACTC
>JAUIJI010000129.1 GCA_030431435.1 Alphaproteobacteria bacterium | reverse complement strand
CCCCCTTGTCAGCCAGGCCGAGCATTTCGCGAACCTTGGCAGCAGTGACCAGCGTTGCGCCATTGCCATCCTCACCTGCTTCCATATCCGCGTGGGCAATGGCCTGATCGAGGATCGAAAGCCCGTCGCGCGCTGACCCTTCGGCAGCGGCGGCGACCATGGCGATAGCCTCTTCCTCGGCTTCGACGCCCTCCTGGCGGCAGACATTGGCGAAATGGGTGTGCAACAGTTCTGCAGGGATGCGCCGCAGGTCGAAACGCTGGCAGCGCGAGAGGACGGTAACCGGCAGCTTGTCCACTTCGGTTGTGGCGAAAAGGAACTTTACATGCGCGGGTGGTTCTTCAAGCGTCTTCAGCAAGGCGTTGAAGGCATTGCGCGAGAGCATGTGCACTTCGTCGATGATGTAGATCTTGTAGCGCGCCGAAACGGCGGCATAGCGAACAGCCTCGATAATCTCGCGCACGTCGTCCACGCCGGTATGGCTGGCGGCGTCCATCTCGATCACGTCGATATGGCGGCCTTCGGCGATCGCCCGGCACGGCTCGCACTGGCCGCAAGGGTTGATCGTCGGTCCGCCTTGCCCGTCCGGCCCCACGCAGTTGAGTGCCTTGGCGATCAGGCGGGCGGTCGAGGTCTTGCCGACCCCGCGAACGCCGGTCATCAGGAAGGCATGGGCCAGCCGGTCGCGCTCGATCGCATTGCCGAGCGTGCGGACCATCGGTTCCTGGCCGATCAGCTCGCTGAAGGTCTGCGGGCGATATTTGCGCGCCAGCACGCGATAGGGCTGCGCGGCCTCGTCCGGTTTCGCAGCAACAACAGGTGCAGCTTTAGCGGCCACCTCGTCAGCCGGTGTCGCGGCTTCGCTCGTCGGCTCGGGCTTGGGTGGCTGCGGATCGCCGAACATCGCCGCCTGTCCGGCAGCCTCCAGCTCAGCCGCGGTGGGCTGAACCTCCTGCTCCTGCTCCTCGTCCCAGGGCGGAGTGCCTGTATCGTCCGGTGAATCACCCATATGAGAACAGGTAGGCTCTCACGCGGCGATTGTCATGTCACAGAATGTGGGAAAAAGGAGCCGAGCGACCCGCCGCAATTCACCTGGGCTGCTTCCTTCCGGACCTGACCCGGTGAGCGAACGCAAACGTCCACCCGACTCCCGGGCGGCCATATGGCTGTCCTGCGATGGAGAATCAAGTGCGCGCTTGCACGGAAAGGTGCGGCGATTGCTGCTTAGCGGAAGTTGTCAGCGTAAGCCTGGATCTTGAGGCGCCTGGGCGGCACGGCATGGACGATGGCAGGAATGCCGTATTTCTCGGCATAGGCCTGTGCAGCCTCGCAGCTGTCAAATTTCAGCTGGACCTGCTGTTGCGTGTCGCCACTGCCAGCCCAGCCCATCAGCGGATCGGGCTTCTTGGCTTCGGCCGGGGCGAAATCGAGAACCCACTGGTCCACCAGAGCCTTGCCGCTCTGCATGGCGTTCTTCGGTCGTTTGTAGATGCGTGCCTGCATGGAGATGCCTTTAGCATCTTTTTCATTGGCCTCAAGCGCCGGCGTTCGCATCCGCTCACTTGGCTTCCGCCCTACCGGGCGGCGCGCAGTCGCGCGCTGGCTTCGCCTCCGGCTCAGCAGCCATTCCAGGCAGGTAAACCTGGATCAGAAACGGTCTCGCAAGAGACCGCAAGGCCAAGGGCCGCCCGCAGCCGCCCCGTAGTCCGAAGGACGAAGGGATGCAGGCGAGGAAAGCCAAGTGAGCGGATGCGAACGCCGGCGCTTGAGGCTTATCTATTAAACGCGTTCTTGGTCTTGAGGCTGGCGGTTTCCGCCCAGGGTTCATCCGGCCAGCGGTGCTTTGGGTAGCGCCCCTTGCCAGCCTTCTGCACATCGCGCCAAGAGCCCTGCCAGAACCCCGGCAGGTCGCGGGTTGCCTGCATCGGTTTGCCGCCAGGGTCGGTCAGCTTGAGCAGCAACGGCGTATCGCCGATCATCGGATGGCGATCGAGGCCGAAGACAGCCTGCACGCGCACCTCGACGCAAGGCGCATCATCGCCTGCATAATCGATGGCGTGGCTGGTGCCTGCAGGACTGGCGAATTCGCGCGGGGCGAGTGTGTCGAGCCTCTGACGCTCGTCCCAGCTCAACCTGTTGAGCAGGGCTTCTGTCAGCGCGCCCTTGCTGACTTTCAAATCGCGGCGACCAAGCAGCAACGGGGCAAGCCAATCATGCGCCTCTGCAGCCAGCCGTTCCTGTGAAAGCACCTCCAGTCCGGCATAACGGGCCCTTGCGATGAGTTCGGCAGGGAGCAGTTCCCCCAGACTCTCCACAAACTTATCCACAAGGAGGTCCACAAGCACCTGCGGGTCCGGATCGGGGTCAGGGCCGCTCTTCAGCGTGATCGCGCCCATGCGCCGTTCGCGCCGCGCTTCCACCCGGCCCTCGCTGGCATTCCAGCGGGCGACGGTGCGGTCCTCGATCAGGTGACGCAGATGCTTTTCGACTTCGGCCTGGCTGAGTTCGGCCGCGGCAGTGATCCGCGCGCCCTTCGCTTGCCCCTGTGCGTCGGCAATAACCAGCCATTCGGCGCGGCATTGCGATGAAGCCTCATCGAGCGTGTAGCCCCGCCCACCAGCCGATATCCAGTTGCGCCCTTCTGCATCGCGGCGGCGGGCGACATTGTCCGACATGGCGAATGCGAGGAAGATCGCCGGGTTGAGGTCTTTAAGCTCCTTGCAGGAAACCAGCCGCTCTGCCGCTTGCGTCCACCGGTCCGCCAGCTTGCGCGCCATGTTCGCACGTTTGGAGCGATCCGAATTCCAGCGGTCAAGCCGGGCAAGCAGGTCCTCTCCCCGGCCGCCAAGCCTGCGCTCCTGCGCCAGCAGGGCCAGCCGCGCAGCATCGCGGGCCTGCCCCGCTTCCGCTCCGAACAACACGGCAGCGCCATGCACCGGATCAAGCGGCATTTCCGCGATATTGCTACCCCAAGGCGTGATCCTGCCCTCGCCATCGAACGCGCCGAGTTTTGCCAGCCGGTCCCGTGCAGCGCCAAGCGCAGGCGCGGGCGGCGCATCGAGCCATTGCAGGCTGGCAGGCTCCAAGCCCCATCGCGCGAGCGAGAGGCACAGCGGCGTCAGGTCTGCCTGCAGGATTTCCGGCGGATCGAACGGCTCGCGGCCAGCGTGTCCGCCCTCTTCCCACAGCCGATAGGCAACACCCGGCCCTTGCCGTGCTGCGCGCCCTGCCCGCTGACCGGCGGATGCCTGGCTGGCGCGGCGGGTGACAAGGTGCGTCACGCCAGCCGCCACATCATATTCGGCACGGCGCGAGAAGCCGCTGTCGACCACCACCGAGACACCGTCCAGCGTGATCGAGGTTTCGGCAATGCTGGTGGCGCCCACGCCGCGGCGGCGGCCTTGCGGATCGCGCCGTATGGCAGCGCGCTGGTCTTGCGGCTGGACCTGTCCGTGCAGCGGCAGTATCGGCACGCCCTTGAGCTTCTCTTCCAGCCGCTCCTGGGTACGGCTGATCTCGCCAACGCCCGGCAGGAAAGCAAGGATATCGCCCTCTTCCTCCCGCCATGCTGCCAGGATGGCTGAGGTCATGGCTTCCTCAAGCCGCTTTTCGGGCGACGCACCCAGCCATTCGATACGCAGGGGATAGGCCTTGCCTTCACTTTCGATTACCGGCGCATCCTCGCCCATCAGGCGCGAAAAGCGCGCGCCGTCGATGGTGGCAGACATCACGAGCAGCCGCAGGTCCTCGCGCAGGATTGCTTGCGTCTCCAGCGCCAGCGCGAGGCCGAGATCGCTGTCGAGATTGCGCTCATGCGCCTCGTCGAACAGCACGGCGGAAACCCCTGCCAATTCCTGATCGGCAAGGATGCGCGAGACGAAGATCGCCTCGGTTACAACCACCACGCGGGTCTTCGGCCCCGTGCGGCTGTCCATGCGGGTCTGGTAGCCGATGGTCTCACCGGGCTTCTCACCCAGCATTTCGGCCATGCGCTCCGCCGCGGCGCGCGCGGCGACACGGCGCGGCGAGAGCACGATCACCTCACCGCTGCACCATTCCTCGCTGATCAGTGCAGGCGCAACCGCGGTGGTCTTGCCCGCCCCCGGAGGCGCGACCAGCACGGCCGAGCTATGGCTGCGCAAGGCGGCCAGCAGGTCCGGCAGTACGGCGTTGATGGGGAGGTCTTGAGCCACCAACTCAATCCCGTTCGTGCTGAGCTTGTCGAAGCACCGATTTTCCTTTCGGAACCACGACTAGAGAAAAAGGCAGCCCTTCGGAAGCGAAGCTGTCGCTATGCGACACTGGCTCAGGTCGAACGGAGACAGGTTTACTTCAATACCCCCGCGAAACCGCGAATTGCGCCGCTTCCACCATCGCGCGGCGAGCCTCGCTGTCCGGGAAGATTGCCAGAGCATCGCAGGCACGCTGGGCGAAATGGCGCGCACGTTCACGCGTGTCAGCCACGGCATTGTGCCTGTCGATCAGCTGGATAGCCTTGGCGAGGTCCTCGTCCGAATTGGTGAATCCGGCGATGCAGTCCTTCCAGAACTGCCGCTCCTGCTCATTCCCGCGCGCAAAGGCCAGGATCACCGGCAAGGTCATCTTGCCTTCACGGAAATCATCGCCCCGGTCCTTGCCCATTTCGGCCGCGTCGGAATCGTAATCGATCGCGTCATCGACGAGCTGGAAGGCGATACCGAGGTTGCGACCGTAGTCGTCGAGCGCCTTTTCCTGCGCCTCGTCCCGCTCGGCCACCACGGCGGCGATGCGGCTGGCGGCGGCAAAAAGCGCGGCGGTCTTGGCGCCGATGATGTGGAGGTATCGCTCTTCGGAGGTCTCGATCTTGCGTTGGCTCACCAGCTGGTCAACCTCGCCCTGCGCGATGATGGCGCTGGCCGAGGAAAGGATCTTCAGCACCTTAAGGCTGCCATCCTCAACCATCAGCTCGAAAGCGCGCGAAAACAGGAAATCGCCGACCAGCACGGTGGCCGGGTTGCCGAACACGATATTGGCCGCTTCCTTGCCGCGGCGCATCTCGCTGCCATCGACCACGTCATCGTGCAGCAGGGTGGCGGTGTGGATGAATTCCACAGCCGCCGCCAACTTGTGATGGCGCGTGCCCTGGTATCCGATCACCTCTGCCCCGGCGAGCGTGAGCATGGGCCGCATGCGCTTGCCGCCGCCCGAAATCAGGTGGCCTGCAAGCGCTGGAATCAGGGGAATCTCGCTCTGCATCCGGTCCAGGATCACCTGGTTTACCGAATTCATGGCCGAAGCCGTCAGCGACAGGATGGGCGACAAGGAGGGCGCGCCCTGATCCTTGCCACGCGATATGGGTACGACATTCGACGTCATGACGAATTCCCCAATGCGGCAGCAGGCAGGTGTTGGCAAGCGCGCATTTGCTGCTAGGCAGGCCCGATAGCAAGGCAATCAACGCAGGCAGAAATGGACGATCCGGAAGAGCACCTTTCCCATGACCCGCATGTCGACCCGGTCCTCGCCGCCTATCGCAAGAGCATCGACAATATCGACGCTGCCCTGATTCACATGCTGGCGGAACGTTTCCGGATCACCCAGGCCGTGGGCGAATACAAGGCTGCCAATGCCCTGCCCCCGGCTGATCCGAGGCGCGAGGACAAACAGGTGATGCGCCTGCGCGACCTTGCGATCAGCGCGGACCTCGATCCCGAATTCAGCGAGAAGTTCATTCGCTTCGTGATCGACGAAGTGATCCGCCACCACAATATCGCGAGAGGAAAATAGGATGGCAGAAGATAGGCTTGCCGGCGGGTGCCTGTGCGGCGAAATCCGCTACGAGATTATCGGCGAACCAATGTTCGTCAGCCAGTGCTGCTGCAAGGATTGCCAGAAGGCGACCGGCACCGGCCACACCACCATCATCGGCATTCGCGGCGACCAGCTGCAGATGGATGGCACGCCCAAGACCTATACCAATTCCGGTGACAGCGGCGGATCGGTGACTCGGCATTTCTGCGGCACCTGCGCCGGTCGGCTCTACACGACGGGTGATATGCCGGGGGACATGAAGATCGTGCAGGCCGGATCGCTTGACGATCCCAACCAGGTCAGCCCCATCAATGCGATCTATGTGAAGGACAAGCCGGTATGGGACATGCTTGATCCGAACATCCCGCATTTTGAAGGCATGCCGGAACGGCCCACAGGCTGAAGGCTCAGCTGGCCCGCGGGAGCTTCAGCCGCACCAGCAGGCCGCCAAGGTCTTCGCTTTCATCCAGCCACACGCTGCCGCCGTAAATCTCCGCCACATCGCGCACGATGGCGAGACCGAGGCCGGTGCCGGGCTTTTCGGTATCCAGACGCGCGCCGCGGCTGAACAGCTCTTCGCGCATGGTTTCGGGAATGCCCTTGCCGTCATCCTCCACCCAGATGGTGCAGAGGTCAGCATCGGGCACGGCATCAACCGTCACGAACACGCTGCCGCCGCCATATTTCGCGGCATTCTCGATGAGGTTGCCGAGGATTTCCTCAAGGTCCTGTTTCTCGATAGCGACTTCGGCGGTCTTTGATCCGTCGATATCCAGCCGAACCTGCGGATATAGACGCGACACCGCACGCTCCACCGCCAGCGCGCTGTCCATCACGTTCGATCGGGCAAGGCCCACTGCCCGCCTGCCTGCAGCACGGGCGCGGGCGAGATGGTGATCGACCTGCCGCCGCATCAGCGCCGCTTCGCGCAGCACCGTTTCATCAAGGTCCGGCGATTTCGCGTGGGCGGCATTGTTGAGCACGGTCAGCGGGGTCTTCAACGCATGCGCAAGGTTGCCCGCATGGGTGCGCGCCTCTTCCGCCTGCCGCTCCGAATGGGCGAGCAGCGCGTTCAGTTCCTGCACCATCGGCTGCACTTCCAGAGGCAGCGGGTCCGTCACGCGGTTTGTGCCGGTAGTGCGGATGCGGGCAATCGCCTGCCGGATGCGGCGCAGCGGGCCAAGACCATACCAGGTCTGC
>JAUIJI010000010.1 GCA_030431435.1 Alphaproteobacteria bacterium | reverse complement strand
GATCCGATCAGGCCCAGCGTGCCATCAGACCACGGCTGGC
Organism: Alphaproteobacteria bacterium; assembly: GCA_030431435.1. Taxonomy (GTDB): domain Bacteria; phylum Pseudomonadota; class Alphaproteobacteria; order Sphingomonadales; family Sphingomonadaceae; genus Alteraurantiacibacter. The sequence goes on along the minus strand of JAUIJI010000010.1, from coordinate 42,274 downwards.
TCGCAATCCAGTTCACCATGTCTGCCCCGTCCCGGCCCAGTTGCGGACTGCGATCGATATCGCGTGTGCCGAAGGAAGCGCCACCACCGCGCATTTCGGCGAGGGCAATCGCATAGCCATGGCTGGTCCAGAAGGTGATGTCGCTGCGGCTCATCACCGGCTGGATGTCACCGGTACGCGGATCGAGGTTTTCACGCCGGCTGGGGCGTATCCACAGGAGTGTGGGCACAGGCCCTGCATCGGCTGGACGATAGACCGAGAGCGCCAGCTGGGTTCCGTCGCTTGCGGGCACGTAATAGGCGTGACGCTCGTAGTTCCCGGCGCTCTCCGCCATTGCCGCGCTGGCAGGCGGCGGCCCCGCTTGTTGGGGGCCAGCACAGGCGACTGCGGCAGTTGCCAGCAGCCCCGCTACGAGGCGGTGCGCCGTCTTGTAGAAAAACGTCCCGCCAGCTTCGCCCCAAATCATCGCTGCCCCCATCCCGCAAGCATGGCTCGCGCCGTTCGCTGGTACGTCAATCGAGGAAACGCAGCGGAACGGACAGCGCACCAATCTCCGGCCAGCGGCTCATGGTGAGCTCGCCAGCCTGTTCGAACCCGCCCGGCGTAGCTGCCAGCAACTCCTCCATCACCACGCGCAATTCCATGCGTCCGAAATGAATGCCGGGGCAATTGTGCGGCCCGCGGCCGAAAGCCAGGTGATCGCGAATGTTCGGGCGGTTCATGATGAACTTGTCCGGCTCGGGAAACACGCTCTCGTCGCGATTGGCAGAACAATAGAGCAGTGCAATCGGCTCGCCTTCCGGAATCGTGCGCCCGTTCATCTCCACGTCGCGATTGGCCGTTCGCGCAAAGCCGCGATAGGGGGAATAGAGTCGCAGGAATTCCTCGATCGCATCGGGCAGCATGGACGGATCGCCGCGCAACTGGGCCTGCAATTCCTGGTCGCGGCACAGGTGCACGCACATGTTACCCGTCATGACCATGGGCGCCACGATGCCAACCAGCAGAATCTGCCGCACGGTCCCGACGATGAGTTCATCGGGCAGTGGTTCGCCCTCGAAGCGCGCAGCCAGCAAGGCACTGGTCGGATCGATGGCCGGATCCTGCGGACTGTCGCGCCGGTTCGCGATAATCGCCCGTGCCATCTCGTACAGCAGCAGGCTGGTTTCCTTCATGCCTTCAGGGTTGTTCTGGTGCACGGCCAGCACGAAGGCACGACCGCGTTCGTGCAGCACGTCCAGCAGTTCCTCGGGCATGCGCATCCATTCGCCGAACACACGCACGGGAAAATAGCTGCCGAAGCGTTCGCAGATGTCACCTCCGCCAGCTTCCACCATGGGAGCCAGCAGTTCCCGCACGATCTCGCGGGTCACGCCTTCAAAGCTGTCGGCCCGTTCCTTCGACAGCAAGGGTGTGAGCGCACGGCGGTAGGGCGTGTGCTCCGGCGGATCGAGGTGCAACGGCGGACGACGTCCGGTAAAGGCAACCTTGGGAACGACGTTTTGCACCGAAGTAATGAAAGTACTGGAATCGGATGCTGCGCGCTTTACGTCATCATATCTTGAGAGAGCCCAGAAGCCGCCGAGACTGTTGGTCCATGCGACCGGGCATTTGTGACGCAATTCTGCATAGTCGCGATGTGGCGCGTCGAAATCCTCCGGATATTCGACGACAAAATCCTGCTCGGGCTTTTCCATGATGTTGCAAGTAGCCTAGCTCGACTTCGTTATGCAAGCGTTATCATTTGTGCATTTTCGAGGAGCCGCCACCCAAGCCAAACCTGTCAGGTCAGGCGCTTTCGCGCTCTATCAGCTGGAAGCCGACATCGATTATGTGTTGGCCGTCCTCGTTTCCCTCGGCCCGGTCATGAAACAGCTTGGCTGCTTCTTGGCCAATCCGACCCCCGTCGATGGCAATCGTGGTGATCGAAGGCCGCATATCCCCGGCAATCGGCTGGTTGCCGAGGCCGACAACCGCAAGGTCGTCAGGTACGGACAGTCCGGCACGCCCTGCTTCCACCACGATCCCCATCGCGAAAGCATCTGATCCGCAGACCACCACGTCAGGTTGTGTTTCGAGGCTGCGCATTTGCCGAAAGACCGATCGGGCCTGTCCGAAACCATAAGGAATTTCGACTTCGATCTCTTCGCTCTCGCCTGCGCCCAGCTTGCTCCATTCCGCCAGGAAACCATCCCTGCGCGCCCCGGCACGAGAGCCTCGTGCCGCCACAATCAACGGACGTTCATAACCACGACGATGTACAAACCGGGCAGTCATCCGTCCCATTTCGTGATGCGAGAAGCCAACGGCGCAATCGATCGGTTTTTCCGGCAGACCCCAGGTTTCGACAACCGTGACATTGGCTGAACGCAAGGCATCCCGCGTTGCTGTATCTGCAATTACGCCCGTCACGATGATGCCATCCACGCGCAGCCCCAGCGCCGTATCGATCACCCTGTCCATAGTCTCGTCCCTGTTGCCGGTCAGGCCAAGCATCGCGGTATAGCCGCGTTCGCCCAGAGCATCGACGATGGCTTCGATCATGGCATTGAAGGGAGAATCCGTAAGTGCCGGGACCAGCAGGGCGACAAGCCTGCTGCGCTTGGTAACAAGGCTGCCCGCCAACCGGTTGGGACGATAGCCAAGTTCGTCAGCCACTTTCTTTATGCGTTCTGCTGTCTTGTCGGAAACCAGGTCCCGGCGAGAGAAAAATCGCGATACTGTAGCCGAAGAAACCCCTGCGCGTCGCGCCACTTCCTCAATTCGCGGTTGCCCTGCAATCTTGTTCATGTCGTATCGGTGCCTCTCTGCGAGAAAGATTGCAAGGGCGTGGTCTGCTCCACAAGGAGAAATAGACCCCAGCCCCGCAATACGTCACTGGAGCAATGTTAAGCTGTTGAACGAAGTAAACGCTTGCACTAGCACGAACCGGCGGCCACCACACGGGCTCTGGAGGGATGATAATGCGCGATGATGCAAGCGAACTGGGCATGAAGATACCCGGAGATTTCACCTTCGCGGCCGTGGGTGACATGATCCAGATGCAGCCCTTCACCCGCTATGCCAACGCCGAAACGCAGGCATTGCTGGAGGTGATGCGCAAGGCGGACGTGACCGTGGCGAACCTTGAAGCGATCATCGTCGACGAGGATCGTTACACGGGCCCAATCGGTGATATCCGCGCGCCCACCAGCGTGGCACGCGACTTTGTCGACATGGGCATCAACATGATGACCAAGGCCAACAATCACGCTTTCGACATGGGCGAGGAAGGCTTCTGGGAATGCCTGCGTCATGTCGAGGATTTCGGCATCGTGCACTGCGGTGCTGGCCGCAACCTGCAGGAATCGCGCCGGGGGCGCTATTTCACCAGCGACAAGGGCCTCATCGGCATGGCAGGTATCTATGCCACCAGTGCCAAGCGCGGAATTGGCGGCGACAAACTGCCATCCGTGAACACCTTGCGGGTGGAGCCGGCAGCGACACTCACGGCAGACCAGTTCGCAGCCCTGGCGCAAATCCTCGAAGACTGGGAACAGCAATCGGCTTCGCTCCCCCATCCTGCGAAGTTCAACAACAACGCCCAGGAACTGGACTTCCTCGGCAAGAAGATCCGACTTGCCGAGGAATCAGGCCGCTTCACGCACAGGATGGACGAGGCCGACCTCAAGGCCATCCTGCACGCGGTGAAGACCGGGAAGCAGTTGTCGGATTTCTTCATCGCCACGATCCACTGGCATGAGAACCGCTACGCCTTCCAGCATTACACCTTCGATCACTATCCGGCCGACTACCAGATCGAATTCGCCCACCAGGCGATCGACGCTGGGGCCGATGCGGTGATGGGCCACGGGGTGCACACCATCAAGGGCATCGAAATCTACAAGGGGCGGCCGATCTGTTACGGCCTTTCCAACTTCGTCTTCCAGCAGCAGATTTCGCCCTATTCATGGACGGACGAAGGCATCCACCGCCCCTGGGGTGATCTCAACGCTGAGCGGTTCGGCTGGCTGGGCGGACAGGTCAACCTGGAAGCCTTGCTGATCGAGGGCGTGTACAAGGACGGGCACCTTTCGGAATTGCGGATCTATCCCGCAGACCTTGGGCCGGATCGGGTCGGCTCAAGGCTGGGAATTCCACAGCTCGCAGACGAGGCAAAGGCGCGCGAGCTGCTTGGCCGCGTAGCTGAATATTCGGAGCCTTTCGGAACCAGGATCGATATCGAAGGCCGGGTCGGCGTTATCCGGATGAACGGCAACTAGGCCCGTCGAGACGAGAGGCCGCAGGAGGTCGACTGATCCTGCGGGACGGCTCAGTCAGCCAATTGCGCGCACAATTTGGGAAACGAGGGAAGTCATCCGATGCCGAACATATGGGCCGAACCGATTGCGCCCTTCATCCTCATCTGCATTTTCCTCGCGACGATCGCGCTGACGACCTATGTCGACCGCCAGCCCATCGGCAAGTATTTCCCCAGTGTCCTGCTCGTCCTCATCGTACCGGGCGCGCTGGCCAATCTGGACCTCATTCCCAGCCAGGCCCCCATCTATGACCAGATTGCCTATCTCGCAGTCCCCATGGGCGTGGCCCTCCTGCTGCTGCGGGCCGATCTGAAAGAGATCATCTTCTCGTCGGGCATCATGCTTCCGGTGTTCATACTGGCAGGGGTGGCCAGTGTTGTCTCGATCCTGCTGGTGGGGCAGCTGATACACCTCCAGCAAAGCGAGACCGTTTCTGCGGCGATGACAGCCCTGTTTATCGGCAGCGTCATCAACGTGGTTGCCACCGCGCAGGCTTTGCAGATGGATGATACGCTGCTGGCCGCGGTGCTGGCAGCCAATGCCATCATCGCACCATTCTATCTGGCGGTGATATTCCTGCTCATGGGCAGCACGCTTCCCGGAAAGCTGATGGGAAGGAAAGCCGGCTCAAGCCGCGTCGAGGTGGATGCCGATCAACGAAAGGCCGACGAGGCCGTGGTACCGGACTTCCGCAGGCCTTTGGGCACGCTGGTTGCCGTCTGTTACGCGATCGGCCTGTTCATCCTGGTGGAAATCGGCTGTGCCTGGGCAGGCCTGCAGAACTACAGCATCATGATCGTGACCGTCTTCGCCATTGCCATTCCCAACCTGTTCAAGGGCATCAAGAGATATGTCGATGGCGACAGGGAAATCGGCATGATGGCTATGTACATGTTCGTTTCGGTCACCGCCGTGCAGGTGAACCTGGCCGACCTGGGTACGCAGGGACTGCTGGTGATCGGGTTCATCGTTGCAGGGCTTGCCCTCAACCTGCTGTTCCTCATCCCGATCGGGAGGTTGTTCAAGGCGGACCCCCACATCGTGCTGCTGGCATCGCTTGCCGGTTATGGCGGCCCGACATCTACAGCGGCAGTGGCTGCCATGCAGAAACGCGAAGACCTGGTGACACCGGGCATATTGTGCGCCCTGTTCGGCGTGATCATCGGCAACTTCGTGGGCGTGCTGTCGTATCAGCTGTTCGCTGCCCTGCTATAGGGCGAGGAGCGCGCCGACATCCTCGCAGTTTTCCAGTGACATGATGGCATCGGCAAGCCGGGCGGCTCCGGCTGCATCCAGCGGCCTGCGCGCACGCCCCGCGCAATCGATGAACTTTGCCACGAGCTGCTCGTCAGACAATGGATTGTCGGGGCAGCCGCGCGGATTTTCCACGCTCATCGTGTGGGCCTCGCCCGATTTGAGGATGATCGTCAGCTTCCCGCCAGCGTCCGAAGGGCGGTTTCCGTCGCTGCCGTAATCGGGCTGGGCCTTTGCTGCCAGCGCAAGGACTTGCGGGTCGCGCAGGTCGTCCGCGCCGAAATCGTCCAGCGCAACCTTGCCGCGGGTCAGGGCCAGGCCAAGCGTGAAAGGTATCGAGAACTTGGCCTCGATAGCGGTGGGCGGCTGCTTGCGTGCGTTTTCCGGCTCGAACAACATTGAGCCATATTCGCCAACCGCGCAGACCATCCGCTCGATATCGGTAGGCGCGATGGCATGCTTCTGCTGCATCTCCAGCGCCATTTCGATGAAGGCATGGGTGCCGCGGCAACTGGGCCAGGGCTTGAAGGTGAGGTCCTCGATCCAGAACTTCTCGCCAAGCCTGTTTGCCAGAGTGTGGGCGGAAAACTTGCCATCGGCATACAAGGCGTAGAAGCCCGAGCGCCCTTCCAGCGGTTGTTCGAGGCCCCGCAGCCCGGCGCGTGCCAGCAGGACGGAATTGACGGCGGCCTGAGCGGGAAAGGCCTCGCGCACAGCGCGCAGCTGTGTATCCGCGCTGTACTTCAGCTCACCCGGCATCGTTACCTGGCAAAGCGAGAACGAGAGCGCATCGCGCACCTGCCGCGCGTCGAGGCCCAGCAGGTTGGCTGCACCCGCCGCAGCGCCATAACCGGCGTAGATCGGCGGCGGATACCAGCCGCGCTTTTCCAGCCTTTGTTCTGTCGCCAGTGCCATGCGGCAGGCCACGTCACACCCGACGGCGAGCGCGGTAAGGAACCGCTCTCCGCTGACTGGGCCTTCGCTTTGGGAAAGCGCAAGCAGCGCAGGCATCAGGCTGGCGTTGGGATGGCCGGGCGAGGGATCGAAGGCATCCTCGAAATCCAGCGCATGTGCAAAGGAGCCGTTGGCCAGTGCGGCCGCAGCTGGCGGAACGCGATAGCCGGTGCCCAGGATGGCGGCAGTGCCCTGCCCGCTCGCCCTGGCCAGTTCCACGAAGGGCACACAGGCATCGGCCATGCCGCTGGCGCTCAGCATCACGCCGGTGGCATCCAGCACGACACGCTTTGCAGCTGCGCGCGTGGATCCGGAAAGGGATGTGCTGCCGGTATCGGCGACAAAGGCGGCAAGCATATCGCTGGGGTGCATGTCCATGCCTTACCTCATCGTATCAGGCGGTGTGCAAACGCAAGGGGCACCTCCGATCAAGATCGGAAGCGCCCCTCGCTTTTTCGGATTGCGGAGCACGGGTGGTGCACCCCGCCCCGGATCAGAAGTTCACGGCGGCAGTTACACCAAACTCCTGGGGTGCGCCGAGCAGGAACTGGCCCACGCCATTGGTCGTGTCCGAGGCGTTGCTGACATACAACTCGTCGAACAGATTGGTGACATAGGCAGTGATCCGGAAATCATCGTTCGGCGCGTACGACAAACGCAGATCGACCAGCGTGCGCTCGTCCACCACGTGATATGGCAAACGGAAGAACGCCGAATACTGCTCCGCCACATGCGAAACACGCACACTGGGAGTGAGGTAGCCCCCGCCGACAGGCATCTCATAAGCGAGACCACCGCTGATCGAGAATTCCGGCGCCCAGGGGATCTTGCGCCCCTTGAACTGGAACGGCAGGTCCGTGGCATTGCCATCTGCACCGGCTGGCAGCGTGGTGAGCTGTTCGCCAAACGACGTATCGAGATAGGAGAACGCGACATCGGCACTGAGACCGCCAACATTGGCCGACAGTTGCGCCTCAATACCCGTGACCGTGGTGCCGTCGACGTTTTCCGTCAACGCAGACGTCGGGTCATTCGGATCGGGCTGGACCGATGCCTGGTACCCGTCATAGGTCATGTGGAAAATGCTGACAGAACCGTTCACGGCACCATTCGCCAAAGTGCCTTTCCAACCCGCTTCGTAGTTGGTCACGAGTGCCGCTTCGAACCGCTGGTTCACGGCCGTGATACCACCCGGCTTGTAGCCGCGACTGATCGTACCATAAATCAGATGGTCGGGATTGGGTTCCCAATTGACCAGCACACGTCCGGTGAATTCCTCGAAACTGGCTGACTGGCCTTGGCCGGGCAGCGAGAACAGCGGCATGGTAAAATCACGGCCTCTGTAGAACGTGAATTCGTCATATCCACTCTCGTCGTGGTTGTAGCGACCGCCGAGCTTTACTGTAAGTTCGGGCGTAAAGGCGTAGCCGACTTCACCGAAGAACGCGAAGTTTTTGCGGAAGGATTCGATGTAGATGTTACGCCCATTGCCAACTGGCAGCGGCAACGGATCGCCCTCGTCATCGACACCCGGCGACGGCTCGTTGTAAACGTTACCTATCTGGGAATAATCGAGGAAAGTCGCGCCGATTGTCCACTCGAATGGGCTATCAGCCATCGACAGGAGAGTCAGCTCACCCGTCCAATAATCGTCGGAAAGCGCCGTAGTACCCTGATTTTGCTCTACAGCTGTGCGATCAAGATCGCCGGCAGTCTCGTGATTGATGGTATCCTGATAGGTAAGGTTGGCATTCAGCCGAACGGATTCGCTGAAGTCCCAGCGAACGATACCGGTGGTGCGGTGATACTTGGTCTGGTTACCGTCATACGGCGTATTGTTGTAGTTCAGGATGAACGGGTCGGCGTAGTCTTCGGGCCTGCCAATCTGATAGGCTGTGCCACCGTTCTTGGTGTTGCTGAACTGGTGAATCAGGCGCGTCTGGAAGGAGGCATCAGGCTCCCACAGAAGTTGTACGCGGCCAACGATTGCTTCCCGGTCAGCAGGCTGGATAAGCCCACCCGCCTGCTGGGATGGCGGGACATTGGCCGGACCATAGTTGGTATAGAAGCTGTCACGGTTCTCGATCCGACCTGAAATGCGGACGGCAAGATTGTCACCGATCGGAGCGCTTACCGCAGCTTCGACGTCGCGCCGCGAGAACTCGCCAATGGTGGCCTGGGCGTAGCCCTCGACCCTGCCAAGAACCGGTCGGGCAGACTCGATGAAGATCGCGCCCCCGTTGGCGTTCTGGCCCGAATAGGTACCCTGCGGGCCGCGCAGGACCTGCACGCTCTCCACGTCGAAGAAAGCATCGCCGAAGGTGAATTCACGGGCAATGTAAGTGCCATCGACGTGCACTGCGACACCAACCGAGGAACTTGGCGCAGACTCGTTGACGCCAACGCCGCGAATGTTGATGTACTTGGTGTTGCCGTTGTCCACGAAGCTGAACGACGGGACTTCCGATGTCAGATCGCCAAGCGTTTCGACACCGCGCTCGCGTAGTGTTTCGCCCGAGAGCGCAACGACGGAGATCGGCACATCCTGAACGTTCTCGGCGCGTCGCTCTGCCGTCACGTAGATGGTGGAATCATTTTCGTTGTCGTTGTTGTCCTGTGCCCAGGCCGCGCTTGGCAGCATGGCGAGCGCAGTGGTGCAAACCAGAAATTTCTTCATAACCCCTCCCAAAAGGAAATTTGACTTGTCGGCGCCTCCATACGCCGCTTTGCAAAGGCTTTCATAGCGGCTTTTGCAAACGCTTACTATAGCTGAAAGAACCTCTCCTGTTGTTCCATCATGATGGGTTGCAAATTGGCAACGGGTTGCTTGACGCAATGTGCTGGGTCACCCGATTTCCCAGCCCCGCAACCAATCTAACCCTTTGGTAATGCGGAGCAATAAGCAATTCACTGAGCCCCGAGCAATCCAGTTCGGATGGCGCTCAGCGGGCGGATGTAGATCATTGCGGAGGCGCGAACTCGCTCCAGTTGCGGTTCTGGACCTGCCAATTTTCGTCTCCGCAAAAACCACATCGCTGGCCGAACAGAAATTCACGCGATTCACCGGAGCCGCTTGCCACGGTGTAATCGAACCACCTGATGGCAATGTCCGCGATGACCGGGTTGAGTCGTGGAGCAAGGTCGCCCCGGAAGAATCCGGAATGGCCGTCCGAAGGCTGCCCCTCGCCATCAAGCGGCGGGAAATGATACTCGACGTGGAAGCCCGGCATCGTATCGGGCAAAGACTGCCAGTTCAGCTGCCCATTGGGATAGGCAATGTCAGTCTCACCGCCGTTGATCCACGCGACAGGCAGGCCCGCCGGGAAGGAATTCAACAGGACTGAAGAGCGTTCAGGCTCCCAGAACGGATTGGTGCTGGAATTGAACACGATGACCGACCCGACGCGCGGATCGGTGGGCGCCACCTGAAGCGAGGTGAAACCGCCGCAGGAATGGCCGAACAGGCCGACCCGCTCGGTGTCGATCTGGCGGTAGAATTCGCTGTCGTCGCGCGCCGTTTCGATCGCCGCCCAGGCAATCGCCTCGGCCATCAGCATGTCTGCCTCGCGCCCTCGCTCCTTGCGTGCAGGCGCGGCTGTTTCGTTTCCTTCATAACCCTGCGCGGCTACCAGGTATCCAGCAGAAGCAACGCGGGAAAGGAACGCGCTGTAACGCGTCGGATCATTCCGGCAGCCGCCGTTCTCCCACACAAGCAGGGGCCAGACGTGCCTTGCCCCGTCCTCCGCGACAGGGCGGAACAGCGTATGGTTGGGCAGAGTATCGACGCGCTCTACTGATACGGCGTAAGCATCCGCCTCTGACTGCGCCAGCGCGGGCTGCCAGGCCCCGGCAATGGCAATCAAAGGCAGGATGAACTTCGTGTTCTTCATCACCCTCTCCCAAAGGTCCGGCTTACGGAACCCGAACCGCTAGAATTCGACAGCGATTTCCACCCGGCGTTGTGACTGGCCGGGAATGGTATCTGCATCGGGCACGTCGATCGGCTGTGATCCGGTTTCCCAGCGCGTTTCGATCTCCATGCCGGGAAGCAGGCGAGACAGCGCCAGCACGACGACTTCGGCCCGGCTTTGCGCAATTTCCGGGCTCTCGGCCAGTTCCATGCCGCTCACTTCGATCGGGTCGGTTGCGGCATAACCTGTCACCACCAACCTTCGCGGCTGCGCAGCCTCTATCCAGTAAGCTGCCTGCTGCACGATGAAATCGCTGTACTGGTAGACCAGGAAATCGCGATCAAATTCGAAAAAGGCGTAGAATGTGCGCGGCCCGAAGGGGCCTTCGAATTCGGGCGGGTTGGCCAGCGAGGTGAGATACCGATCCGGCGCGATGAACACGCGGCCGGGATAGCCTTCCGGCGGCAGCATGTGCCGGGGGCAGCGGTGATCCAGCAAGCGCGATGTCCGCACCGGCTCCAGCACGGGTGCGCCGCAGAATTCATCCCCCTGATCCGCAACCCGTCCTTCCACGAACACGGCGTAATCCCAGTTCGGCTTGTGCGGAGACTGGCTGACATCCCACTGCTTGCCACTTTCACCATCGCGCACCAGCCAGCAACCGGATTTGCGGCCATTGTCGGTATCGCGATAGACCGGGCAGGACACGAAGGAGACAATCTCGCCAACCTCCTGCGCCTGGGCGGACAAGGGTGCCAACATCATCGTGGCGGCTATCAGGGGTCTCTTCACAGCACACTCATCAGATTGACCAGGTCCTGCTTTTCCTGCTCGGTATAGCCGATATTGTAGCGCCGTTCGTAATAGTCGACGACAGCGCGCAGATCCGCAGCAGAACCGTTGGAGAAATAGGGCGCGCGCGCAGCCAGCCCGCGCATGGATTGCAAGGTGATCTTGCCGACATCGGCACATCGCCCGGTGGAGAGCGCAAAACCCGGATCGTAAGTCAGGATCTCGCGCCCGTAATAGGGATGGGGATCGTTCTGGCAGGTGATGCGGAACAGCGGCAAATCGCCAAAATGGTCAGCGAACGGCAGCGTAGTGGTGCCCAGGTCAACCTGCCCGGGCGCCACGTCATTCCCCATACGGGTCATGTTGTGACACATCTTGCAAGCCACCCGGAAGGGATTGCCAAAGCCCATCTGGGTCGTCACGCCAGCGGCATCGGAGACCAGGAAAGTCCGGTCGCGAAACACGCGCGCGCCGCGCGCAACTGATTGGCGGAATTCCACCTGCTCGGGCGTCAATCTGGCGCGATCCTCTTCGCTGATTTCTTCCCAGGCCGCGAATTCACCCCACACCGGGAAGCCGATGGACCCCAGTTCGCCCGGCTCCGCATCACGCAGCACAGCCGGCCCGCCTTGCGCGCCGCCATCGTCGACTGCGCCGCCACGCCCGGTCTGCTGCGCGGCGAACAGGCTCATCTCGAATGCCTTGATGGCGTCGCGCTCATCATCCGTCAGTTCGCGCAGCATTTCCAGGTGAGTCAGCCCGGCATCATCCATCTGCTCTTTCAAGGTGAATGCGCGGTTGTCAGACATCAGGTTGCCGCTAAGATAGTCCCCCGTCTCCGGATCGCGCGGCAGCGCAAGGCCCTGCTTCGGATCGAAATTGAAGCCGACAGCCAGCAGGTACTTCATGTTGCCGATGGGGCGCGGACGGCGATAGACGGAGATCCAACCGTTTTCGGGGCCGTATTCCGCACCAGAATTGCAGCCGTTGGGATCACGCACCACCTCGATCGTGAAGTCGGGCACCACCTCTTCGCCCAGTCTTGGTGCAGGCGGCCACTGGCGCTGGATCCGGATCAGCCCGCGGTCCAGCAGCAATGAATGCGATGCACGCTCGCCTTGCGGCAGGGTCGGGCAGTTGGAGCCGTCATAGGCGGCAAACAAGGGGTCATCGCCATTGGTCGCATCCCAGCGTTCGCGCGCCGTGGCAGCAGACAGGCTCATCCCGTCGGCAGGCTGGTGGCAGGTCACGCATGCCCGGCCGTTGGAACTGATCGGCTCGAAGAAAGGGTGGCCTTCTGTATCAAGCGGGCCACCGACCAGCAAAGTCCTCAGGGTGCCGTGTTCGTTCTCGTAATCCAGCACCTCGGGAAAAACGCGCCCCTCGCCCGGAGACCACCAGCGTTCGTCTGCAGCGCTCTCGCCACCCGATGCGTAAGCACTGGCAGCCGCAAGGGCTCCAGCTGCAGCGATGACCGGCAACGCCTTTGCAAAACGTAGGTGTCGCGGCTGTCCAACCCTTTTCAACGCTCTCTCCAAACCGTCTCTTGCGCAGTGATGCAAACGCTATCATTATCAATCAAAGTTCGCAAAAGCAAACCGAGAGATGCTATCAGCGAAATCACCTTTCGCGGTTCGTGTGCCAATCCGGCTGCTGCGGATCGAATGTGCGATGGACAGTGTGGGGGCACCTGAACGGCAATGAGCAATCCTGCGAGCAAGTGGCTGGCCGCCTCCCCGCTGCGCCACCGCCTGTTCCTGGGCGTCTGGATCGGCTCGGTCAGCCTGGGATTCGGCAACCAGATGCAACTGGTCGCAGGCTCCTGGGCGATGACCGAGATGACCCATTCGCCCCAGATGGTCTCGCTCGTCGCATTCGCCCTCAACCTTCCGCTGTTGCTGTTCTCGATGGCGTTCGGCGCAATTTGCGACCTGAACGACAAGCGCAAGGTCATGGGCATCGCCTACTCCATCATGTTCTGCACGACCGTGGGTCTGGCTTCGCTGGCCTTGTTCGGATGGCTAAGCCCGTGGCTGCTTCTGCTGCTGTCATTCATTTTCGGCACCGGCTATGCACTGAACATGCCCGCCTGGCAGGCATCGGTGCGCGAACTGGTGCCAGCGAAGGAGATTTCCGCTGCCGTTTCGATGAACGCTGTGGGCAATAACGTAACGCGCACGGCGGGCCCCGGCCTTGGCGGGATCGTGGTGGCGCTTGGCGGGGTGCAATCCGCCTTCGGACTGAACGCGCTGGCCTGTATCCCCATGCTGCTTTCGCTGCGGCGCTGGCGGCGCGAGCCAGCCGCCGTAAAGCCGCCGGAAGAGACGCTGGCATCTGCCATAGGCGGAGGGATCCGCTTCACTTTCTATTCGGGCGCCATGGGCCGCGTGGTGCTGCGCGCCCTGTTGTGCTCCATGGGTTATATCGCGATGATCTCGCTGTTGCCGCTTGGCGTGAAGCTGTGGCTGGATGGCGGATCGGAAGTGTACGGCCTGCTGCTCAGTTGCACCGGCATTGGCTCTTTTGCCGGGGTCCTGGCAGCAAAGCCCCTTTCGCGCCGGATCGGGCCTGAAGGGACATTGCAACTGACCCAGTTCGCCATGGCCATCGGCCTGATTGGCACGCCGCTGAGTTCCAGCATCTGGCTGACCGGCGGTTTGCTCCTTGTTTTCGGAGCTGGCGCAGCGCTGATGATGCTGACGTTCAACGTCAACATGCAGCTCTCTTCTCCAGGATGGGTTGTCGGCCGCGCCTTGTCGGTATTCCAGATGGGTGCGTTCGGGGGACTGGCACTTGGCGCGCCCTTGTGGGGCGTGCTGGCTGATCAGGCGGGGCTGGCACAGGCCTTCATCGTGGCGGGCGGCGGGCTGCTTGCCTGCACCTTGGTATTTGGCCTTCTCGCTCCGCTGAAACGCCCGGACCCCGAGGGTCTGGAGGTGGTGGAGTTCCCGCTGCAATCGCCATCCTTCGATCCGGAAGTGCATCACCTGCCCGTGCACATAAGCTGCGAGTACGAGATAGCGCCGGAAGACGAACCGCGCTTTGCCGAACTGATGCAGGAATGGCGCAGGCTGCGCCTCAGCCACGGCGTGCGTAACTGGAGGCTTGGCAAGGATCCTCAGCGCCCCGGTGTGTGGATCGAGCAGTTCGACCGGCCATCTGCCAGTGACCTGCTGCGCCAGCTGCCACGCATGACGCGGCGCGAAAAGGAGATCATCGACGCCTTCAAGGCGATGCATCTGGGTGAGGACGATCCACGGCCCCAATATCAGCTGCACAATGATCGCAAGAGCGATTAGGGCGGCAAGTCTGCTCCGCCAATACCGCCCCTCTCGACATGACTGCGGAATAATGTAACGATCGTTATATTCGCCCCGGATGATCACCCGGCACCGACAATGTCATGCCGCGCGATCCTGCTGGACGGAAAACGCAATTGACCATGTGCAAATCGGGCCGGTCCGATGTAGCAACGACCGGTGACCTGGAGAGGCTGAAGAATTGACAGACGTAATTGTAATCGGTGGCGGGTCTGCTGGCTGCGCCATGGCGGGAAGGTTGAGCGAAGCAGGACTGAAGGTGACATTGGTGGAAGCCGGTGCATCGGACACCCACCTGAAATCACGGGTACCTGCGCTTACAAGCTCGATCGTGCAGAATCCCCAGTTCGACTGGTGCTTCAAGGCCGAGCCCGACGAAACGATTGGCGGGCGAGCGGATGTCTGGCCTGCCGGCAAGTTGCTGGGTGGCGGCAGCGCGCTCAACGGCATGATGTTCATCAGGGGGCACGAGTGGGATTATAACAATTGGGCTGAGCTCGGAGCCACCGGTTGGGATTACAAATCCGTCCTCCCCTATTTCAAGCGGATGGAAGACAACGAGCGCGGCGCGGACGAGTGGCGCGGCGTGGGCGGGCCGATCGCGGTATCCGAGGGGCGCGCCACCTACCCCATCACCGAAGCCTGGATAAAGGCGGCGGAAAACACCGGCATCGAACGGCGCGACCTCAACGGCGAACGGGCCGAAGGGGTGGATTATGTGCAGGTGTCGCAGCGCAAGGGTGAACGCTGTTCATCCGCGCGCGGTTACCTGCGTGATTCAAAATCGAGCGATGGACCGGAAATACTGCTCGAAGCGCAAGTGCTGCAGATCATCGTGGATAACGGTCGCGCGACCGGCATCGTCTACATGCAAGACGGCACGAGGAAGGAACTGCATGCCAAGCATGGCGTGGTGCTGAGTGCCGGCGCAATGAACACGCCGCGCCTGCTGATGCTGTCCGGCATCGGGCCAGCCCAGCATCTGGCGGAAATGGGCATCGATGTCGTTCGCGACCTGCCCGGCGTGGGCCGCAACCTGCAGGACCATGTCGGTACCCATGTGGTGAACGAAGTGAACGCCACCACGCTCAACGATGATGCACGCGGGCTGCGCGGCGCGATGTCTGTGCTTCGTTATGCTCTGGGCCGCAAGGGAGCGCTCAGCACCTCGATCGGCCACGCGCAGGCGTTCGTGAAAAGTCGGCCAGACCTGCCCGCGCCCAACCTGCAGATATCCTTCGCGGCTTTCGCTTTCGACTTTGACGAGCAGGGCCGCCTGATGCTGCGCAAGAACCCCTCGGTCTCCACGCTGGTAGGGTTGATGCGGCCGGCATATCGCGGATCCATTACCCTGCGTTCCGGCGACCCGCTTGATCCGCCGGTGATCCATCACAAGCAGCTTTCGACAGACGACGATGTGGACCAGATCGTCGAGGGAATCGGGATCGCGCGCGAGATACTCGAGCAGTCACCGGTTGCGGGCTATGTCACGTCAGAACTGCGCCCGGGCCCGCAGCTGACCGATCCCGCCCAACTGCGCGAGTATGTGCGCATGGCCGCTATCCCCATGTATCACCCGGTGGGAACCGCAAAGATCGGGCAGAAGGACGATCCGATGGCCGTGGTGGACCCCGATCTCAAGGTGCTGGGGCTCGAGGGCCTCTGGGTTGCCGATGCATCGGTGTTCCCAAGCCTTCCTTCGGGCAACACCAACGCCACCGCCATCATGGTTGGTGACAAGGGATCCGACCACGTGCTCAAGGGCTTGCGCGTGAATGCCTGAACCGATGTGACTGTCGGCGGTGCGGCGGCGGGGTTTCTCGCGCCGCCGCACCAGCCTGCCGGCTTGCTTACCGTCCGCCCCAGGGCGATGGCATGTGGTAGGGTACGGTGATGAAATTCGCTTCGATCTGGCGGATGGCCCCCTGTTCGATCCTGAACAGTTCGGCCAGGTAGAAGGTGTGCGGTCGCCTGATCAGCGATTTCACATGCTCGCCATCACTCAGGGTGTAATCGGCCAGTCGCCCGCAGTGGTCGATAAAGGCATAGGCCATAACCAGGCCGCGCTCCTCATCGAACAGCGGATAGCGGCGACCGCGCAGCCGGTCATCGTAGCGATACCAGCCCAGCTTGAACTGCTCTTCGCAGGACAGTCCGCCGATCGGCAGGAAGAAATCGGGATTGTTGGAAGTCTGCACACCATTTTCCACGCGGTTGCAATCCGGGTGGAAGCGGGTGAACAGCTGCCCGTCATTCTGCTCCAGCGTGTTGAAATACCCATCAGCAACCGCGCGCAGCCGCTCCCGGCTCATCCGTTCGCTCTCGGGCACCACGGCTTCGAGTACCGGCTTGGTCTCGAACTTCGGGTCAGGGAAGACAAGCGCTTCGTCGCTCTGGCGAACGATCAGCGTTTCGGCTTCGCGGATTGCGCCGGTTGCATCGACGGCAATCCGCAGGGTGGCCGCCGATTCCTCGTCGGTTTCCACAAGGGTGGTAAACAGGCCAACCTGGCCGGTGGCAGGATCGGCAAAGCGCAGGTCATAGCTGCCGCGGCCGGTTGCCGTGCCCCAGACACCGTCTCCCACACGCAGGGCAACGTTGTTCTCCGTGATGAAGCAATCGGGCGCCCATCTCACCCGGCCCGGATCGCGCGCGAGCAGCGCTTCGATGTAATTGTCGAGAACAGCGTATAGCGCGGCGCGATCGAGCGGCTTGTCCAGCTGGTTCACCATGGCTTGCCACTCACCGGATTGGCATAATGGAATGGCGGCACGAAGATTTCGGGGAATGCCTCGTAATCGTGGCTTGGCGGCCGGTCGGGCTTGAGGCCTTCGATCGAGCGGACCATCGGCACACCGCCGTGATTGGGCCCGCGATCATATTCGGCATAGAAGGTGATGAAGGCGTGCAGTGCCGAAATGCGCCAGACGCCGTCGACCAGCTGATACCTGTTTTCATACACAGCTTCGCCCCAACGGGCTTCACCGCCAAGCCACGCAATCAGGATGAAGGCCCGCCAGCGGCCCTTTGCGGTGCCTGCTTCCGGATCGCAGTGGATCACCGGTTGCAACTGCATATGATTGAAGATGGTCCCGCGTTCATAGGGTGGCAGCGCATGCAGATACTGGCGAACGCGGTCCTGGCCGACATAAACGCCGCGCCCTGCGATCTCGAGCGTCCCGTCCTGCGTGAACAGGTCCGCTGCTTCGTCCCACAAACCCTTGTCGACATAATAGCCATAAGTCGCCTGCAGGTTGCTTATTTCCAGATGCGCTTCAGAGACTGCTGCCTTGCTGCGCAAGTGGGACACCTGCTCTTCCAGCCTTGCGACTGTCTGGCGCAAACTTTCAAGCGCCGCATCATCTGCCATCCGGACTCTCCCTTCATTGGCCTTTGGCCGTTATCCACGCCAAGCATTTGTAACGATCGTTACACTTTTCGCAAGGCTTGCAGGTCCTGCCCGATCACGCTTCAGGCAGGCCGGGGAGTTCAGTCCGCCTTCTCCTCGTTCCACGGGCGGGGCCATTTGCGCGTGTCATCCCAGTGCTCCATGATCAACCCGTCCTCCAGCCGGAACATGTCGAAGGCATGTCCGGTGTAGGTCTTGCCGGGTTCGTTCGGATCGGGCTGTTCCTGTTCCCAGATCACGACCACGAAATCGCCTTGCGCAACAGCGCGCAACAGCGTCTTGTGCCCGGGTGGAGTGAAGTCCGCAGGCTTGTTGTTGATCAGGTCCACAAGGTGCAGCACATGTTCCCGCCCGGAAGGCATGTTGACATTGTGCTGGATGTAGTCGGGGTGGATATATTTAAGGACCGCCTCGCGCTTGCCCTCATAGATCACGCCTTTCCACATGTTCAGCACGATCTCGGTATTGCGGTCCTCCAGCGATTGCCCTTCACTCATCGACATCTCTCCTCTGGTGCTGGCTTTTGCGGGGAATTGCCAGCCTGCGTTATCCTGTCATACAAGCAGGACTTGTAACGTTCGTTATATAGTATTGCAACGAGCCGACCACCTTCAGCTTGTATCAGCTTTGTAACGCAATTATCAGCAAAGGTTGCGCCAGTGCACGGAGATGCTGGATAAAAGAAGAGGGGCCCATGCAATCAGATCTCGACCGCAATGCCAAACTGATGCACGGCATCCTCAAGTTGGCAAACCGGCTCATGGCGCCTTTTTCGACCTACCTGGCAAGACAACACGACATCACGCTGAACGAATTCCGCGTGATGATGCAAATCGGCCATTACGGCTCTCTCGCCAGCCACAAGCTGGTGGAGCTGACAGGCGTCAATGTGATGAGCATCTCGCGCGCGGTGACTACGCTGGAGAAAAATGGTCGCGTGGTTGGCAAGCCCGACCCCACCAATCGCCGCCGCAAGCAATTGACCCTGACCGAGGAAGGCGAGCGCCTGTTCCGCGCCATGCGCCCGGCAACCGACCAGGTGGCCGATTACTTGCTATCCGGGCTCAGGCAGCACGAGATCATTACGCTCGAACACATCCTTGAAACGCTTATCGATACGCTTGAGGCAGAAGACGAGCAGGGTCGTTCGCTGTTCATGGAACGCACCCGGCCCGCCAAACCTGCGAACGACGCCTGAAACGCCGCCCCTGCGCGCAAGGGGATTACTAACCCATGCCCCTGCCGCTCGCCGTCTTTTCGGGGATCGGCTGGGCTACGTCCCAGTGTTCCATGATGATACCGTCCTCCATGCGGAAGATGTTCATCAGGGCATGGCCGGGATCCTCCGGCCCCTGACGGCCGATCAGGTGGGCAACCGCATAATCACCATCCACGAGAACGCGGCGCACATCCATGGAAACGGTCGGCCTTTCGAGCAGCCCATCGAGGTGCGCAATCGCCGCTTCCCTGCCATCCACGACCGCAGGATTATGCTGGATATAGCCCTCATCTACGTAACGTTCGAAAGCTTCCCGCACCTTCATTTCGTCATAATACAGGCGGACAAAGTCCAGAAACGCCTCGCGATTGCGTGCGGTTTTGCGCGAATATTCGTCACTCGCAGCCTCCTCAAGCGAAGCTTGTCTAATGTATGTCATTGATTTTATTTCCTCTCTCTAATCGCTCCTGACAGGTTGGCCGACCCAGTGGCCGGATCGCAGCTTTCGATTCCACTTCCTGTTGACACTTGTAACGATCGTTATATTTTAGCGCGCATTCTCGTAACCGCAACATTGCGGGACGGGGGAGGATGTTAAGACAGGGAAAATGGCCTCTCAGGCGAAGCCTGGGCCTACCTCCTTCGCACCTCTCGACAATTTGTTCGTGAAAAAAGTCGGCCTGGCCAGCCGGCGCAGGCAGATGTGCTCACGGCGACTGCCCGCCCGCCAATCCGGCCAAAGGACGAAAGGGAGAAAGATGAAAGCAAGTATTCTCGGTTCGCATTGCAGCGCGGTGGCTATCATGGCCTGCTGTCTCGCCGCAAATCCGGCATTTGCCCAGGATACGGCGAACGACGGCCAGCAGGCCGCCGAGGCGGCTGGACCATCGGATGTCATCCTGGTGACCGCGCAGCGGCGCGAGCAGAACCAGCAGGACGTGCCGATCTCGATCGCCGTTGTCGGTGGTGACACGATCGCCCGCGACAACCTGCTTGACCTTGCTGCAGTCGCTGATCGCCAGGCCAACGTGCGGATCACGCCCGGACCATTCGACCAGTTGAACATTCGCGGTATCGGTTCCTCCAACAACACCGGCTTCGAACAATCGGTCGCCACTTTCGTTGATGGTGTTTACCGCTCGCGGCCGCGCGCCATTCGCGCCGCCCTGTTTGACGTCGAGCGTGTGGAAATCCTCAAGGGCCCGCAGACGACCTTCTTCGGCAACAACGCCATCGCCGGTGCACTGAACATCACGACACGCAAGCCGGGCGATACATTCGAGATCAACGGCACGGCGCTGTACGGGTCGCATGGCGAATACAACGTCGAAGCAGGCTTCACCGTTCCGATTGCACAGGACCTGAGCTTCCGCGCCGCCGGACGCCTTTCGGGCATGGACGGATTTGTCGACAACGAATTCACCGGCGAGAAGGGCTCGCAGGAACAGAACGAGGTTGGCCGCCTGTCGCTATCTTACAACCCCGTGGGCTTCCGCTCCGACCTCAGGGTGGATGTGGGCAGCACCAATTCGGAAGATTTCCTCCCCTACGAAATCGAGAACTGCCCGCCCCCGGCACCCTTCCCCACCGGCCCGACCTGCGGCAGCTATCTGACTGCTGCCGGCGGCATGGTGGACGATGAACTGAACTGGCAGAACAACAGCCCTCCGGGATACCTCGACTATTCCTTCACGGAAGTGGGCTGGACCAATGAAATCGACATCGGCGAATACGTGCTGAACACGATAACCGGCTATTTCGACCACGATACCGAATATCTGCAGCAGCTCGTGCCGTCGCCCGTCCCCGGGATCGGCGGCGGCGGCCAGCTGCCGGTGTTCCAGCGCGAATCCTTCCGCCAGTGGTCGCAGGAAGTCCGGCTCGTCTCTCCGCTTGGCCGCACTGTCGAATGGCAGATCGGCGCATTCTATTCCGATACCAAGCTGCGCAACAACGGCGTCACGGGTTTCTACTTCCGCCCCTTCGGCGTGGGTGTGCCCGGTTACGATGCGAATTCCCCTATCTCGGGCAGGCTTTCGATCAACGAGGATAGCGAGACCAAGTCGGTCTTTGCTGCTGCCACCATCACCCCGGTTGACCGGTTCAAGATCAATCTTGGCCTGCGCTACTCATCGGTCGAGAAGGACGGCTTCCGCAGTGTGATCTACGGCACGGCGGATGCCACCGACCCGCGCCCGGAAACCTTCGTCGCTGGAAGCCAGGATTCCAGCGATACGCTGAATGCCATCCTCGGCTCATCGAACCTGAACTTCGCCAATCCCAATCGCAAGGACGACAAGCTGATGCCTTCCATCGGCTTGCAATACGAAGCGACGCCTGACCTCACCGCCTATGCCACCTACAGCAAGGGCTTCAAGGCCGGTGGCTACAGCGGCGGTTCGACCGGTGGCGACTTCGGTCCGGAAACGGTCGATGCCTATGAAATCGGCGTCAAGGGCAGCCTGTTCGATCGTGCTGTCACCTATGCCCTCAGCGCGTTCCGGGCGGATTACAGCGGCTTGCAGGAATCGGTCTCCGAAACGCTGCCCAGTGGCTCGGTCCGCGTCAGCGTGGCCAATGCTGCCTCGGCGCGTTCGGAAGGTATCGAGTTTTCGGGCAGCGTCCGCCTGTCGGACTGGCTGACCGCCAGCACGGATATTGCCTATCTCGATGCTGTGTACCGGGACTATGACGGTGCACCCTGCACCCAGCTGCAGACACTGGTTGGCGAAGACGCGGGTTGCATCAACCGCCGTCAGGACCTGTCGGGCAAGCGCCGCGGCTATGCTCCGGAATGGAGCGGCAACGTCAGGTTCGATGCCATCATCCCTGCAGGCGACCTGGAAGTGCGCGTCTCACCGACCGCTTACTTCACTTCCTGGTACTATCAGTCCTCGACTGCGGATGACCTGATCCGTCAGGACGGATTCGCCAAGTTTGACCTGCGTGTCGGCGTTGGTCCGCAGGACGGGCTCTGGGAAATCGCCCTGATCGGCAAGAACCTCACCGACAAGGCGACCGCCGGATTCCGCCAGACTGTGAGCGGTGCAAACGGGACCGTTGCAGCACTTGCCGAACGCCCGCGTTCGGTAGCCGTGCAGCTGCGTTTCAACTATTAAAGACGGGCGCAGGGGGCAGTTCGCTGCCCCCTGTGGCACACTCCTGCCAAGCTGGCACAAGCTCCCCTGCAAAGATCCACGCAGTCCGCTCTGAAGGAATGAATTCCTCTGGATAAGGCCATTTTGATGGTATGGCTGGCTTCAACGCATTGACTGTGTACGGGCCTGATCCGGTCTGGCGCGGCGAACAGGGGGAGATCAATGAACAAGCGTGCATACTCGGTTGCCTTGATGGCAGGAGCCTGCCTCCCGGTCGCTGCGGTTGCAGGGCTTGTAGCTTGGGGCGACAGCGCCAGCGCGCAGGGCGAGGTGGCCTTTACAGAGCGTTGTGCATCCCTCGCCGGCAACGGCAGGGAAGACCTTGTTATATCCACCGCTTCGCTGCAACTGGCCGGTCCCGCCCCTGCTCCTCCCGGCGCACCTTCGGCGCACTTGCCCGCCCATTGCCTGGTCAAGGGAACGATCAATCCGCGCACCGGTGTGGGAGGGCGCGAATTCGGGATCGGCTTCGAACTGCGACTGCCCGAGGACTGGAGCGGACGCTTCATGTTCCAGGGTGGCGGCGGCCTTGACGGGGTGATCGGCGCGGCAATCGGAACAGTTGCGAATTCGTCCGCGCAGCCTGCCCTTACCCGCGGATTCGCGGTGGTATCGACTGACGCCGGACACCAGGGATCACCGATCGATGCGACCTTCGGCCTCGATCAGCAGGCGCGCGTCGATTACGCCTATAATGCGATCGGCGAGGTGACTGCCCTTTCCAAGTCCCTGATCGCGCAGCTTTACGGGCAAGGCCCCGGCCATTCCTATTTCATCGGCTGTTCCAATGGCGGTCGGCAGGGCTTGATCGCAGCGCAGCGCTTCCCGCTGGAATTTGACGGAATTGTTGCCGGCGACCCCGCGATGAGTTTCTCGCGCCTGGGCCTGGGCCAAGTGTGGAACCTGAAGGTTCTTGCCGATATCTCGCCCAGGGACGCGCAGGGACGGCCAATCCTGTCACGCGCCTTCTCCGACAATGACCTGCAACTCGTCCGCACCTCGGTGCTCGATCAGTGCGACGCGCTGGACGGGCTGGCCGACGGGATGATCAACGACTGGCAGTCCTGCGGCTATTCTCCCGAGGTGCTGGCCTGCAGCGGGGCAAAGACCGACAGTTGCCTCTCTGCAGAGCAGGTCGATGCGCTGGAAGAACTGAAAGCGGGGCCGCGCAGTTCGAGCGGCGAATATCTCTACGGTCCGTTCACTTACGATACCGGCATTGCCTCGCCCGCATGGCGCGGTATCCGCATGGGCAGCGGCGATGATGGCGAGATGACTGCGGGCGATGCTACGCTGGGACTGGGCATGTTCCGCTACCTTCAACTGACCCCTCCGGACCCGGACTGGGATCCGCTGGCACCTTACGATATCGACGATCTGCTCGCGCGCATCCGCCACCAGGGCGGGATCGGCGATGCCGACAGTCCGTTCCTCTCCACCTTCGCGCTGCACGGCAAGATGATCGTCTATAACGGCATGTCGGACCAGGGCATGTCCACGCCGCATATCGTGCGCTGGTACGAGGACATGGTGGCCGCAACCGGCGAACCGGGACGCGAGGCAGTGCGCTTTTTCGGCGTGCCGGGCATGCTCCATTGCGGCGGCGGCGAGGCGACTGACCAGTTCGAAATGCTCGATGCTATCGTCGACTGGGTCGAACAGGACAAGGCGCCTGACCGCGTGGTGGCGACGGGCAATGCGTTTCCCGGCGTCTCGCGCCCGCTATGCCCCTATCCCAAGGTGGCCCGTTACGATGGCGGCGACCCTGATGATGCCGCGAGCTTCAGCTGCCGCGAGTAGGCGCTGGGCTTGGCGCAAAGGCTCACCCGGCGGGCTGGCCTTATTCGGCGCGAACCTCGCCCAGAACCTTTTGGGCACCGGAGATGATGAGACCGATGTCGGTGCCGACCGAGAGGAACTGGAAGCCATCAGCGATGCACTGGCGCGCGTGGTCGGGGTTCAGGGCGAAGATGCCCGCCGGCTTGCCCGCGCGGTCCATCGCCGCCTTGGCCTTGCCGATCGCCTCTGTCACGTCAGCGTGCAGGGGCTGCCCCAACAGCCCCATCGAAGCGGCAAGGTCGGACGGGCCGATGAACATCGCGTCGATACCCTCCACCGCAGCAATTTCGTCGATATTCTCTACGCCTTTGGTGCTTTCGATCTGCACGATCAGCGTCACCATGTCGTTGGCTTCGTGAAGGTAGTTGGTGTTTACGCCGAAATTGGCCCCGCGGCTCGTGGCGCTCGACACGCCGCGGATGCCATGCGGCGGATAGCGGCAGGCGCGGACCAGCGCTTCGGCATGCTCGGCCGTCTCGACCATCGGCACCAGCAGCGTGTGCAGCCCCATGTCCAGATACTGCTTGATCACCACCGGCTCCCCGAAAGGGACACGCGTGATCACCTCGCATTCGAAAGGTGCGATGGCCTGCGCCTGCGACAGCAGCGTCTGCATGTCATTGGGCGAATGCTCGGCGTCGAGCAGCAGCCAGTCGAAACCCTGGCGGGCGCAGATTTCCGCCGAATAGCCACTGGCCAGAGCCTGCCAGAGGCCGATCAGCGGGCGATCCTGCTCGAGCTGTTTCTTGAACGGGGGCATGGCAACTCCTTCGATAATTGGTTGGATACAGGATCAGGCCCGGGGCTGCAGCACGAAGACGTTCCATGACAGCGGCTTGAGCTTCGCGGTCAGCATCCCGTCATAGCTGCAATCGGGGTGGTTGTCGGGCGAAACCTCGTCCTGTGCGTCCACGGTATTGCTGGCCTGCAGATCAGCGTGATGCAGCTCCTTGGCTTCGGCGAGCGTGAACGCGCCCTTGCCCCGCAGGTCGAGCGCAAACTCCATCGCATCGGTCAGGCTGCGGTTCAACGCGAACACGCTCACCTGCCCGCTGTCGGGATCGTGGACAGCTGCGCACAGCAGCACTGGCGCTTCGGGATAGCTCCCGGCCTCGAAAGTCGGGGTATCCACCACCAGCCGCAGGACATTGCCACGCGCCAGCGCGCTCGCCTGAGCGAAGGGATGGAAGATCGTCTGCCGCCATGCAGGGCCGCCGGTTTGCGTCATGATCGCCCCGATCACGTTGACAAGCTGCGCGAGGCAGGCGGTTTTTACCCGGTCGGCATGGTTCATCAGGGTGATCAACGCCCCGCCCACCACCAGCGCATCTTCGAAATTGTAGACTTCCTCTAGCAGTTTGGGCGCTTCGGGCCAGCCGGGCTGCTTCGTATCTGTGCCGCTGCGCGTGCGATACCAGACGTTCCATTCGTCAAGCGAGAGCATGATCCGCTTGGGGCTGTGGCGCTTGGCCGCAACCGCATCGGCGATCGCCGTCACCTCGGTAATGAAGCTGTCGAGCTTGTCGACATGGCTGAAGAAGCGTGCCGTATCTTGCTCGTCATTCTTGAAATACTGGTGCAGCGAGATGAAATCGACCTCGTCGAACACCTCGTCCAGCACCTCGTATTCCCAGGCACCATAGGTCGGCATTTCGCGGAAGGACGAACCGCAGGCGGCCAGCGTCAGCCCCTCGCTGGTCCAGCGCATGACCTTGGCTGCTTCCTTGGCCGCCCGGCCGTATTCCTGCGCGTTCTTGTGGCAGATCTGCCAGGGGCCATCCATTTCGTTGCCGAGGCACCAGTAGGTGATGTTGTGCGGCTCCTCATAGCCATGCGAACGGCGCAAGTCGGACCAGTAGGACCCGCCCGGATGGTTGCAATATTCGACGAGGTTGCGCGCTTCGTCCGGGCCGGCAGTTCCAAGGTTCACCGCCAGCATGGGTTCCACCCCCGCCTTGCGGCACCAGCTGACGAACTCGTTAGTGCCGAACTGGTTGGTTTCGGTCGAGAACCAGGCGAGATCGAGCTTGCGCGGGCGATCCTCCTTCGGGCCGACACCGTCCAGCCAGTCATAGCCAGAGACGAAATTGCCGCCCGGATAGCGCATGATGGTGACGCCCAGCTCCTTCACCAGCGCCATCACGTCGCCGCGAAAACCTTCCTCATCGGCGGTTTCGTGCCCGGGTTCGTAGATGCCGCCATAGACGCAGCGGCCCAAATGTTCGACGAAACAGCCGAACACGCGGCGGTCCAGTTCGCCGATGGTGAAGTCGCGATCGGCTATCACGCTTGCCTTGAGCATTACATTCTCCGGTTGGTCAAAAACTTTGCAGCACGTCGTTGGTGCGCCGCTCCATGTCGCGCAAGGCGGCATCGATCGGCTTGGCACCAGTGAAGGCGGCGGATACTTCCTCGCCCACGATCAGTTCGATCGGAGCCTGCCGCCGCACGTAATTGGGCAGCGGCTGGCCGATCTCGGTGATGATGGCAATATCGTCGCGGTGCGGCAGGCCTTGCCACTGCGCGCTGTCGATGATCCGGCGATAGGCCGGGAAATGGCCGGTGCGCGCCCACTGGAAATCGTTCTCGGCAAAGAAGCGGAGGAAGCGCAGCGCCGCGGCGCGCTCTTCGGGTGTGCGCGAACTGTCGCGCGGCATGACCCAGTTGTGCCCGTCCACCAGCGACACCGGCGGCCCGTCGAACATCATCGGCACCGGACGCACGGCATAGCCCTGGTAGAGCGGGCTGTCGGGATCATGCGCGGCGGCATCGAACTGCCCCACCATCCATGTGCCATCGACGAGTATGCCACCCATTCCGCGAAGGAAGGCAGAGACATTGGCGGCATAGTCCTGGTCGCGCACACTGTATCCGCCTGCATAGACGTCGCGCATGAACTTCAGCACTTCGCGGCCCCTGGCATTGTCGAAATCGGCGTGGCGCGGATCAGGGAAGACCGGATCGCCCTGCTGCATCATGTAGACCTGGAATATGCGCGAGGGACCGGCGAGGTCCTTGGTCGTCACCTGGATGAAATAGGGCTTGCCCGTTGCTTCCACGAACCTGTCGGCATGCTCGAGGAATTCCTCCGTGCTCCGCGGCATGATCGGGCGGCCTTGGCTATCGACCAGCCCGGCTTCGCGGAACAGGTTCAAGTTGATGTGCCAAAGCGGCGCCCAGACATCGATCGGGATGCCCATGACCTCGCCATCCACCGTCACCCCGGCGCGGGCGGCGGCGGTGAAATCGTCAGCGGTCAGGCCCAGCGCAGGCAGGTCTTCACCAAGCGGTTCGAGCAGGTCGCGCGCCTCGTAATCGGGGATGGCGGAACTGTGCATCGTCACCACATCGGGCGGGCCGTTGGCGGCGATCTGCGAGGTGAGCTGGTCGTACCCCGGCCAGAACACGGTGTTCTCCACCACCTTGATATCCGGGTTTTCCGCTTCGAACTGGTTGATCATCGCGGTGATGATGCCGCACTCGCCCTCTGCCTCTTGCGGATCGATGACGTCGCCATATTCGGCCTGGCAAGCGCCAAAGAACCGCTGCACGGTGATTTCTGTTCGATCATCGCGTTCACCGCAGGCGGACAGCGCAGCCAGCGCCGCGAGAGGAAAGGCGAGGTAGCGCAGGGGCATCACTGGCCCGCTGCCCCGGCGACTGCGCGCACGATATACTTCTGGAAAATGACGTAGATGATCAGCACCGGCAGGCCGGCGAACACCGCCTGTGCCATCAGGAAGCCGAGCCCTTCGGCCTGCGCGAAGTTCTGCTGGCTGGCAGCGATGCCGACCGTCAGCGTCAGCATGTCGCGATTGGTCGCCGAAATCAGCGGCCACCAGTAATCGTTCCATGCATGGAAGAAGGTGAAGATGCCCAATGTCGCTTGCGCGGGAACTGTGAGCGGCAGCAGCACGCGCCAGAACACGCGGAAGCGCGAAGCGCCGTCGAGCATCGCTGCCTCGTCGATCTCCCTGGGAATGGCGCGGAAATATTGCGTCATCAGGAACACGCCGAAGGGCGCGGACAGACCGGGCATGACAAGGGCGGTATAGGTGTTGTGCATTTCTGCTGCGGCAAACAGCTGGTGCCGGCCGATGATCACTGCCTGCTCCGGAATGGCGAGACCGAACAGCACGACGATGAAGAGGATGTTCCTCCCCGGGAATTCCAGTCGCGCGAAGCCGTATCCTGCCAGCGAAGACAGGAACAGAACGCCCCCTGTCATCAGCAGCGAGACGATGGTGGAATTGAGCAACCACACGGCCACCTGCCCGTCCCCGACGATGTTGGCGTAATTGACCAGCGTCCAGGGCGGGGAGAAAGCGGTGGTAGTATCCGCCATGAGCGCCGAACTGTCTTTCAGCGACAGGATCAGCACCCACAGCATCGGCAACACCATCAGCCCTGCGGCCATGGTGACGCCGATCACCGCCGCGCGCGGCACACGCCTGACAGCCGCGCTGCTCATGCCGCGTCCCTGCGCGATGACACGTAATACTGCGCCATGGCGGCAATCGCGATCATCGCGAACAGGATCTGCGCGGCGGCTGCGGCATAGCCGAGCTGCCATTGCTTCCACCCGGCCTCGTAGATGAACAGCACGATGGGGCGGGTGGAGTTGTTGGGTCCGCCATTTGTCAGCAATTGCGCCTGGCCGAACAGCTGGAACTGCAGGATGATCTCCACGATGATCACCAGCACCATGGTGCGCTTGATCGATGGCAGGGTGATCGATCGCAAGGTCCGCCAGCGCGATGCCCCGTCGAGCGCTGCGGCTTCGTATAGGTCACGCGGAACCTGTTGCAGGGCAGCCAGGAACAGCACCATCGGCAGGCCTATCCCCCACCAGATCGTGGTGACGGCGATCGCGGGCATGGCGGTGGCCTGGCTGCTGAGGAAGGCCACCGGCTCCGCCCCGATGGCGTTGGCGAGAACGGCGGCAAGTCCCTGTTCGGGCAGCAGGACCAGCCGCCATATCAGCGTCACCACCGTGACGGAAAGCACGGTCGAAGCGAAGAAGATCGCGCGCAACACTGCCGCCCAGCGCGATTGCTGGTTAAGGGCAAGCGCCAGCAACAGGCCGAGAACTGCAAAGGCCGGCACGGTCAGCACGACAAAATAGAGCGTGTTCCAGATCACCTGGATGAAGACGGGATCAGCGAACAGCCGCCCGTAATTTGCGAAGCCGACCTCCTCGCGAATGCCGAACAGGTCGCCGCGCGTCAGCGACAGGCGGAAGCCGATCACCAGCGGTACCACCAGCATGAGCACAAACAGCAGCAGGTAGGGGGCGACAAACAGCATGCCCGACCAGCGGTCCCACGTGCTCCGCCTGCCTTGCTGGCTTGCCAGCATCACGCAGCCCCCGCGTGATGCCCGGTGCCATCAGCGGCAAACAGGTGGGCGGCATTGCCATCGATCGCCAGCCCCACCTCGTCACCTGGCTGGACTGTGGAATCGCCACGATCCTCGGTGGTCAGCAACGTGCCGTCTGCCAGCGCTGCATAGACGATGGTGCGTTCACCCAGCCGTTCGACAACGCGGGCTGTGGCAGGTGCCTGGCCTTGCGTCGCACCCGTGATCCTGACGTTTTCCGGACGCAGGCCCAGGGTTGCGCCATCGCGCGCCAGCGCCTCGTCCCAAGGGATCGTGGTCTCGAGCAAGGTGCCGTCCGGCATGCGCGCCGCCGCCAGCCCGCCAGCATTTGCGGCAGTCACCGGAACGAGGTTGATCTTTGGCGTGCCGACGAAGCTGGCGACGAAACTGGTCGC
The DNA here is from genome assembly GCA_030431435.1 of Alphaproteobacteria bacterium. GTDB lineage: Bacteria > Pseudomonadota > Alphaproteobacteria > Sphingomonadales > Sphingomonadaceae > Alteraurantiacibacter. The sequence goes on along the minus strand of JAUIJI010000010.1, from coordinate 12,343 downwards.
CGGCCGGCGATAGACTTCCATCGGCGTGCCGATCTGTTCGATCCGCCGCTCGTTGATCACCACGATGCGGTCAGCGAGCGTCATAGCCTCCACCTGGTCGTGGGTAACGAAGATCATCGTTGTGCGCAATTGCTGGTGCAGCTGGGCCAGTTCGATGCGTGTGCGGGCGCGCAAGGCAGCGTCGAGATTGGACAGCGGCTCGTCGAACAGGAATAGCTTGGGCTGCTTGACGATGGCGCGGGCGATGGCGACACGCTGCTTCTGGCCGCCGGAGAGCTGGCCGGGGCGCCGCTGGAGGAAGTCACCGATCTCGAGCTTTTCCACCGCAGTGGCAATGCGCCCGCCGATCTCGTCCTCGGATACACCGGTGTTTCGCAGGCCGAACGCCAGATTGTCGCGCACCGTCATGTGCGGATAAAGGGCATAGTGTTGGAACACCATCGCCACGTCGCGCTTGCCCGGCGGCAGATTGTCGACGCGGTTGCCATCGATCAGGATCGCGCCCTCATCCAGTTGCTCGAGCCCGGCGACAAGGCGCAGCAAGGTGGACTTGCCGCAGCCCGACGGGCCGAGAAAGACGACGAATTCGCCCTGCGCGATCTCGAGCGACACATTGTCGATGACCGAGACATCGCCAAAGCGTTTGCTCACGCCCGATAGTTCGACGCCTGCCAAGAATCCCCTCCTATTTGTCGGACAAGTTCTTTCAGGCGCAAGGGCCTCATGTCAATCGCTTGCAGTAAGATGCACCCTATTCGACGAAGTTTTCGACCTGCTCCACTTTTCCGAGCAGGAAGGCATCGGAGACCAGCGTGAACGGCCGCAGGTCCACTTCCCCCGCACCGTCGGTAATCAGACTGGCGAAGTGCTGGTAAAGGCGTTCATATTCGCGATCGGGGAAGACCTGCGCCTCCTCGCCGGGCAAGGTCAGCACCGATCCCCCGTCTTCCAGCAGCAGCGTGCCCTCCTCCGTCTCGACGGAGATTTCCCATGTTTGCTTGCCGGTCTGCAGGAAATCGAGATCGACGCTTACCGGCACCGTGCCCGCCATCAATCCCAGCTGGGCCGCTATCGGCGCGTGGCAATTTTGTGGCACCTGCAGTGTCGCATTTTCCAGCGTGACAGGCTCGTCGATCAGCGAAGTGAGGATGGAAAGCGCGTTGATGCCGGGATCGAACACGCCGAGCCCGCCCGGCTGCCAGATCCATGCCTGTCCCGGGTGCCATTGGCGCACATCCTCGCGCCAGGTGATCGCAATCCGGCGCAGGGCCCTTCCCGCCAGCCATTCGCGTGCCGGCTCCAAACCGCCTGCTTCGCGCGAGTGCCACGTGGCGAACAGGCATGGTGAGCCTCCTCGCGCCAGCCCGGCAAGCGCATTCGCTTGGGAAACGCTGGCAGCAGGCGGCTTTTCCAGCATGACATGCAGACCTGCTGCCAAGGCGCGCTTCGCCAACCCGGCACGCATCTGCGGCGGGGTGCACAGCGCCACGGCATCAACCGCGATACCGGAACCCAGCAGGCTTTCCAGATCGGCGAAATGAGCCACTCCCTCTATCGGCGATGCGCCGGGATCGACCGTGGCCACCAGCTCGAAGCGCGAACTTGCAGCGAGCGCGGGCAGGTGCTGGTCGCGGGCAATCTTGCCTAGACCGACAATGGCGATGCGAATGGTCATGATGCGTGATCCATTACTCCGACATATTTTGGAAATCGCGATCAGGCAACGCACAGGTGCCTTTTGCTTGCTGCGGTGCTAGGCCCCGTACAGGGCAAAACAGAACAGGTAACAGTCGCGATGGTCACCAGGGTGGGCGAAACGAAACGGCCGCAGGATGCCGTCAAGGGCCCGGGCCGCAGATTGCATGGCGCAATCGAACACAAGCTGGGCGTGGCAATCTTGTCAGGCGAATATGCGCCGGGTGACAAGCTTTCGGGCGAAGTGGCCTTTGCCGAGGAACTCAACGTATCGCGCAGCGCCTATCGCGAGGCGATCCAGGTGCTGGCCGCCAAGGGGCTGGTCGAAAGCCGTCCCAAGGCAGGCACCCGCGTCCTGCCGCGCCATCGCTGGAACCTTCTCGATCCCGATGTGCTGGCGTGGGCCTTTGCCGGTGAGCCGGACCGCAAGTTCGTGGCTGATCTGTTCGAACTGCGCTCGATCGTGGAACCTGCCGCCGCCCGCATCGCCGCGCAAAGGGCGGACAAGCAGTCGCTCAAGGAGATGAAGACAGCGCTCGCCGCCATGCGTCGCCACACGCTGGCAACGGAGGAAGGGCGCGCGGCGGACCGCGATTTTCACAAGGCGCTGCTGCAGGCGACAGCCAACGATGCCCTGCAGGTGCTGGCCGCCAGCATGGGCGCGGCGGTCAATTGGACGACGCATTTCAAGCAGCGTTCCCGCGCGCTTCCGCGAAACCCGCTTCCCGATCATGAACGGGTGTACCAGGCGATCGCCGCCGGTGACGGGGATGGTGCCGCCGAAGCCATGCGCATTCTCGTCCAGCTGGCGCTGGAGGATACGCAGGATGCGATGGACGCGACCGATCCCGAGGCGGCTAGGTGAGCTTTTCGGGCGGTAGTGCGTTGGTGGGCTTCGAACCGCGAAGCGCATACCACAGCACATAGACCTCGCAGGCGACCGTCAGCCAGAAGCTTGCCTGCAGGCCGTACAGGTCAGCCAGCCAGCCCTGCACCACCACCAGCGCCCCGCCGGCAATCGCCATGATCAACAGTCCCGAGGCCTCCTCGGTCAATGGCCCCAGACCCTTGATGCCGAGAGCAAAGATGGCCGGGAACATGATCGAATGGCCGAGCCCGACGAGGATCAGGCACCACATCGCCAGTGGGCCGTGCAGAGTTGCTGCGCCGATCATCACCACCAGTGCGAACAGCGCGAAACAGGCCAGCACCTTGCTGGCATCATACCGCCGCATCAGGAAGGCACCGAAGAAGCGCCCGACCATCATGCCGCCCCACAGCAGCACAAGGTAATTGGCCGCTTGGGCCGGGGTGATCCCGGCAATGTCGGGCAGGATCACGAAATTGATGAACAGGTTGGCCACGCCGATCTCGGCGATCAGGTAGATGAAGATGGCCGGTATGCCGAAGACGAGGTTGCGGTGCGACCACAGCGAGAGGTGCTTGCGCTCCTCGGCATTCGCCTTGCGCGTTTCTGCCCCCATGGATGGCAACCTGGCACGCCAGATGACAAAGGCGATAACCACCAGCACGATGGCCACCAGGATATAGGGCAATTGCGTCGCCTGCGCGTCGGCAAGCTTTTCCGCAGCCGTCAATTCGGTCCCTTCCAGAGAGGTGCCGCCCACCGTCCGGCTGAGGATTAGATAGCCACCGAAATAGGGTGCAAAGAAAGTGCCCATCGAATTGAAGGCCTGCACCAGCGTCAGCCGGGATTCGGAACTTTCAGGCGGCCCGATCACGGCGACATAGGGGTTGGCCGCAACCTGCAGCAGCGTGATGCCGCTGGCGATCACGAACAGCGCGACCAGCGTCACCTCGTATGATGGGATCTGTGCTGCAGGCACCATCATCAGCGATCCGAACGCCATGATGCCCAGCCCGACAACCAGCGAGGCCTTGTAGCCGATCCGCGCGATCAGCTTGGCAGAGGGAATCGAGGCGACGAAATAGGCGATGAACCAGACCGATTCGATCAGTGTCGTCTGCGTGTAACTGAGGTCGAACACGCTGCGCAGGTGCGGCAGCAGCGTGTTGTTGATGACGGTGATGAAGCCCCACATGAAGAACAGGGTGGCCAGCAGCATCAACGCCGGACGATAGCTCGCAACGCCGCTACCCGCCCCTGCGCTGTCATTCGACACAGGTCCTGTCATTCCCATCCCTTCCTCAACCCGATTCCCGCAAGGGTGATTGCACAGGATCGTGGCTTGCGTCCATTTTATTTGTCGGAGTATAAAGATTCTTGCATGAGAGAGGCGATGGGAGGCCGACGATTGGCATGGTTTGGAAAATTCGGCGTGGGTTGCGCTGCGATCGCAGCATTGTGCATGCCCGTGGCGGGGCTTGCTGTGGAGGCTGAACGCGAGGAAGCAGGTACGCTCGCCGATGGCACACAGGTGGAAGCAATCACGCTGACCAATACGGCAGGCGTTTCCGCCACGATCCTGACCTATGGCGCGACGCTGCAGAAATTCCTTGCTCCCGGACGCGATGGCGAACTGGCCGATATCGTGCTGGGCCATGACGATCTGGCGCCATACGAACAGACGCCCAATTACTTCGGCGTCACCGTGGGCCGATATGCCAACCGCATCGCTGGCGCGTCCTTCGTGCTGGACGGGCAGACCTACACTTTGCCCGCCAATGACGGGGAAAACTCGCTCCACGGCGGCGGCGCGGGTTTCGACAAGGCCGTCTGGCGTGTCGTTTCGGTCGAAGACGGGCCGGTCGCCCGCGTCGTGCTGGCACATCATAGCCCGGACGGCGATTCCGGCTATCCCGGCAACCTTGATGTGCGCGTCACCTATTCGCTGGACGAGGCTGGCGCGCTGGGTATCACGTTCGATGCCGTCACGGACGCGCCGACAGTGGTCAACATGACCAACCACGCGCTGTTCAACATGGCCGGCGAAGGCGCGCCGCAGGGTGCGCTGGGCAATGTGCTGACCATCCCCGCTGCAGCCTATACCCCGGTCGATGCGGCGCTGATCCCTACCGGCGAGCTCCGCGAAGTTGCGGGGACCAATTTCGATTTCCGCTCGCCCCGCATGATCCGGCAGGACATCCGCGACGGCAATGACGAGCAATTGCTGCTCGGCCGTGGCTATGACCACAATTTCGCGCTCGACAAGGGCGTCACCGCCATGCCGCAACTGGCCGCGCGGCTGGAGGACCCCGTATCGGGCCGTGTGCTCGAAGTGCTGACAACCGATCCGGGCATCCAGTTCTATGCCGGCAACTTCCTTGATGGGACCGTGGTCGGCAAAACCGGCCATATGTACCGGCAGGGAGACGGGATCGCGCTTGAACCGCAGAAATTCCCGGACGCGCCGAACCAGCCGGGCTTTGTTTCGGCGCGGGTCGACCCGGGCCAGCCCTACCGCCATCAGATGATCTACCGCGTATCGTGTGATTGCCAATGAGCGAGGGAAAGAAGGGTAAGCTGCGATCCCGCGCCTGGTTCGACAACCCGGACAATATCGACATGACCGCGCTCTATCTGGAGCGCTATCTCAATTACGGGCTGAGCCTTGAGGAGCTGCGTTCGGGCAAGCCGATCATCGGCATCGCGCAGACGGGCAGCGACCTGTCACCTTGCAACCGGCACCACCTCGTGCTGGCCGAAAGGGTGCGTGCGGGGATCATCGAGGCAGGCGGCATCGCCCTAGAATTCCCGGTCCACCCGATACAGGAAACCGGCAAGAGGCCGACAGCCGCGCTTGACCGCAACCTCGCCTATCTCGGCCTTGTCGAAGCCTTGTACGGCTACCCGCTCGATGGGGTGGTGCTGACGACCGGATGCGACAAGACCACACCTGCCTGCCTGATGGCGGCAGCAACGGTGAACATCCCTGCCATCGCCTTGTCGGTCGGCCCCATGCTCAACGGCTGGCACAAGGGCGAACGGACCGGATCGGGCACGATCGTTTGGAAAGCGCGCCAGATGCTCGCCGCAGGCACGATCGACGACGAAGGTTTCATCAAGCTAGTTGCCAGCTCGGCGCCTTCGACCGGATATTGCAATACGATGGGCACGGCGAGCACGATGAACTCGCTGGCAGAGGCGCTGGGCATGATGCTGCCCGGCACTGCGGCGATCCCCGCCCCCTATCGCGACCGGCAGGAAGCGGCCTGGCGCACGGGCAAGCGCATCGTCGAGATGGTGCAGGAGGACCTCAAGCCGTCCGACATCCTGACCCGCGCAGCCTTCCACAATGCCATCGCGGTCAATTCCGCCATCGGCGGATCGACCAATGCGCCGATCCACCTGTCGGCCATCGCGCGCCACATCGGCGTGGACCTGCCGCTGTCGGACTGGGAGGACGTGGGCCACGCCATTCCGCTGCTGGTCAATTTGCAGCCCGCCGGCGAATTCCTGGGCGAGGATTACTATCGCGCGGGCGGTGTGCCTGCGGTCGTCGCCCAGCTCATGGTGCAGGGCCTGATCGACGAGACGGCACTGACAGTGAACGGGCGCACGCTGGCTGACAATTGCCGCGACGCGGCGATCGAGGATGACCGCGTCATTCGTCAATTCGATGCCCCGCTGGCGAAGGATGCGGGCTTCCTGGTGCTTGGCGGCAACCTGTTCGATGCGGCAATCATGAAGACCAGCGTGATCAGTGCCGATTTCCGCAAGAGGTATCTTTCCGATCCTGGCGATCCCGACGCCTTCGAGGGCGTTGCAATGGTGTTTGACGGTCCCGAAGACTATCACCGGCGGATCGACGATCCGGCTTGCGGCATCACCGATGAAACCATCCTGTTCATGCGCGGCACCGGCCCGATCGGCTATCCCGGCGCGGCAGAAGTGGTGAACATGCGCCCGCCCGCCTACCTGATCACCAACGGCATCGATGCCCTGCCCTGCATCGGCGACGGGCGGCAATCGGGCACCAGCGGCAGCCCCTCGATCCTCAACGCCAGCCCGGAAGCGGCAGCCATGGGCGGTCTGGCGCTGCTGCAAACGGGGGACCGCGTGCGCATCGATCTTGGCAAGAGGCGCGTCGACGCGCTGGTCGAGGATACCGAATGGGCGGCGCGGCGCGAGGCGCTGGAGGCGGCGGGCGGCTATGCCTATCCCCCGTCGCAAACGCCGTGGCAGGAGATCCAGCGGACGCTGGTCGGACAGATGGACAAGGGGGCCATCCTCGAAGGCAGCGATTCCTACCAGCGGATCGCCCAGACCCGGGGCCTGCCGCGCGATAACCACTGAAACTGGCACTGAAACTGGCACTGAGACCGGCTCTGAAGCTGGCATCCAACGGGAGGGAACAGATGGTCGAATGGCGCAGGATCGAGCGCGATCAGCGGGACATCCTTGGCGAAGGAACCTTGTGGAGCGCGCGGGACAACGCGCTCTACTGGACTGATATCCTCGCGCCTGCGCTCAATCGCCTTTCGCTGGCCGACAACAGGATCGAGCGCTGGGACATGCCCGAACCGCTCGGCTGGGTGGTGGAACGTGCGGGCGGCGGCTTCATCGCCGGATTCCAGAGCGGCTTTGCAAAGCTTGATCTTGATCCGCTGCGCATCGAAATGATCGGCGATCCGGAGCCAGAACTGCCCAACAACCGCGCCAATGACGGCAAGGCCGATGCATCGGGCACGATCTGGTGCGGCACGATGGACTTCGATTGTGAAGGGGAGATGGGCTCGCTCTACCGGATCGACCCGGACCTGGCGTGGCACCGGGTGGATTCGGGATACGGCGTGTGCAACGGCCCCGCCTTCTCGCCCGACGGCAAGTGGCTTTACCACACCGATACCATCAAGGGCGTAATCTATCGGTTCTCTCGCGACGGAAATACGCTGTCGGAGCGCCGCGATTTCATCCGCTTTGGCGATACCGACGGTGCGCCGGATGGCATGACCGTGGATGCCGAAGGATATCTGTGGGTAGCCCATTGGGGCGGTGCCAGGGTCAGCCGCTTCGATCCTGAAGGCACGCTCGACCGCGCCATTCCGCTGCCCGCACAGCAAGTCACCAACGTCGCATTTGCGGGCGAAAATCTCGACCGGCTGTTTGCGACTTCAGCGGCGGAGAACCTGCCCGAAAGCCGCTATGACGGTGCGCTGTTCGAACTCGATCCGGACGGGATCAGCGGCCTGCCGCCGGGGATATTCCCGGCCTAGTCCTGACTGAAATCGAGATGCCTGCCGAAGAACGGCAGGACGTGATCCTGCATCCGGAAGGCGAGGCGATTTGTGTGATCGCCGTCATAGACTTCGAACTCGGTCTCCACGCCCAGCGCATTGAGCGCCTCGTTCATCAGCGTGGTGTCGCGCACCAGCCCGTCGCGGTTGCCGACATCGAGGCCGACTGCCGGATATTCGCGCACGATGCTGGCATACTGGTCAAGGAACGCGAGCGGCGCGTTGGCCGTCCACTTGGCGACGATTTCCGGCCGGGCATTCCCCTCTTCATCCACCGGCAGGTCGATAAAGAGCGGCGGGCGGTTGGGGTTGGGCGAAAAGGCCGAAGCAATCGCCGTCGGCCCGCGACGGTTGAACGGCAAGCCTTCCGATTCTTCAGGCGAAGACATGGCAAGGATGGCCTGCGCATCCTCGGCCGAGAGGCGCTGCGTCCCCAACGGCGACTGACAGCACGGGCTCATCAGGTAGAGAGCGCCGTACTGGTCTGCCCGGCGGATGCCGATGCGCGATGCGCCATATCCCCCCATCGAATGGCCGACGAGGCCGCGGCTCTCGGGCCGTGCGAGTGTGCGGTAATGCGTGTCGATATAGGCGATCAGCTCCTCGGCGATGAAGTTCTCGAAATTGCCGGTGGTGACGCTGTTCGAATAGAACGCGCCGTTGTGCACGTTCTTGCTGCTGGGCAGCACGATGATCATTTCCGGCGTGCCCTTGGCGAAGGCGCCTTCCGCCGTCTGCGGGATGCGGATTTCCTGGATCCACTGTTCGGCATCGATCGAATAGCCGTGCAGAGCGTAGACCACGGGGTAATAACGCCCCGGTTCCTCGTCATAGCTGGGCGGCAGGACGACGATGGCGGGCCGCTCGGCACTGGTGCCTAGGAGGTTGCCTTCGATCTCGCGCGAGGGGACGGTAATGCGTTCCATCCGCACAGCCTTTGCTCCCGGCACCACGTCAGGCCGCTCGGTCTCGACTTGCGCCGTTGCAGGTGCCCCCATGGCCGTTGCGCCCAGCAGCAATGCTGCCGCCAGCAGGTTTCTCGCCCTCATAATCCCTCTCCGTTAATTGCCGGGATTATTACTCCGACAAATAAGCGGGTGCAAGCGGCTCAACCGATACGGATATCCGTGCCTGACAGGGTGGCGCTGCTGGAGCCTGCCCAGAGCCTGACCGGTCCAGGCTCGCTCACCTCCTGCATGTCGCGGTTCCAGAAGGCGAGCAGTTCGGGCGTGAGGGTAAATGCAACGCTTCGACTCTCCCCCGGTGCAAGCGTCACGCGTTCGAAGCCCTTCAATTCGAGCACCGGCCTGGTGACCGAGACCTTGCTGCGGGTGATATAGAGCTGCACCACCTCGTCGCCTTCACGGTCTCCGGTGTTGGTGACATCGACCTCTACAATGAAGCTCTCGTCAGGCGCGAACACCGTCTTCGCCACGCGTGGCGGCGAGATTTCGAAAGACGTATAGGACAGCCCGTGTCCGAAGGGAAAAAGCGGGCTGGTGTCCCCGAAGAGATAGCCGCGCTGTGTGCTGGGCTTGCGGTTATAGAACAAGGGGATCTGGCCTGCATTGCGGGCAACGCTGACCGGCAGCTTCGCACCCGGATTGACAAGCCCGAGCAGCGCCTCGGCCATCGCGGTGCCGCCTTCCTGCCCGGGATACCAGCATTCGAGCACGGCATCGGCCTTCTCGACGACATTGGGCCAGCTGGGCGGGCGGCCGTTGATGGCGCATACGATCAGCGGCTTGCCGAGCGCGGCAAGCGCATCGACCAGCCCGTTCTGCTCTCCCACAATGTCGATATCGGTGCGGTCGCCCAAGTGGTCGACCGCAAAGCCCTCGCGGCTGGTCTGCTCGGTATCGCCGATGGCCAGCACAATCGTGTCGGCATTCTTTGCCGCCTCCACCGCCTCGTCGATCAGGCGCAGGTTCTCGTCGCGGTCGGCAAGGTATACAAGATCCTGCGAGCGATCCTCGCTGGTGGTGATGAAGACGCCCTGCGCGGTGACGAAATCGGCCTCGGGCGCGACCTGTCGCAGCCCTTCGATCAGGCTTACCGCATGCTTCGGCACGGAAGAATAGCCGCCAAGGCGCGCGATGGCATGGTTGGGGCCGATCACCGCGACCTTGCCCATCCTCGCGGTGTCGAGCGGAAGCGCTCCACCCTTGTTGGTCAGCAGGCAGATGGACTTGCGCGCTGCTTCCAGAGCCAGGTCTCGCGCTTCTTCATTCGCCGTGATCGCCTGCGTCTTCTGCCAGTCGCCATAGGGATTTTCGAACAGGCCCGCCCGGAACTTGAGCGTCAGCATGCGTTCGCAAGCGATATCGACCAGTTCTGCCGGAACGCGGCCCGCTTCAACGGCTTCCACCAGCGTTTCATAGGCGCGGCCATCGGGCAGCTCGCTGTCAACGCCCGCCTGCAGCGCCAGAAGCGCGGCTTCCTCCATGTCTTGCGCCATGTCGTGCAGCGTGTGCAGTTCCTCGACGCCCATGTAATCGCTGCCCACGATGCCATCGAAGCCCCACTCACCCCGGAGCACGTCACCCAGCAGCCAGCCATTGGCGTGGCTGGGCACCCCGTCGATCTCGTTATAGCTGGGCATGACCGAACCGACGCTGGTGCGTTCGACGATCCGGCGGAAAGGCGGAAAGAAGTTCTCGCGCAGTTCGCGCTCGGAAATCTGTGCCGGGGCGACATTGCTGCCGGCTTCCGGCTGGCCATGCCCGGTCATGTGCTTGAGCGTGGCGAACACCTTGCCATCGGCGAGCTTCTCGAACTTGCCCGGCCCCTGCAGCCCTTCCACGGCGGCGATGCCCATTTCGGCCACGAGGTAGGGGCATTCGCCCCATGTTTCCTCGATCCGGCCCCAGCGCGGATCGCGCACGATGTCGACAACCGGCGACAGGGTGAGCGGCACGCCGCGCGCGCGCATCTCGCGCGCGATCACCGATTGCACGCGTTCCATCAGACCGGTGTCGAAGGTGCCGGCAAGCGCAATCGCCTGCGGGAACATGGTCGCTTCGGTAGCCATGTATCCGTGCAGCGATTCCTCGTGGAACAGCACCGGTATGCCAAGGCGCGTATCCTCGACTGCCCAGCGCTGCACGGCGTTGATGAACTCGACAGTCTGTTCGGGCGTGCGCCAGTTCGCTGCCGTGCCACCCGCTGCACCGGTGACGCCGGGCATACCGCGCCTGTCGCTGGGCCGGGTGATGTGGCCGATACCATCGGGAAAGGCCTTGCGCGCCTTCTCGGCGCAGAAGGCAAACTCATCGATCATGTCACGCTTGTCGACCCACGCCGTGCGGATCTGCTGGACCTTTTCCGCCAGCGTCATCCGGCCCATCAGGTCGGCAACCCGCTCGGCAATGGGCAGATCGGGGTTGCGATAGGCAGCCCCGCTCATTGTGCCAGACCCAAGGCCGCGGCGGTGGGCGCCAATGTCGGATAGGTCACTCGTTACTCCCTCAGCGCCAGCCTGCGTCGACCCAGTAATTGTGTGCCGTGCAGAAGCGCGCATCATCACTTGCCAGGAACAGCGCCATGGCGGCGATATCGACCGGCTGGATGCGCCCGGACAGGCACTGGCCCGCAACGATCTGTGCCTCCCCTTCCGGCGTGTACCATTTCATCTGCCGCGGGGTCTGCACATTGCCGGGGATGATCGCGTTGACGCGGATATTGTCGCGCCCGAGCTCGCGCGCCAGGCTGCGCGTCAGCCCTTCGATCGCTGCCTTTGCGGTCTGGTAGATCGCCAGGTCCTCCAGCCCGAGATGCCAGCTGATCGAGCCGAGGTTGACAATCGATCCGCCGCCCGCCGCCTGCATCGCCGGGACAACCGCCTGCGCGGCAAAGAACAGATGCTTGAGGTTAACCGCCATGCGTTCGTCCCAATAGGCTGGCGTAACCTCTTCGACCTTGTGCCGGTCGTCGTTGGCGGCATTGTTCACCAGGATATCGCACCCGCCCAGCCGTTCCACGATGGCTCCGATGGTAGCAGCATAGCCTGCGGCATCGGTGATGTCGCAGTGAACGAAATGCGGCGCGTTGGGCGCGTCGGAAAGGCGCTCAACCAATGCCCCGCTCGCCGCATCGTCGATGTCGAGAAAGGCAACAGACGCACCCTGACGCACGAAGCCCTCGACAATCCCTTCGCCAATGCCGCTGCCGCCACCGCTGACGATCACGCGCTTGCCTGCAAGGCTGGGGTATTGGGCCGAACTCTCCATTGCCTGCTTTGTCTATATCATCACGCAGCCTCCGCAAGGTCACCCTGCAAGGGAATGCACAACGTTTGCATCCGGTCGTGGCATGCTTGCGGCCCACACCATGTCTTTTTCGCCTCTGCCGCCGCGTCGAGCTTTCGAACAGGCCGGGTTGGACTGACAAGAGCCTTGGCAAAGCGGTTTCTTGGCGGCAGACTTCGGTTGGATAATTATTGCGGGGTCTTGCACCCGCTGGAGGGGAATACCGTGCAGTTGCAGCATCG
>JAUIJI010000128.1 GCA_030431435.1 Alphaproteobacteria bacterium | reverse complement strand
CCGCGTGGGTGCGCGCCTCTTCCGCCTGCCGCTCCGAATGGGCGAGCAGTGCGTTGAGTTCCTGCACCATCGGCTGCACTTCCAGAGGCAGCGGGTCCGTCACGCGGTTTGTGCCGGTAGTGCGGATGCGGGCAATCGCCTGCCGGATGCGGCGCAGCGGGCCAAGACCATACCAGGTCTGCAACATCACCATCAGCAGCAGGCCGATGCCGAGCACGGCAAAGGACCAGCCGAGGATAGCACGCGTGTTGGCGATCTGCTGGTCCAGTTCGGCCCGCGTGCTGGCTACAACGAATTGCCAGTCCACATCGCTGCCGGGAATGCCCACCGTGCGCTGGGCAATGCGCACTTCCTCGCCATTGCCCACCACGCTGTCGTAGAAAATCGGCTGTACGGCGCGCTCGTCCTCGCGGATATCGAGCGGCTCGTCCCACAACGAGCGCGAGAGATAGGGGAGGAATTCCCCGCCGGAGATCTGCCAGTAATAGCCGCTGTTCGGCTCCAGATAGCGCTGGTCGCCCAGCGGGCGGTTGAAGCGCACCTCGCCGAATGGATCGATCTCCGCATTCAGCACCATGGCGTTGAGCGAGATTTCGAGCTGCTCGTCAAACTGGTTGGAGATCAGGTTGGTGAGCGCGCGGTCGAGTGCCAGGCCGCCAAGCGTCAGCAGTATCAGGATCCAGCCCGCAGCGATCAGCAGCATGCGGCGCGAGATGCTGCCGGTATGGGGCGCCGACGAACCTCCTGCAGACGCAGCTGTATTGTCGGCGGCGGCGGATTTGTCCGCTACCGGCCCACCTCCGCTATTCGCGGGGTGTGTCTGCGGGGTCGTCGAGGCTGTAACCGAGGCCACGGATAGTCGTGATCACATTGGCACCCAGCTTCTTGCGAATGCGGGTGACGAAGACCTCGATCGTGTTCGAATCGCGGTCAAAATCCTGATCGTAGATATGTTCGATCAATTCAGTGCGGCTGACCACCTTGCCCTTATGGTGCATCAGGTAGGACAGCAACTTGTATTCCTGCGCGGTCAGCTTCACCGGCTCACCGGCACGCGTGACGCGGCCCGAGCGGGTATCCAGTCGCACATCGCCGGCGGTGAGTTCGGAACTGGCATTGCCCGAAGCACGGCGGATTAGCGCGCGCAGGCGGGCGATCAGCTCTTCGGTCTGGAAGGGCTTGGCAAGATAGTCGTCAGCACCGGCATCGAGGCCGGCGACCTTGTCAGACCAGCTATCCCGCGCGGTCAGGACCAGAACCGGGAAGTTGCGCTTTTCCTTGCGCCACATGCCCAGCACGGTGAGGCCGTCGATCTCGGGCAGGCCAAGGTCGAGGATGGCGGCATCGTAATCCTCGGTCGAGCCGAGGAAGTGGCCGTCCTCGCCATCGGTGGAAAGGTCCACCGCATAGCCATTCTGTTCCAATGTCGATTTGAGCTGCTGGCCCAGTGTCGGTTCATCCTCGACGATCAGGATGCGCATCCATTTTCCCCTGCTAAACGCCTACGACCAAATGGTCTGGCCAACATAACGCGTCAACCAGCCGGAAGGTTTCACCCACTCTTATCGCGATATCCTGAGCACCCGTGCGGTGCGCGCATCGACATCCACCCATATTACCCGCCCGTCGCGAATGAACTTGAGCCGATAGGCCTGTGCTGCCGGATCATATTCGAAGCCGATATATTCATCGCCATCCATGCGCGGGATAATCCGCCGCTCGATCTCGCGAATGGGCATGTTGCGCCCGGCCTGCATCTGCTCGCGCGCACTGTCCTGCTCGCCGCGCTGCTGCTGCATGCGCTGCTGTGCCGCCACATCTGTCGCAGCAATCGGACCTGCAAGCATTGCAAGCGCGGCCAGGGAGGCGAGAATCCGTTTCATGACACCCTTTTGCCTAGCCGCGCTGCGTTGAACAAGCTGTGAATGCGATTAGCGGCATTCAGAAAGATTTGGACTTTCCTTAACGGCTCATCTCGTAAGTGACACTTACCGTCACGGAAGACTCCACCTGCCCCGGGCGGACAGGGGTAGATTCCTCTGTCGCATCCATCGCCATGCGCTGGACCATGGGCATGGGGCGGTTGGCCTGCACATTCTCGCTCACCTGCAGCAGGCGGATATCCGAATAGCCTGACATTTCGGCATAGGTCATCGCCTGCTCGCGAGCGGCCTCGAACGCGGCGGCCCGGGCCTGTTCGCGCGCAGCAGTTGGATCATCGACCGACCACGAGATTCCGCCAAGATCGGTGGCACCGGCGGCAACGAGCGCATCCAGCACTTCTCCTGTGCGGTCAATATCGCGCAGCGTCACGCTCACCCGGTTGGACACCTGATATCCGCGGAACACCTGGCTGCGGGTCTGCTGGTCATAATCATATTGCGCATTCAGGCTGATGCCGCTGGTCTGGATATCGTCGCGGGCAACGCCCTGCGCCTCGATCTCGGCAATCACGCGCGCCATCTGCGCGGCGTTCTGCTGCATCGCCTGTACGGCGGTGGGCGCCTGTGTGGTCACGCCCGCGCTCAGGTTGGCGATATCGGGATCGCTGGCGACACTTTCCGTCACCGAGAGCTCGATTACCGGGCCGCTGGCCTGCAATTGCACGTCAGCGGCGTGCGTTGCGGACAAGGGAAGCGCCAGCGCGGTGGCAGCGGCGATCGGTAGGGCAAAACGGGTCATTTCGGTCATTCTCCGTGAAAATCAGATGTGCACCAACGTGCCAGTGCTTCAATTACGGCTGACTGAACCCTTCTGTTCCTTGCCAGCAAGCTTCGCCGCGCCTAATTGCCCGCTCGATTATGGCAGAACCTCCAATCCTATCGTGGGAAGGCCTTGGCCTGCACCAGGGCGAAGGCTGGCTTTTCGGCGGCCCGGATACTGACGGGCTGGACCTGCACATCGGCCCGCGTGACAGGCTGGCGCTGATCGGTCGCAACGGCGCGGGCAAGACCACGCTGCTGCGCCTCATCACCGGCGAGATCGAGGCTGATCGCGGTATCCGCAAGGTGAAGCCGAACACCAATATAGTGCTGCTGGAGCAGGAGCCGGATTTCTCGGGCTGCGAGACGCTGATGGATTTCGCGCTCGCCGGGAAGGACGCGCCCGCACGCCACGAGATCGAGAGCATTGCCGGACAGCTGGGCATCGACATGGATACCGCTGCTGCGGGCGCCTCTGGCGGCGAGAAGCGGCGCGCCGCCCTCGCCCGTGCGCTTGCACTCGACCCGGACCTGCTGCTGCTGGATGAGCCGACCAACCACCTCGACCTGTCCGCGATTGACTGGCTGGAAGGCTGGCTCAACCGCTACAAGGGCGCCTTCATCACCATCAGCCATGACCGGACATTCCTGAAACGCCTGACCCGCGCCACCATCTGGCTCGACCGCGGCAACCTCAGGCGCAAGGAAGTGGGCTTCGGCGGATACGAGGCGTGGGAAGAGCAGGTCTATGCCGAAGAGGCACGCGCCGCCGAAAAGCTTGATGCGAAACTGAAAATCGAGGCACATTGGCTGGAGCGCGGCGTGACCGCGCGGCGCAAGCGCAACATGGGCCGCCTCGAAAAGCTGTGGCAGATGCGCGAACAGCGCGCGGCCATGATCAACCCGGCTGGCACCGCCAAGCTGAAGCTGGGCAGCGACGAGGACTTCAAGTCCAAGTCCGTGATCGTGGCTGAGGATATCTCCAAGACATACGGCGACCGTCCGATCATCAAGCCGTTCTCTCTGCGCATCCAGCGCGGGGACCGGATCGGCATCGTCGGCGCCAATGGTGCGGGCAAAACCACGCTGCTGAAGATGCTGACAGGCGAACTGCAGCCTGACAGCGGCACCGTCACCCATGCAAAGACGCTGTCCGGCGTGATGATCGACCAGCAAAGAAAGTTGCTCGATCCACAAAAAACCGTGCGCCAGATCCTCGCCGAAGGGGGGGACTGGCTCGACGTGCGCGGGCAACGCAAGCATGTGCAGGCCTACCTCAAGGATTTCCTGTTCGATCCGTCCGTGATTGACGCCAAGATCGGCACCTTCAGCGGGGGTGAGCGCAGCCGCCTGCTGCTGGCCCGCGAATTCTCCCGCACGTCGAACCTGCTCGTGCTGGACGAGCCGACCAACGACCTCGACCTCGAAACGCTCGACCTGCTGCAGGAAGTGATCGCCGACTACGAGGGCACCGTGCTGATCGTCAGCCATGATCGCGACTTCCTTGATCGCACCGTCACGGTCACGCTCGGCCTCGATGGCAGCGGTTCAGTCGATATCATCGCAGGCGGTTACGAGGATTGGGAAGCCAAGCGCGAGGAACGTCGCAAGCCTGCGAAGAAGGCCGCAAGGGAGGAAGTAGCCGCAGCCCCGCCCGCGC
Source organism: Alphaproteobacteria bacterium (assembly GCA_030431435.1). Taxonomy (GTDB): domain Bacteria; phylum Pseudomonadota; class Alphaproteobacteria; order Sphingomonadales; family Sphingomonadaceae; genus Alteraurantiacibacter. The sequence goes on along the minus strand of JAUIJI010000128.1, from coordinate 2,814 downwards.
CGCCTGCGCCCAAGAGCGGCAAGCTCTCCTACAAGGACCAGCGCGATTACGAACAATTGCCCGCGCGGATCGAGGAACTCGACAAGCTGATCGCCAACGGCGAGGCGGCGCTCGCCGATCCGGACCTCTACAGCCGTGACCCGGACAAGTTCGCCCGCATCACCAAATCGCTCGACATGGCGCGCGAGGAAAAGGACGAAGCCGAGTTGCGCTGGCTGGAACTGGCGGAGCTGGTCGAGGGCTAGTTGCTGCCGTGCGAATTGCGCACAATCAATTTTGTGCTGCACTGCACAATGTATACACTGAGACCATGCGCGACTCGATCACCCATATCGACTTGCCCCCGCACCTCGCCTTTGCCGAGATGTGGCTGGCCACCTGGTCGGAAGCCGTGATGGCCGCTTCCACCGAAATGTTCCACTTCTGGTGCATGCCCTTCTGCGAACCGCACCATCACGAGGCGCAGAACCGCTTCCAGATGGAATTGCCCGAACCGATCGAGGAAGAAGAGCACGACCTGTTCGCCTGATCGCGCGCAAGCTCAATTGATGCGGTAGAAATCCGCTACCCGGTCGAGTGCCAGCTTCAGCACCAGCTTGCCGCTGCGGGCGGGCCATTGCAGGGCCTTTTCCGCCACCGGCAGCGTTTCGCCCGAGCAGACGACGCGCCACAAGATATCCTGCAGACCCTTGCCCGCCTCAGCCAGCGCGCCATGAAACCTGTCACGCGCGGCCATCACGCGCTCGGTCTGGGTCAGGCCCTGTTCGCCAGTGCTTTTCACATTCACCGGGTCCCACCGCATGGTGACATTGGGGCCAAGCTGGGCACGCTCGAAATCGGAGCGGAGACGCTCACCTGCGTCGAACAAACGGTCCTCCAGATGACCATGCGCATGGAGCCAGCCGAGCGGGCTTTCGGCAAGGTTCACCGTCACACTGCGGCGGCGGCGCGATACGCCCTGGCGCTTGCGCGGGCCTTCGACCGTCAGTTCGCGTTCGACCAAATGCTGCTTCATGTGCGAATCTCCCCAATTGCGCTGGAGGGGCCCTTGCCAAAACGAACCATTTGTAGGAAAGAGGAAAAACCAAATCGGTTACAAGTAAAAGGCGCACCCGATGATCAACCGCATTCGCGACATCCGCAAGCAGAAGGGCATGACGCTGGCAGAAGTCGCCGCTGCGTGTAAACCGCAGACCACCGCGCAAACCATCGGCAGGCTGGAAACGGGGATGCGCAATCTCTCGCTCACATGGATGAACCGGATTGGCGAGGCACTGGGCGTCGATCCCGAACTGCTGGTGAAGAGCGATGAGGAGGCGACCCCGCAGATCATCGCCAAGCTGACCGAACATGGCGCAGAAGCGCTGACCAAGCCGCGCGACGCGATCCTGCCCACGCAGTTGAGCGATGGCGAAGCGCTGATCTGCCTCACGATCGAGGCACCGCAAGGCGAATATCGCAGCGGTGACCAGTTGTGGATGCGGCAAATCCGCCCGGAAGACGCCGGGAGCATTATCAATCGCGATGTGCTCGCCCCGCGCAGCGGCGGGCGCTTTGCCTTCGGGCGGCTCATCGACCGGCAGGGCGCGTTGGTGGGCCTGCTGCCACCCGGCATGGGCCAGCGCCAGATCGTGATCGACAGCCCCGCCTGGCTGGCCGTGGCCGAGATGCTGGTACGCAAGCTCTGAAAGGTCTGGAACAGCAATCGGCATGAAACGCCTACTGTCCATCGCCACGCTCTATCCTAACGCCCACCAGCCGCGGTTCGGCACTTTCGTGGCGCGCCAGATGGAAGCCCTGGCAGCCCGCGACGACTGGGACGTCCACCTTATCAACCCGGTAGGCGTCCCTCCGATCGCCATGGGGCGCTATGCACCGCTGGCAGAAGCTGCGGTGAGCGGCGTGGAAAACGGGGTGAAGGTCCACCGCCCGCGCTTCACGCTGATCCCCGCAGTTGGCGGACCGTTCAACCCGGCGATGATCGTGCGCGCGGTGCTGCCACTGGCGCAGCGCCTGCACGCGATCCAGCCGTTCGACCTTGTCGATGCGCAATTCTTCTATCCCGATGGCCCTGCCGCTGCCCGCATTGCTGGCGAGCTGGACTTGCCGCTATCCATCAAGGCGCGTGGTGCGGATATCTCGCTCTGGGGACACAAGGCCTACGCCAATCGCAGGATGCTTGCGGCAGCTGAGCAGGCTGCAGGATTGCTTGCGGTGAGTGAAGCCTTGGCTCGGGACATGGCGGACATTGGCTTGCCGCGCGCCAAGATCACGATCCATTATACCGGCCTCGACCATTCGCTGTTTCGCCCGCTCGGTCGCACCCGAAGCAGGGCAAGACTGGCCGATGAATTCGGCATTGCTCCGGAGGGAACATTGCTGGCGACCGTGGGAGCGCTGATCCCGCGCAAGGGGCAGCGTTTCGTGATCGAGGCACTGGAGCGCTTGCCCGATGCGCAGCTGGTACTGGTGGGCAAGGGAGAGGACGAAGCCGCCCTGCGCCAGCTGGCGAACGACCGCGGCGTTGCCGGTCGGGTCCATTTCCTCGGCCTGCTGGACCATTCGCGTTTGCCCGTAGTCCTCAGCGCAGCCGACGCGATGGTCCTGCCCTCTGCCAGCGAAGGCCTCGCCAATGCCTGGGTTGAGGCGCTCGCCTGCGGCACGCCGCTGGTCATCACAAATGCCGGAGGCGCGAAGGAACTCGTCACGACTGACACCGCAGGCCGCATTGTCCAGCGCAATGCCGATGCCGTGGCCGCCGGTGTGCGCGAAGTGGTTTCAGCAGGATATGTGCCCGAGGAAGTCGCCGCGTGC
>JAUIJI010000127.1 GCA_030431435.1 Alphaproteobacteria bacterium | reverse complement strand
CGAGACCTTGTCCATGAAATCGAGATGGGTGCGATAGACGCCAAAGCTGTCTTCGGTTGCATCGTCGATCAGGCGATCGAGCAGTTCGAGCAGGCGCTGCTTCTCTTCCGGCCGGTCGCGCCGGAAAGAGGGCATATAGATATGGTGCATGTCCCGCCAACCGACGATGAATTCACCGAAATAGTCGAAGCCAGCCTCCTCCGACATCTGCCGTACCTTGGTGTATTGCCGCAAAGCCAGTTCGCCATCCACGGGCACCACAGGGCCAAAGCCGACATGCGCGGCGTTGGGTATCCAGGCTACCGTGCCGAATTCAGTCATATTGGGTTCGCCGCGCATCAGCTTGGCGCGGTATTGCCAGCTGGCGGTGTGACCCTTCTCGGCCTCGGTAAAGAAGCGTGCGCCGCGAATGGTGGCAAAGCTGTCGCTCAGCACTTCCCAGGTGGCGTCCATCATCTCCTCTGTGCCGTAAAGCGCGCCGTAGAAGCTCCAGTTGCCGATATCGAGATCGGCCATGATGGCGCGCCGCGCACTGTCGGGAAGTGCGCCTTCTCCGGTGTAGTATTGGTCCTTGCGCTTCTCGACTGCGGCCTCCCACACCAGTTCGGTAGAGGTAGCCGCATTGGGAATAAGCTGGGCGAGCTTGAGTGGACGGACGACCTCTGTAAGCGGCTGAATCGCATCCTCATCGGGGAACGTGACCATATATGGCCGATAGCCGGGCGGCTCGGGCATCAGCTGCACGCCCATTCGCGTAACCACGCCGAGGTTGGACTGGGTGAACAACCCGTCGACCCAGGGGCCATTGCCATAGCGATAGACGCTCATGGCAGCCTGTCCCGCCTGCCCGCCCATGCCGGTGTCGACAACCGTGCCATCCGACAGAACCACCTGCATCCCGCATTGCTGCTGCAGGAAATGTTCGCCCATCGGCGTATAGCCGACGCCGCGATCCAGCAGGTTGCCCACCACACCGCCCCAGCCGGGCGCTGCGCAGTCGATCCATAAACGCGATCCGGTGCGGCGCAGGTGGCGGTACAGCTCGGTGTAGGAGACGCCCGGCTCGACGATAGCGTAGCAGTGCTTCTCGTTGACCTCGATGATGCGGTTCATTCGCTTCAGGTCGAGAACCAGAGTTCCGGGCATACGTGGCGCAGCGCCTCCATAGCCAAGGTTGCGACCGGTCGAGATGGTCCAGACCGGAATGCCGTGTTCACGGGCCACGGCCAGCACGCGCTGGATCTGGTCGACCGAAGTCGGCGCCACGGCACCCGACGGCGCATGCTCTTCCGGCGGCTTCATGGCGAAGTGGTCATTGTAACCAACAAGCTGGTCGGAATCGGAGAACACGTTTCGCGGCCCGACGATTGCACGCAATGCATCCAGCGCGGAATCGAAGGCGCTGCGGCTGACCTGCGGTGGCAGCGGTGCCCCGTCCGGCCCGGCTGCAAGTGCGCCGTTGGCGGCTACCAAGGTCAGCCCGGCTCCGGCTGCCGAATTGCGGATGAAATTTCGTCTGGTGATCATGGCGATCATTCTCCCTTGGTATGCTATCATGCCAGCGTGGCCCGCTAATTCGCGCGGCTGAGAGTGCACTCTCGCTAGACTGTGAGTGCAATTTGCGATCGGCGGGCGATGCGCTATTGTCTGCGCCAATGACCGGAAGTTGAGATTACCACCTTCCGGGGAGAGGGTTTGATCAGATGACGCTTGGACAATCGGCTGACAGAAGCTGGGCTACCGACAGTTGGAACGACGGCGCGAAGATGTCGCGCTGGAATGATACGGTCGCTACGCACATGACCGAGCTGCACGTCGACGCCGCCCAGCCGGAGAATTTCAAGGCCAGCTGGACACAGACTGCACTTGGCGCCATCGATTTCAACGTGCTGCGCACCACGCCCCAAATCGTCCGGCGCACGCCAGAAATGACGCGCACCACTGCAGAAGGCTCCTACGAGATTGTCTACATGCAGCGCGGTTCGATGATCGTGCGGGAGTGCGGCGACGAACAGCTGATCCGCCAGGGCGATTTTGGTATTCTGCGCAACGCCGTGCCTTACGAGTTCGAGTGTCCGCGCGAGAATGTCGCGCTGTCGATGCATGTGTCGCAGGGCTGGATGGACAAGTGGCTCCGCGATCCGGAGGGCTTGCGTCGGATGCCGTGGCAAGCACGCTCGCAGTGGGGCACACCGCTGGCATCGCTGCTTCGCCTGATCGCTGCAAACGGAGTCGCCGACTGTGCTGTACCGCGCGACGTGATTGCCGATCAAATAGGTAGCTTGTTCGCTCTGATCGGCCAGAACGCGAGTGCGAGGAGTGTAGTGCGAACGAGCACGTTCAATCGTGTCGAAGCGCTGCTCGACAGGCTGTTTGCTGACCCTGATCTGTCGCCAGACCAGCTGGCCAGAGAGGCCGGCATCTCGAAACGGCATCTGCATGGGCTATTTGCCGGCCAAGGGACAACCTTCGGTGCCCAGCTGATCGAACGCCGCCTGCAATATGCCGCAGATCGACTCTCCGCTGGCTCTCTCGATCCGAGTTCGGTCGGCGACATCGCATTCGAAGCAGGATTTTCCGACCCAAGTCACTTCGCACGTCGTTTCCGGCAACGGTTTGGTTGCGCACCCAGCGCATGGCGCAATGGCCGCAGGCCGATAGGGCCGAAGGGAACGTCCGCTTTTGAGCACTGAGAAATCGGAAACTTACGTCGTTGATTGGGGCGCAAAGCTGTCATTGGTCCCCGTTTTGCCGCTCGCTTCGGCTCCGAAGTTCGACGCTCGGAAACAGCGGCAATCATTCAGCTCTTGTGACGGATTCAAGCATGTTCCATTGCGCAATCCTGATGCTTCGCCTGGTCGGGAATTCCAGAATGCCCTCACGCTTCAATGCGGTCAGCTGGCGGCAGACAGTCTCGGTGGACAGCCCCAGCACATCAGCGATCACTGGACGCCCGAATGGCAATTCGAATTTAGGCTGTGCGCCTTCGCGCACCGATCCGGTGTTTAGGTTGGGAAGACGCTGCGCCATGTCGAGCAGGAAGATCGCGACCTTTTCCTTCGCGCTCTTGCGGGACAGCAGTGCCATCCATTTCCGCGTGCGATCGAGTTCTTCCAGCGTTCGCTCCAGCAGCTTGTGTTCGAGGGCAGGATGCTCGCTTGCGAAGATGTCGAAATCGGAGCGGGAGAACACACATACCGTGGCGTCGCTGATCGCAGTAACCGAATGATGCGAGGTTGCACCAAAAGGACGACCTATGAAGTCGGTGGGGTAAACCATGCCGACGACCTGCTCTCTCCCGTCAGCGGTCGAACTGACGAGTTTCAGCATCCCTGTCACCACATTGGCGACGAGGAGGGATTCATCGCCTTCCCAGATCAAGGGTTCACCAGCTTTCAGGCTCCTGCGTCGGCCCAGCTTGCCCAGTGTTTCGACTTCGGCGTGATCGAGTGCAGCGCAAATCGAATGCGTCCTGATGGCGCAATCACTGCAACCATCTGTGAGGCTTTCAACCGCCAGATGTTCGGTCAGCACCCACATAATTCAGAACCACCATTAACAGTATTGGGCGTAACGATCATGTCCATCGCAATGTCATGGCGATGAGGCTGAAAGGCAGGGAGTAGCTGGAAATCATATCCTACACCGATGCGCAGCGGCATTTGCGGCAAGGCAGCTAGCGTCCGGTCAAAGAAGCCGCCTCCATATCCCAGACGAAAGCAATGCCGGTCAAAGCCGACGACAGGTGCAATCACGATGTCCGGCGTCACCTCCGCACCTTCCCCTGGATAGGGAATGTTCCAGACGCCGCGTGCCAGCTTGTCGCCAGATTGCCATGCACGAAACACCAGTGGCTGGTGCTTGGCGACAACCACCGGCAGCGCTGTAATGGCACCATTGCCGGCAAGATGCTTCAGCAGCGGCTTGAGATCGGGCTCATTGCGAAACGGCCAGTATGCGCTGACAACCCTGCCATCCACATCACCAAGCAGTTCGCGCAGCCGCACTGCAATCCGCTTGTCCATTGCCTCACGTTGCACCGCATCGAGTGCAAGTCGTTCGCCAATCAACCGCTCGCGCTCACGCTTGCGCCATGCGCGCATCTTCACGGTCAATTCGGCAGGCTGACCGCCAAAATCTGCGCCAAGCTCATGCAGCATGCACGGCGAGGACGCGAATTGCGTTGGTTCGTCTTGATCGTGATCCATGTTGCGCCTTGCTGTTGATCCACTGCCAGCAAACCTTCGCCGGTTTAGCAGGAATCGTTGAGGAATTCGATCTCCAGCCTGAAAGTCCCTTCTCGCACTTCGAGGTGATGCAGGATCAGGGGTGGCACATGAAGGCGGTCACCCGCCGCAAGGACTGTCACCGCTCCGTCACTTTCAGGATCGTCCCATACGAACCCGATCTCGCCTTCCAGCATGGTCAGGTTTGCCCAGGTTCCTTCCTTCAGGCGATGTTCCCCCAGCAGCCCGGCAGGCAGGCTCCCGGCATCAAACGGCCCAATCTTGCGATAGGCACTGAAGCCAGGCGGAAGCTGGTATCTCTGGTTCAGGTGCGTTTCGCCCGTCATGCCGGAATGCCTGTCAGCACGATGATCACAGAGACAGCCACACCGAAGAAAGCAATGGCGGCAGGGACGACCAGGACCTGGCCGTAAACGGCCTTGCGATCCATCGGTCCGAAATGCGTCATCAGAAAACCGTTTCGATCAAGCGGCGATACGCCTTGGTCGGGGTTCTGCTCGATCACAATGCGGGCTACCGCAAAGAACACGACCACATAGACGATCGAGACGGCAATCGAGAGCATAGCCTTGCCGCTGGAACCCAGCGCGGCGATCATACTGGCCAGAAACAGCGCATAGCAGGAGATCATCCCGAGCCAGATCCTGCTGGGAAGCTCAAATCCGCGTGCTTCGGGTTGGGCCGCGATGTGAGCTTGCGGTGCCGGCTCGATTTCCGGCAACAGGTCCGAAAATGCTTCGGCAGTGGCGAACTCATGGCGTTGCCGAGGGTTGTCAAACATGAGGCAGGTTCCTTCCTTTGGTGGCTCCGACAATGCCGTCGCGGTGCGTTGCGATGCCGGTGAGCAGGCTTTCGGCGATCATCCGGGCACGTTTACCGACAAGGCTGACAGCCCGCGGATCGGCATCCAGTGCGCGCAGGTTGGCGTAGAAGAGTTCCAGCCAGTGGCTGAAATGCGCCTCTTCCAGACCGGGAATGGCGATGTGTTTGACCATCGGATTTCCAGAAAACTCGCCGCTGTTGTGCAGCACCGAACGCCAGAACTGCTTCATCCGGTCGAGATGGGCGGACCAGTCACTGATCCGCTCGGCAAATATCGGGCCGAGCAGATCGTCGGCGCGAATGGTCGCATAGAAGCTCTCGACCATCTCGGAGATAAAGCCAGCGTCGATCCCGATCTCTTCCGCGCTCGCGCGTTTCGCTTGCCGGGCCTTGGCAACATGATCGCGGGCGCTGTTTGCGGTGAGGGCTTGGGGCATCTGAACGACTCGTATATTGGTATTTGTGATACCTGTTTAACCCGCTTGCCGGTAAAATCAATATTCTATATGCTTATTTTATGCAGCTGAGCCTCAAGACCGATTATGCCCTGCGGATGCTGATGGCCCTGGCCTCGACCGACGAAGTGCTTTCGGTAGATTGGATGGCGGAGCATTACGGCATATCGCGCAATCACCTGGCCAAGGTGGCGCAGCAATTGAACGCAAACGGCCTCGTCAATACGATACGCGGGCGCAGCGGCGGAATGCAGCTGGCGCGTGAGCCCTCGCAGATTAATGTCGGCTCCGTTGTTCGAGAGTTCGAGCGCCTTGACGGGTTTGTGGCATGCATGGGCGGCGAGCACGCTTGCACCATCGACGGTGTGTGCGGCCTCAAACCCGCGCTGGGCGGCGCGTTGGAAGCATTCCTCTCGCATCTCGACCGCTTCACGCTCGCCGATATTGCGCGAAAGCCAGACGCAATCAGGAAAAGGTTGCTGGATCAGGCCGAATGACGCTGGCTGCCTGACAGAACTATTCGGGCCGTTCCGCCAGTTCGCGTGTTGCAGCCCTGCGCTCGACCGCGCGAAACACCGCGTCCAGATCATCCACGTCGACGTCCAGCATCTCGTCCCAGTCAGCCAGAACCTCCTCGATGTCGGAACGGCGAAAGTTACCGGGATGCGGGAACGGCGTGGTTTGGCGTGGAACCGGATACTGGACATGGGGCCAGCGATGCCCTGTGAAGTTGTTGTAGACCCACCCCACAAGCACGAGCATCAGGACGTTTGCGGTGATCGGCAACATGTAGCTGAAATCCCAACTGGCGGCACCCGTCGCGCCAAGCGCGCATAACAAGGCACAGGCTCCGCCAGGAGGATGTAAGCATCGCGCCATAGTCATGACGCCAATGGCGAGGCACACACCGACCGCGGCGCTGACAACCGGGTCTCCAAACACCATCCCCGCCGTAAGTCCCACCAATGCTGAAAGTAGGTCACCTCCGATTACCGGCCATGGTTGGGCAAGCGGACTTGCAGGAATGGCGAAGACAAGGACTGCCGAAGCGCCGAGCGGCGCGACCAACAAGGGATAAAGACCATCCCAAGCCGCGGTAAAAGCCAAGCCAACCCAGCCTGCAAACGCAATGCCAAGACCAGCACCGATTGCACCGCGGAGCCAGCCGAGGCGGCCGGTTATATGCTGGGCTTCGAGCCTCGCGGTGTGTTTCAAAACTGTCTTCAACATCACCTTGCCTTTCAACACCAGCGTTATCGGACAACGGTGGCGTATTGCGACGCAGCATATGTTTGGAGAAGCCAATCTCCATTTGTTGCCTGTGGAAGCAATGCAGTTGGAATTGACTGATGCCGTCAAAGTTACACCGCGAGTAAAACACTCGAATGGCAGAGGCAGGAAGGTCCGAGTTTAGGAACCGATGTACTTCGCTCCAACGTCTTGAACTAGAGCGCAAAGCCGTCCATCCAGACCGCGCATTCCCTCAAATTCCGAAGTCCATTGATCGACTGCGCTCCTTGGTGAGTTCCGGTTCGGGAGCTTTTGCGACCTTCTCAGCTATCGCCTTACCCGTTCCCATCTGCGCCGCAGCCTTCAAGCGCTCGGTCACCTCAAGCGCCGATGATTTCTCGCCCCTGTTCTTCGAGACTGCCGCCCCGAGTCTTGCGGCGCTGTCGACCACGAGAGTCAAATGATCACGCAAGCGCGTGACAGTCACGAGGAAGGTCTTCTGGTTGGCAAGGTTGCGCTCGCGGCTGTCCATCACGGCAATGCCGCGGTCGGAGGTGAGGCCCTGCGCCATGTGGGCAT
>JAUIJI010000126.1 GCA_030431435.1 Alphaproteobacteria bacterium | reverse complement strand
TCACCAATCACATGGGGTGGGAGATGTTCCCGCGCTGGATTGTTCATTCCCCGTTGGGAAACTGGCTGATAACGGCCAGCCATCACCAGCGCCATCATGACGAGTATCTATGCAATTTCGGGCTCTATTTTCGTTTCTGGGATCGCCTCTGCGGCACCGACAAGGGGCTGTCCTCGCGCTGGGCGTAGCCGCGCTGGCGCTGGCCCTGCCTGCTGCGCCTGCCACTTCGGCGGAAGGCGCGACCACGGTGCGCATCACCGTAACCAACCTGCGCAATACAAAGGGCGTGGTGATGGCCTGCATGACTGCTGATCCTGATCGCTTCCCGCGCTGCCGCGGCGATGCCGGCTCGCACCGCACCAGCGTGGCAGCAGGCGAGAACATCGTGCTGCGCTTCGACAATGTCCGCCCGGGCACTTACGCCATCGCCCTGCTCCATGACGAGAACGAGAATGGCCGCGCGGATCGCGCGCTGACGATGATCCCCAAGGAAGGCTTCGGCTTTTCCCGCGATGCGCCGGTCCGCCTCGGCCCGCCGGATTTCGAAGACGCCGCCTTCGAGGTGCAGTCCAGCCCCGTCAGCCAGACGATCCGCATGCGCTACATGCTCTAGGCCAGCCGCCTTGCCTGCGGCGCAATGGCGTCACGCAGCCAGGCCAGCGCAACTTTACGGAATATTTACCACGTCGCGCCAGAATGCGCCCCTGACAAAAGTTCAAGGGATTCATGACGGTGATGGAAGATCTGCGCGGCGAATTTGGGGACGCGGCCTGTGGGCCGGATGGCGATCCCGTCGATGACGAAAGCACCGACGAGATGCTTCCGCCGGAGATCGGTACCGACGAGCGCCGCCTGCAGGTTCGCGCCTACAACTTCTGGGCCAGCCTTCTCGATGAGCGCAACCTGCCGCATGTCGACTCGTTCGACCCGAAGGCCCTGCCCGACTTCGGTCCGAATGGCGTGCTGCTCGATTTTTCCAACGGGATCGAAGACCCGCTCATCGCTTTCCTGGGTGATCGCCTTGCCGATGAATGCAGTATCGACGGTGGAGAGATCGAACGCCTGTCGGATGTCCCCGCGCGATCGCTGCTGAGCCGGATTACCGACCATTACATGCAGATCCTGGCCAACCAGGCGCCGATCGGTTTTGAAGCCGAATTCGTGAACCAGGACGGCCAGACCATCCTGTACCGCGGCATCCTGCTGCCATTCTCCAGCGATGACGAAACGATCGATTTCATCTTCGGCGTCATCAACTGGAAGGAAATGGCAGAGGCGAGCCAAGCCGACGAACTGCTGCTGGAGATCGACAAGGCACTGGACGACGGTCGCTCGCGCAAGGCCGATCTGCCCATGGCAGACTGGGCCGACGGCCCCGGCGCAAGCATGGGCGAGGGCGCAGATGCGGCAGACAGCCTGCCCCACCCGTCATTCGGCCTTGAAGAGCCGCTTGCGGGCCCTGCAGATGATACCGGCCTCGCCGACGATGTGCTGACCCTGACCGATCCGGCCAGCCCCGCCGATATGGGCCTTGGCGATTACCTCGCCGCCGCCCGCGAACTGGCACAGCTTGCCCGCAGCAGCGAAGACCGCACGCGTAACGCGCTTTACGATGCCATCGGGCGCGCGCATGATTTTGCGCTGGCCGCCGCCCAAGCACCGGACGAGTTTGCCGAAATGGTCGAGGATGCAGGGCTTTCTGTACAGGAACGCGCGCCGCTGACCCCTGTGGTCAAGCTGGTTTTCGGTGCGGATTACGACAAGACCCGCCTTACGGAGTATGCTGCGGCACTGGGTCATGCCCAGCGCCTCGGCCTCGAACGGGGCACGCTGGCCGACTTCCTCCGTCACGCCGACGGCGGTTTGAAGGGAGTAGTGCAGGAAGAACGCCGCCTGCGCCGCGCCGAAAGCGGCAAGCCCGCGCCGGATCAGGCGACCGGTCCGCGCAAGACACTGGCCCGCAAGCTGCGCGCCATGGAACCGCGCCCGATCGCCGCGATCGACCGCGACGGCGACGAGTTTGCCCTCGTCATGGTCCGCCGGACAGAGGATGGCGAGGTCTTGCTGCTGGGCGAAGTGCCCCGCGATGTGGCCATGGTGGAACGCGCCGCGCGCCAGCTGCTCGGCTGACGCTGGCTGGCGCAGCTGCGCCACGCCCCGACGGCGGCTGGCAAGTCTTCAGTTCCCGTTCAGGGGCAGACGCGCTAGCAAGGCAGCTGCATGCGTAGACTGTCCCACATCCTTGCCGCCCTCGTCCTGTTTGTGGCGAGCGCGCAGCCTGCCGCCGCGCAAAGCATCCTGCGCGATGCGGAAACCGAACAGCTTCTGCAGGATATGGTCGACCCGCTGGCCGAGGCCGCAGGCCTTGGCGAGGGTGCAGTCGAAGTGGTGCTGGTGAATGACCATTCGATCAACGCTTTCGTTGCCGGAGGCCAGCGCATCTATGTCCATACCGGGCTGATCCACGAAGCGGATACCGCCAACGAGGTGCAGGGCGTGCTCGCGCACGAGCTGGGCCATATCACCGGCGGCCACATCATCCGGCATTCCGAAGGCGCAGGCACCGCCACGCGCATTACCCTGTTGTCGACGCTTGCCGGGATTGCCGCTGCCTTCGCTGGTGGCGGGGAAGCCGCCATGGGCGTGATGGCGCTGGGCCAGCAAGTGGCAGTCGGCAACTATCTCTCCTTCCGCCGTGACCAGGAAGCCAGCGCCGATGCTGCCAGCGTCGAATATCTCTCGAAAGCGGGGATTTCCGGCCGTGGCAGCCTGGAGTTCTTCCGCAAGTTGCAGGCCTTTGAATTCCGCCGCGGCATCAGTCAGGACGATGACCGCGAATATGCCCGCACCCACCCCATGTCAGGCAACCGCATCGCCGTGCTGCGCGGCGATTTCGAGGCTGATGCGGCGTGGAATGCCCCGCTTGACGCCGAATTGGAGGAACGCTTCCGCCGGGTGAAGGCCAAGCTTTATGGCTACCAGACCGAACCGGAGCGTACGCTGGGCCACTTTCCCGAAAGCATGACCGATGTCTACGCGCGCTATGCCCGCGCCTATGCCTGGCACAAGGACGCGCGAATGGACCGGGCGCTGGAAGAAGTCGACGCGCTGATCGCGCTGGAGCCGGACAATCCGTATTTCCTGGAGTTGAAGGGCCAGGTCCTGCTTGAATCCGGCCATCCCGAGCAAGCCATTGCTCCGCTGCGCCGGGCGGTGGAACTGACAAACTCCAACCCGCTGATCGCCCCGATGCTGGGCCATGCGCTGATCGCAACCGAGGATGCCAGCTATCTGCCAGAAGCTGAAAGCGTGCTTCGCGCCGCCGTGGGCCGCGATCATCGCAATCCCTTTGCCTGGTACCAGCTTGGCGTGGTTTACGGTCAGCGCGGCGATATTCCGCGCGCGCAGCTGGCCAGCGCCGAACAGCAGATCATGAGCGGCCAGCCGCGCGCCGCCCTGATGAGCGCGCGCGCCGCCGAAGCAGCACTGCCGCAAGGTACCCCTGACTGGATTCGTGCACAGGATGTCGCAATCGAGGCGCGCGACATGATTGAACGCATGGACGAACGGAACTAGGCCTGCCTGATGCGCTGGTTTGCCACAGTTATCATCTCGCTTGTCGCCGGTTTTGCCGGCGCCGCCATTTTCGCGCTTTCGGGTCTGGGGGACAACCAGACGCGGGAATACCTGCTGGCCAACCCCGAAGTGCTGCCCGAAGCGATGGAAGTGCTGCAGGGCCGCGAGATGCTCGCCAGGATAGACCCGCTGCGCAGCGAACTGGAAACGCCCTTCCCGGGCGCGGTACTGGGCAATCCCAATGGCAGCGTGACGCTGGTCGAATTCACCGATTATGCCTGCAGTTTCTGCCGCTCCAGCGTGGCCGATGTGCAGCGCCTGATTGCCGACAATCCGGATCTCAAGGTGGTGATCCGCGAATATCCGATCCTCGCGCCCGAAAGTGCTGACGCTGCACGCATGGCGCTTGCCGCCGCGCAGCAGGGGCGCTTCGAGCAGTTCCACAATGCTATGTTCGCCCAGGGACAGGTGACACCAGAGACCATCGAAGCCGCTGCCGCGCAGGCCGGGCTCGACATGGAGCGCGCGCAAAGCGCGATCGCCACCGGCATGATTGACGCGCAGCTGCAGAACAACGTCTTCCTTGCGCGCAACCTCGGCATTTCAGGCACGCCTGCATGGATCGTGGGCGACCGGGCGCTCAACGGCGCGGTCGGCGCGGAAGCCATCGGCAGGGCAATCGCCGAAGCGCGCGAATCCTGATAAGGTGCGGGCTCCGAAATGGCGCTCCTGAAAATCTTCTCGCCCGCGAAGGCCCGGTCAGACAGCAATGGCAGCGTGTCTGCATTGCCATTCCAGCCGACGCCCTTCTTTGCAGACAAGAACCGCGCCTTCTGGCGGCTGCAGCTGATCGGCTGGGGCGGCGCGATGGCGCTGCGTACCGCCAGTTCGATCGCCAACAACCGCCCGCCCGAAGAGCTGATATCGGTGCTGATCGCCACGATAACCGGCTTTTCGATCAGCCTTGTTCTCTCGGTCATCTATGCCCAGCTGATCAACCGCCGGCCGCTGGTGACATGGGGCGCGACTGCGCTCGTGCTCGCCGTTGCCGTGGCAATTGCTGCCACCGTCAACGCGTGGACGATCAGCCTCAGGCCGAATGCCAGCGAGGCCAATTTCACCAGCCTTGTGCTTGGCGTGTTCTACCTTGACCTGACGCTGCTGGCGGCATGGTCCGCGCTCTATTACGCGATCAACTTCTTCCTCCAGGTGGAAGAGCAGAATGACAGGCTGGAACGGCTGCGGGCGCAAGCCACCAGCGCGCAGCTGGCGATGCTGCGGTACCAGCTGAACCCGCACTTCCTGTTCAACACGCTGAATTCGATCAGCACGCTGGTTCTGCTGAAGCAGACCGAACCGGCCAATGCCATGCTAACCCGCCTGTCCAGCTTCCTGCGGCATACGCTGGTCACCCAGCCGGGCGGCAAGGTCTCGGTGGCGCAGGAGGTCGAAACGCTGAAGCTGTACCTCGAAATCGAGCGCATGCGCTTCGAGGAACGGCTGCGGACCGAATTCCGCATCGATCCCGCCGCAGCGCGCGCCACGATCCCATCCATGCTTCTGCAGCCGCTGATGGAAAATGCCATCAAATACGGCGTATCTGCGCAGGAGGAAGGGGCGCAGATCACCCTTTCCGCGCAAGTGGTGGGTGACCGGCTGCGCATTTCCGTGTCCGACACCGGCCCCGGCCTGCAGGGATCGCGCCGCACCGAGATCATCGAGAACAGCCCGACATCGGACAGCACCAGTTCGACCGGCGTGGGCCTCGCCAATATCCAGAGCCGGCTGCAACAGGCCTATGGCGAGAACCACCTTTTCGCGATCGCAACCCCGCGCTACGGCTGCTTCACCGTGATTATTGAAATTCCCTTCGAGAGGGCCATCTCTGAAGATGATACATCGTCTCCCCAATCGATCGCCGCACCTGCCGATTTTGGGGAACCTTTGTCCCGGCAGCCGATTGGAACCACGACATGACTATCCGCACCATTATCGTCGATGACGAAAAGCTGGCGATCCAGGGCTTGCAACTGCGGCTCGAAGCCTTTCCCGATGTCGAGGTGATCGAGACCTGCGCCAATGGGCGCGAGGCAATCCGTGCCATCAAGACGCAGAAGCCGGACCTTGTCTTTCTCGACATCCAGATGCCCGGTTTTGACGGTTTTTCCGTAGTGAAAGGCGTGATGGAAGTGGAGCCGCCGCTGTTCGTCTTCGTCACCGCCTACCAGGAACACGCTATCCGCGCATTCGAGGCCAACGCGGTGAATTACCTGATGAAGCCGGTGGACGAGGCCAAGCTGGCCGACACGATCGAGCGGGTGAAGCAGCGTCTGGCAGACAAGCGCTCCGCCGAGGAGGCGGAAAAGCTGAAGGACGTGCTGGCCGAAGTCAGCCCCGAAAGCCTTGAAGGCATCGACAGCGGCGAGGAGGAAGGAACCTCATCCCGCTACGAAAAGCTCATCAATATCAAGGACAAGGGCCAGATCTTCCGCGTCGATGTCGATTCGATCGAGCGGATCGAGGCGGCGGGCGATTACATGGTGATCTACACCGCCGACAATTCGCTGATCCTGCGCGAGACGATGAAGGACCTTGAACGCCGTGTCGATCCGCGCAGCTTCCAGCGCGTGCACCGTTCCACCATCGTCAACCTCGACCAGGTTCGCCAGGTGCGCCCGCACACCAATGGCGAATGCTTCCTGGTGCTCGAGTCAGGCGCCGAGGTGAAGGTCTCGCGCTCCTATCGCGATGTGGTTGCCCGCTTCGTGCATTGATTCTTTTTGCGAAGGCGCATCCGCGCCTTCGTCCTCGCTTTGCGGGCAGGCAAGCTGCCCCCGCTGCGGGCGGGCGGTCGCCCTTGCGGTTGCTGCGCAACCGATCTCCAGCACAACTCTGATGGCCTGGAATGGTCGCTGAGCCGCAGGCGAAGCCAGCACGCGACCGCGCGCCGGCCGGTAGGCCGAAAGCCAAGCGAGCCGGATGGCTCGCGCCCGGCGATTGAGGGGCTAAGGAAAAAATTCCGTTCGTGCTGAGCTTGTCGAAGCACCGCTTTTTCTTCTAGCGCTGCAAGAGTAACAAGAACGGCCCTTCGACAAGCTCAGGGCGAACGGATCCCAGCTATGCCCTTCACCCTCCCCGGTTTCGACCTTTCCGCATTTGTCCGCGCCACGCTTGACGAGGACCTTGGCGTGGGCCTGCCCGGCGGCGGCAAGGATGTGACGGCGGACAGCGTGATTCCCGCCAATGCGCGCTTTGGCGGCGTGATGGACAGCCGCGACGCCATCGTGGTGGCAGGACTGCCGGTGGCGGAGGCATTCTTTCGCGCGCTCGATCCCGAGATGGAGATCGAAGTGCTGGTGGCAGAAGGCCAGGCGGTCCCCGCAGGAAGTGACCTGATGCGCCTGTCCGGCAATGCCCGCGCCATGCTGACTGCGGAGCGCAGCGCGCTCAACACCGTGCAGCACCTCTCGGGCATTGCGACCATGACGCGCCAGTATGTTGACGCCATGGGGGAGACGGATTGCGTGCTGCTCGATACCCGCAAGACCATTCCCGGCCTGCGGCACCTTGAGAAATACGCCACCACCCAAGGCGGGGCACAGAACCACCGCATGGGCCTGTGGGATGCGGCGATGATCAAGGACAACCACGTGCTCGTGGCCGGCAGCGTGGGCGAAGCCGTGCGCCGCGCGGTAGAAGCGGGGGTGAAGGACATCATCTGCGAGGTTGACCGGCTCGACCAGATCGAACCCGCACTGGCTGCAGGGGCGAGCCATCTGCTGCTCGACAACATGGACCCCGAAACGCTGCGCGAAGCCGTGGCCATGGTGGCAGGCCGCGTGCCGACGGAAGCATCGGGCGGCA
>JAUIJI010000009.1 GCA_030431435.1 Alphaproteobacteria bacterium | reverse complement strand
GCGGGTGAATTCCTGGCTGCCCATGATGGCCGCCAGCTTCTTGGCAAGGCCCGGCACGGCGGCAAGGTCCAGCGCGGGCTTGCGCGGCGTATGCCCGCCAAATCCGGAAAGCCGCTCGATGATGTAGGTCGAATAGCCGACCTTGCCCAGTTCGCCATCGCTGACGATAGAGACACCTGCGGCCACCTGCTGCTGCACGGCTTCGTCCACCGCCGCCTGGACGACACGGTCGAATTCCTCGGCATCGTAATCCTCGCCCTTGTCACGGGCGAGTAGCAGCGGCACAAGTTGCTCGCCGCGCGGAAGGCTGCCGACGTGGGTCGTTTCAATCACTTTGAAGAATGCTCCTTTGTAGAGCATTTTTCTTTCATATATGCGAAATAAACGCAAGTATGAAAGCGCAAGGCGCCCCGAAAAGCCGAAAGCTGCACCTGTAGGGCAAGGGCGGGCGTGTCAGGGCACGAGGGCGCAGCCCACGCTGGCGATCTTCCCGTCTTCGAGATGGTAGTGGATATACTGCCGCATTTCCTGCACGTCGCCCCTGGCGATAGGGAAGAACTGCTCCATCCCGTTGGCATCCAGCACCTCGCGGGTGAGATCCCTGAAAGCCTCGATGCGGATAACTCCCTCGACTGCGGCGAGCTCGTCGGACCCTGCGAATTTCTCCACGGTGATCGTTTCGGTCACATAGGAATGGAGGAAGCTGTAGAAGTCCTTCAGCTGCTGGCGGGTGCCGATCTCGATGCCGAAAAAGGCCATGCGCGGGGTGTCGGTGTAGAAATCGAACACCGCGTCATAGTCGCGGGCATTGAAGGCTGCGGCGTAACGTTCGTAATCTTCGCGTGTCATCGGGTGATCCCTCTCCTTGCGCGCTATCGTAACGATCGTTAGCAAGGCAGCAAGAGGGAGAGGTTCTTGCGATGAGCGATTCAGCATTCGATTATATCGTGGTCGGCGGCGGCAGCGCGGGTTGCGTGATGGCCGCGCGGCTGAGCGAGGACGGCAAGGACAATGTCCTGCTGCTGGAAGCCGGCGGGCAGGACGATCACCCGCTTATCCGCATGCCGCTGGGTTTCCTGCGCGCGATGATCCGGCCCGAATTCAACTGGCCCTACTGGACCGAGGAGGAGCCCGGCCTCAACTCGCGCCGCATGCCCTTGCCGCGCGGCAAGGTGATGGGCGGTTCGGGCTCGATCAACGGCATGTTCGCCATGCGCGGCCACCCCGCGGATTACGACCAGTGGGCGCAGATGGGCGCGCGCGGCTGGTCCTATGCCGATTGCCTGCCCTACTTCCGCAAGATGGAAAACAGCTGGCGCGGCGAAAACGAATATCACGGCGGTGACGGCCCGCTGCGGGTGCGCCCGATCGACAGCCCGCACCTTGTCCATGAAGAGATGATGGCAACGGCGGAAAACGCCGGCTTTGCCACCACCGATGATCTCAATGGTGCCCAGCCCGAAGGCTTTGCGCGAGGCGAGCAGACCGTTGATGATCGCGGCCGCCGCGCCAGTTCGGCCAGTGCCTATATCAAGCCCGCGCTGGGCCGCCGCAATCTTGACGTGCGCACCGGTGTCCTGGTCCGCCGCGTGGTTTTTGAAGGAAAGCGCGCCGTGGGCGTGGAAGTGGAAGGCAAGGACGGCACCACCAGCATTGTCCGCGCCCGCCGTGAAGTCGTGCTGTCGGGCGGTGCCTACAATTCGCCGCACCTGCTGATGCTGTCGGGCATCGGCCCGGCGGAGCATCTGAAGGAACACGGCATTACCGTGCTGCATGACAGCCCCGGCGTTGGCCGCAATCTGCAGGAACATCCCACCACCAGCCTTGAGTTCGAAGCGAAGAAGAAGATCACCTTCCTGCGCCAGCTGCGTTGGGACCGCCTGGCTTTCAACGCCGTGCGCTGGGCGCTGACCGGCACTGGCACGCTGGCGGGCCAGCTCAACAGCTGCAACGTGGTGGTGCGAACGGCCGACCATCTCGAACGGCCCGACATGCAGATCATGGTCAACCCGATCCGCTTCGATGCGCAGACCTGGTTTCCCCTCATCAAGCCGGAACAGGAACACGTTTTCTGGGCGGGTGTGGTCCAGCTGCATCCCGAAAGCCGCGGCTGGGTGGAACTGAAGAGCAATGATCCCAAGGACATCGCCTCGGTCACGCTCAACATCATGACGGAAGAGGCTGACCTGGCGCAGATGCGCCGGGCGATTCGCACCACCCGCAAGATCTATCGCACCGATCCGATGGGCCAGCTTGTCGGCGCCGAACGTGCGCCCAGCGCCGGGGCCGAAAGCGATGACGAGCTTAATGATCTGATCCGCAGCACCTGCTATGTCGGCATGCATCCCACCAGCACCTGCGCCATGGGCATGGGCGCGCGCAGCGTGGTGGACGAGGAATGCCGCGTGATCGGCGTGGAAGGCCTGCGGGTGGTTGATGCCAGCGTGATGCCCACCGTGCCCGGCGGCAACACGGCGCTTCCCACCACCATGGTGGCGGAAAAGGCGGCGGACATGATGCGCGGCCGCAAGCTGGAACCTGCAGAATTGCCTGCGGAGAAGGCAGCGTGAGCCGCACCGCGCAGGAAGAGGCGAACCTGAAGCTGGTGCTGGACATGTTCCGCGACGTTCTCAATCCGATGGATTCAGGTGCGGTCGACCGGTACATTTCTGCCGACTACATCCAGCACAACCAGGCCGCGCAACCGGGGCGGGAGGGCCTCAAGGCCTTCCTCGACATGATCCGCGAGCAGACGCCCGATGCCGTGCATGACGTGAAGCGTGCCTTCGTCGATGGTGACCACGTCACCGTGCATTACCACGTGCGCCGCTGGCCAGATGATCTCGGCTGGGCGGTGATCGACATCTTCCGCATCGAGGACGGGATGATCGCCGAACATTGGGACGTGATGCAGGACGTTGTCGAAGGCGGGCCCAATCCGATCGGGCCGTTTTAGACAGCAAATAACGCCCGTTCGCCCTGAGCTTGTCGAAGGGCCGCCCTTGTTTCTGGCAGCGGTCAAAAGAAAAAGCGGTGCTTCGACAAGCTCAGCACGAACGGGATGAGAGGATGTGATGATGAGATTCAAAAACAAGATCGTGCTGGTGCTGGGTGGCAATTCGGGCATGGGCCTCGCTGCGGCGCAGGGTTTTGCTGCCGAAGGCGCCAAGGTGCATCTGACCGGCCGCAACCAGCAGACCATTGACGAGGCCGTGGCCAGCGTGCCCGGCTCTGTAGGCTACCGGTCCGACATTGCCGATATCGCGTCCACAGAGGAGGTGGTGGCAAAGGTCGAGGCAGCCGATGGCAGGATCGACGTGCTCTACATCAATGCCGGTGTGGGCGGTTTCGCCCCGCTTGAAGGCATCACGGAGGATGACTGGGATTTCGTCCACGGCATCAACCTCAAGGGCTGCGTCTTTGCATTGCAGAAGGCCGTGCGGATCATGGGCGAGGGCGGCTCGATCGTCGTCACCGGCTCGATCGGCGCGCATGGACCGCTCAATGGCAATGGCACCTATGCTGCGGCCAAGGCGGGCCTGGCGATGGCGATGAGGGTGTTTGCGCGCGAACTGCTGCCGCGCAAGATTCGCCTGAACATGGTCAGCCCCGGCCCCATCGACACGCCGCTGCTCCACCGCAACCCCGGCATGGGGCCGGAAGATGTGGAGAAGCTGAAGGAGATGATGATCAACAACATTCCCATGCACCGCATGGGCGAAAGCGAGGAAGTGGCGCGCACCGTGCTGTTCCTTGCCAGCGACGAAGCCAGCTTCATCACCGGCGAGGATATCCTTGTCGATGGCGGCCTGATCAAATTGAGTTGAGGTGAGAGAGATGACCGAATTTTCCGATACCACGCCCTTTGCAGGCCCGTTCTCCACGCTGGACAACCCGCGCATGGAATTCGTCATGGAAGTGCGCCTGACCTTCCCTGAAGTCTACACCATCACCCCGCATCCCAATGGCGGGATGCGCACCGCCGTGCTGGTGCAGGGCGGCACCTTCGAAGGCCCGCAGCTGAAGGGCCGGGCGATTCCCGGATCGGGCGGCGACTATGCCTATTTCCGCCCTGACGACACCGCCGTCTTCGACGCGCGATACCTGCTGGAAGAGGATGACGGCACGGTCATCATGCTCAACAACAAGGGCTTCCTGTGGGGCCGCAAGCCGGACACCATGGCGCGCATCCGCGACTGGGCCTTCAACAATGGCGAGCCGGTGCCGCACGAGGAATATTACCTGCGCGGCAACCCCACTTTCGAATGCGCGGTTGGCAAGCATGACTGGCTGACCAAGCATGTCTTCATCGGCGTGGGCGAACGCAAGAGCGACGGCAACCTGCTGCGCTATTACGCGCTGGTGTGATCGGCCCACGCCATTTGCCGTAAGTTGATCGCGCTTTGTCGATCACGCCTTCCCGAATGCACGCGCGGGAATAGCCTCGCGCGTGCAAAGGGAGGGGGACACGATGGCCGGCAAGCTGGATCTGAAGCGCGAGCTGAAAAGCTACTTCACCGCGTCGAAAACGGAGTGGGAGGAGGAGTGCTTCCCACCCTATGACTACCTGATGGTCGACGGCCGGGGAGCCCCCGGTGCAGCCGAATATGTCGCCGCGCTCGAGGTGCTATACCCGGCAGCCTTCGGCACCAAGTTCTTGAGCAAGATCGACCTCGGGCGGGACTATGCCGTGCCGCCGCTCGAAGGACTGTGGTGGGCAGACGATTTCAGCGCCTACACCGAAAACCACCGGGATGACTGGCGTTGGACGATGATGCTGATGCTGCCCGAATGGATCACGCAGGATCACGTGGCAGAGGCATTGTCACGGCAGGCGAAAAACAAGCCGGGGCTCGATTTCGGCAAGGTGCGGATGGAGGCGCTGGAGGAAGGCCGATGCCTGCAACACCTTCACCTCGGCCCCTTTGCGGACGAAGGCCCAAAGCTCGCCGCGCTGCATGATGAAGTGCTGCCTGCCCGCAGCCTAACCTTCAACGGCCACCACCACGAGATTTACCTGTCAGACCCGCGCCGCAGCGCACCGGAGAAGCTGCGCACCGTGCTCAGGCAACCGGTGAAGGCGGCATAGACCTCATTCCATATCGTCAAAGCTGAAATCCAGCCGCGGCTCCCAGCCGGGATACTGCTCCATCGGCAGGCCGCTTTCGGCGATCACCACGCGGTGCGCGAACTTCCACGTGCCATCGACCTTGACCAGCCTGTCATACTCGCGGCCCTGTTCGATGATCACCGGCGGAGCGCTGATGTCGGGGTTGCCGATGCCGGTCCAGATGAATTTTGCGGTCGCCGTGTCACCATCGACTTCGATCACCGGGTTGGACAGGATCATGTGGAACGGGCCGCCCTGGTTTGATGCGCTGGTCTCATCATCGCCTATATCGGCATAGAGCGCTTCGATCTCCTCGCGCCCGGTGGCGATGTTGCCGTTGACATCGAACACCGCATCTTCGGTGAAATATTCGTCAAACGCACTGGCATCGCCGCCGCCCAGGTGCGCGTAATATTCGGTGACCATGTCTTCGATCGCGACGCGGTCGAGCGTCTCCTGCATATCGCTATCGACCTGCACTTCGACATTGCCGCACGCGGCCAGCGACAGCAGGCCGAGCGTAGCGATTGAGTTTCCAAGCGCTTTCATGGGTCTTGCCTCCCTTTCCCTGTTGGCGGCAATCATGGCACGACTGCCGCCTCGCGCAAGGGATTGCTGACGGATTGCAGTGCCTGCCCAGGAGCACACTATCCCGCCAG
The DNA here is from genome assembly GCA_030431435.1 of Alphaproteobacteria bacterium. Classification (GTDB taxonomy): domain Bacteria; phylum Pseudomonadota; class Alphaproteobacteria; order Sphingomonadales; family Sphingomonadaceae; genus Alteraurantiacibacter. Next base: position 38,729 of record JAUIJI010000009.1, on the reverse strand, counting down.
CCACTGCGCTTGCCGGCTGTGGCGATATGAAAGGCCATGAAAACAACAGTTTACCGCGCCTTATGTTGCACCTTGTGACTTATCCACCATGGGTATTTACCCGGAGCGGGCCTTGAATTACCTTCGCCCACCTGCATCCGGAGGGGAACCGGAGCAGCTATGAAAAAACATAACCCGTTCGGGAGGGAGTTTGTATGTCTGCATATCTTGCGCTTGCAGTATCGGTGGGGCTGTTGGCCGTGCTTGATACCTGGCTGTTTTTCGGGCCGCTGGCATCTACGCTGGTCGTTGGCCTGGTCTGGGTTTCGTTCATCGCCTGGGGGTGCCATTTCCATTCCGGTGGCGGCACCAAGGGGGCGACCACCGCGGTGGCATGCATGTCGTGGGGCGCAATCGTCGGCATGGGTTCCGTGATGCTGGCCAATGGCCCGCTTTCCGGCCTTGATACGCCGCTGGCCCTGGGCATTGCGGTTGGTATCGGTGCTGCAGTGATCTGCCTTTCCAGCGCGATCTCGCTACTGTCGACCATTCCCGCCAGCGTTTATGGTTTTGCGTCGATCGCCGGCTCGATGGTGTTGGCGGAAAAGACTCCGCAGGAAGCTGTACTGCCGACCATCCTTGCGGTGATCATCGGTGCGGCTTTTGGCTATGCGTCGGAACTGTTGGCCAATGCGCTGACGAAGAAGGATGGCGCTGCCGAGCCGGCTGAATAACCTCTGCCAGTTCGGCACAGGAAAAGGGCCGGGAAGCATGGTGCTTTCCGGCCCTTTTCCGTTCGGCTTGGCCCGGGCTCAATCCTGCGCGAAGCTGTGGGGTGACTGGTATGGCATGACAATGCCGAGCGCCTCGATCTCGTGGATGGCGCCGCCCCAGACCTTGTAGATGTGGATGGCGGGCATGTCGAATGGGCTGAAGCGGCTCATGTCGCGGGATTCGAACCATGGCACGCCGACCAGCTTGGTCTCGTCCTCCGCCATGTCGTGGTGGAAGTGGCTGACGCCCCAGACAAGGCCGGTCACCGGATCAGCGATCTCGACACGGCGGTTGGCGATCGTGTCGATATACTCCCACATGTTGGTGTCCATCTGCGCCGCGCAGCCGAGCCCGCCAAGATAGGCGAACTCGTTGTCATCGAACATCATTCCGGGGCGGGAAAAGGAGTTGCGCGCTGTCTGGAAACCGTTCTCGTGCCGCACGCAGTCATCCGCCATGCGCGAATGCAGCGAGTTGTTGTTGTCCAGCGCGTCGTAGTAGGATTCGCCCAGCCAGATCATCCGTGCGCGGCTGTCGGCCCAGCCATCCGGAACCGGCTTCAGCAGCTGTGCGCGCGGAGCCTGCAAATTGCTCACCTGGGCTTCGGAAAGATCGCGCGCGATAAGGTGTTCAGCCTCGCTGATGGCGCCGCTGTCATCGACCTGCAGCCGGATACCGACCAGCACCGGGGCATCGCCTTCGGCCATCATGGTGAGAAGGCCCACCTGCTGGCTGACGGGATCGGCGACATGGATGGCGTAACTGTCATTGCCTTCGCCGGTGATCGTTTCGAATGCACCGGTGCCAGCCGTGATGGTCTCAAGATTTTCCATCACCACCGCCCCTTCAGCCCATGTCAGGGATGAAGGATTGTCTGCCACCAGCGCGGCAGCATAGCTGTCTGCAAGATCGATCAGGCACTGGCGGTCACAGCCGCCCGCGTGGTTGTCTGCCGATGCAGGCATTGCCAGCGCCATCGCTGCGCTGCCTGCCAGCATCAGTCCCGTTGCATGCTTCAAGGCCATCGTCCTTTCTAGTCCTGGATACCCGGATCAGTCGAGAAATCGGGCCGTCCGCGAAATGCCAGAAGCGGCCAGTAGTAGCGCCGCCAAGGCCAGATCAGAATCGCGTTGAAGATGATCGTCAGCGCGCCGAATGTGTATTCCACCGTGCCCACTTCAAGGATGAAGTTCCAGTAGACGATCACGAAGTTGATCGGCAGCACGGCAATCGCGGCCAACGGCATGAAGCGGTTGAACAGGATCATCAGGCCAAGCGCGATTTCCGCAATCTTGACCCAGAACATCAGCCCGCTGTCGATCAGGGCGAGCGAGAAATCGATCGCCTGCTGCTCCTGCCCAAGTGGCTGCCATGAAGGGTCGATCATAGGCATCACGCCCGAATAGACCCACCACCCGCCGAAGATAATCCGGCTGAAGTGGTAGATCCATTTGATCGTCGGGCCGGGCAGGGCCTCGGGCAGGTCTTCGTGTCCGGCTTGCCGTGTATTGATCACCTTACAGGAACTCCCGATTCCGGTTCCTCGCCGCGCGCGCGCCACGCGGCAGCGCGTTCATCGGCGAAGCGCGGCGATGTTGCGGTGATATATCCGCGGATCTGCACATTGCCTTCGTGGCAGGCGTATTCGAAAATCTCGTAATCCTCGTCGCGCTGCCACGGGAAATCGACCTTGTAGGCGCCTTCCATGACCAGCGGATCCTCGATCCATGCCTCGTAATGGACCTGGTCGGGGTTCTTCAGGGTCAGGCGTTCGGTCATCCGCATCTGGTCGGAGTTCGGGGCCGGACCGGCAGAACGACCAGGACGGAAATTGGTGGTCTCGATCACCAGCGTATCGCCCTCCCAGTGGCCCACGGAATAGCCGAGATCGAACTGGACCTCGGGCGGCGGAGCCTCGCGCCCGTCAAGATAGACCATCCGCGTCTCGTGGATCATCTCGATCGTGATCGCGACAAGTCCGGGCGATTGCGCCACCCGGATCCCCATGTTGTAGACCGCCGGCAGCATAGCGCCGGGCAGGCCGCGCGTCAGGCAGCGGTCCATGATGCCGAAATCGTCCATGTCCTCGAAGACATAGGTGTTCCAGCTGGTCTTCTCGTTCGCGGCATATTGGCGGCCAAGCTCGGTCAGCGGCGGGTACTGGCCATTGGCAGGCTCCACGATGAGCGAGGTTTGCTTCAGGGGCAGCTGGCGTTCGTTCCAATGGCCCATCGCCATCATGTTCGCCTGCTCTTCCTCCTCATACCGCTCCATGTCGGCTTCGGCGCGGCTGAAGGCGCGCTCATATTCCTCGTCCGTCATGAAGGCGCGGGTGCCGAAATTGCCCGGGCGCACGCGCGGCGTGGCAGAAAGGTAATCGAGCGGCCACATGCCGCGCAGGTCCGGATCGCCCCATTCTGTGCGCGGTACTTGCCAGCCTTCGGGCGGCGCTTCGAAGCGCTCTGCCATCTGCTGCTGGGTGCTGTTGCTATCCTGTGCCCATCCGGGCGCGGCGGCCAGCGCCACACCCAGTGCAAGCGTGAAGATCGCTCTTGTCATCACCTCTCTCCCTCTGGGAAAGAGTATGCCGCAGCCCCGCCCCTTGGCAAGGGCTGCGGCATGCTGGCTGGGTCATTTCACCTTGCTGGCATCCAGCTTGGCGCGGCTGACCCATGTGCCGTGGACCTGGCTGCGCAGGGCGAGGCCGGTCTTGACCTTGGCGATGGGGCCTTTCTCGACTGCATCGGCCTCCACGATCCACAATTCGGAGGAATAGTCCGCCGGGTCGCATTGTCCGGGAGGGCCGTTGGGAACATCGATCACGCTCATCAGCCAGCCACCGTGGCCGTCCTCGCTGGAAGGAACATGCGCAGGTTCGCTGATCGCCGAACCGGGCGGGATTTCCATGCCCGTGATCCGGCCATTGCCCGGCTCGATCCGCAGCAGCATGTTGAAGTTCGCACCCACCGGTCCGCCGAGCATGGGCGGTCCCTTGGCCTGCGGGTTCATCGTCAGGTACCAGGCGCGGTTGTAGGGGCGGCCCTGGTCAGCATCGGCCACGCGGCACAGATCGCCCGTCGGGCCGATCTCGCGGCTTTCAAGCGTCGGCTGGTCCTTGCTCATGTCGATGGTCCAGCGGGTGAGCGCGCCCTTGATGTCCTGCTGTTCGCGGTGGATGCCGCCTGCCTCGCGCATGAAGCCGAAGGCATTGGTATCGGTCAGGCACAGGTCGATATGGACAAGGTCGCCATCGTCGAAGCCGTTCACTTCGTGGAAGCAGGAAACGCCGATCGGGCCTTCGATCCAGACCATTTCCGACACATCGCCATAGCGCGGCATGATGCCGATATAGCTGGGCTTGGTCTGGTCATGCGCCCAGTGCGCACCGCCCGCCTTCAGCCGGTCCAGGTCAGCCAGCGTGGGGAAGATCGGGAAGATCGCGTATTTCTCGGTGATCACGAAATCGTGGATCGTCGAGAGATAGGGCTGCTCGAACCACTGCTCGCTGGTGAGATTGCCGTCCTTGTCGGCAATGGCATAGGCGACGTTGGGATCGCACAGCCCGCCAGCTTCATAGCCGAAGAAGAACAGCTCGCCGGTTTCGGGATCGATGCGCGGGTGCGCGGTGAAGGTCTGGCTCTTGAGCTTTCCTTCGTAATCCCAGCGGCCCACGGTCTCCAGCGTGTGCGGGTTTACCTCGTAACCGCGGCCGTCTTCCTTGGTCATGAACAGGCGGCCACCGTGCCATACCGGCGTGGTGTTGGCGACGGTGCGGTCCTTGCCTTCGACGCTGGGATCATCGGTGAAGGGGTTGCGGTAACGGCCGAACAGGGCGCGGCGCGCTTCTTTTTCCAGCAGGTAGCGTTCGGTCTCGACATATTTGATGTCGAAATCCACCGCCCCTTTGGTGAAATGAAAGCGCGCGATCATGCCATCGTGGTTGAGCGCCACATCATCGTCGAACATCGGCGCGTGGGCGTTGTCCGGCACAGCGCGGAAAAAGGCGCCTTCCACCTCGGCGGGGATTTCGCCCTCGACGTCAAGGTTGCGCACCGACATCTCGACGCGGCGCGGCTTGTTGGTACCGATAAAGTGAATTGTCTGCGGAAAGGCGGTCATGCCTGCTTGTTCTCCCATGTGATTCCTCGACATAACGCTAACAGGTGTTACGGTTGGCGCAAACAGCCATTGCGGCTCAAAGGGGGTGGAAGTGCAGAACAGCGCGGCAAAACTGAAAGAAAACCGGCCGGATGGAAACATTTCCTATAAATCGGGCCTGCTGCATGAGCTGCTCAAGTTGCAGAACCGGCTCATGGCACCGTTCAGCACCCATCTGGCTCACCGCTATCGCATCTCGCTGAACGAGTTCCGCCTGCTGATGAGCATCGGTGCGCTGGGTCGCACCGCGAGCCACGAAGTGGCCGAACTGACAGGCGTGAACGTGATGAGCGTGAGCCGAGCGGTCGCCACCCTTCAGCGTGACGGGCGTGTCAACGTGGAGCGCGATACCGCCAACCGCCGCCGCAAGTGGCTGACGCTGACCGAGGAGGGGCAGCGTCTCTATGCGGTGATGCGGCCGCAGAGCGAAAAGGTTGCGGACTACCTGTTTGCCGAACTCGAAGATGCCGAGCTTGCGGGCCTCGGCGATGTGGTCGGCCGCCTGATCGCAAAGCTGGAAGCGACGGATGAGGAGGGCCGTTCGGCTTTCCTCGAGGCTACCAAGCCCGACGAAGACTGAGCGGGAGAACACTGGATGACCCACACACCCTATGGAATGGGCGAGGATGATCGCCGCGCTGTCGAGGCGGATATCGCCCGGCTGATCCATGAATATACCTGGGCGAATGACGCGCAGGACTGGCACAAATGCGCCTCGCTCTACACCGATGATGCGACCTTCCGCAGGCCCAGCGGCGGCGATGCCATCGTCGGGCGGCAGGCGATCCTTGATGGCTTTCTGTCACGCCCCGCCCGCGCCCAGCACCACACCATCGCCAATATCCTTGTCGACGTCGAAGGCCCCGCAACAGCGCGCGCGAAAAGCGTGATCGTCCTCTATATGGGCGATGCGCCGGAAGACGGTGGCCTGCCTGTGCAGGACGCCAAGAGCCCGCTGATCGGGACTTTCACGGACCTGTGCGTGCTGACCCCGCAAGGCTGGCGCTTCAAGGAACGTGTCGGCGCGCTGGACTTCCGGCCCTAGGCGAGCGCCGCCGCATCGGCTTCAGCCTCTTCCTTCGCTTCCTCGCGCGGACGGACCAGCAGGGCGCGCGTGACCAACACCGCCACCACCACGCAGGCGAAGGCAGGCACAGCCGCGACCGACAGGAATGTCTGTGCCGGCACATCGGCCGCGATCATCGCAGCACCCAGCGGCGGCCCGGCAAAGGCCCCCAGCCGTGCGACCAGCACGCTCATCCCCACCGCTGATGACAGCAGGTGTGCAGGGAACAGGTATGCGGCCAGTCCGGGCAGCACCATGCCGCCGGCATTGGCACCGCCAACACCGACCATCAGCATCAGTGTCCACAGATCTGGATCGGGCGCGGTGAAGCCGATCACGGCGAAGCTGGCTGCCATCGATCCGAACAGCAGCATCAGCGTGACCCGCTTGTTCCAGCGATCCAGCAGCATGCTTGCGGCAATGCCAATGCCCAGCCCGGCGAGGTTGGCAACGCCCGCCACGCGCGCAGCATGGTCCAGCGTCAGTCCTGCGCCCGGCAGCACTGTGGGCAGCCAGCTGTTGAGCAGGTAGAGGTTGAGCGCGTTGAGCGCCAACATGGCGGCGAGCACGGCAAAGGGGAACAGCCACGGGCGGCTGAACAGGACCAGCTGCGGCAGCTTTTCGGTCAGGCTGCCTTCGGCCTTCTCCTCGCTCTTCTTCGCGCCGCTTGGCAGGCCGCCTTCCAGCGTGAACCACAGGAGCACCGACAGCAGCACCGCGAAGGCACCGGGAACAAGGAAGAGCCCGGCCCATGTCGCCAGGGCGACGATCTCCGGTGCCAGAATGCCTGCCACGGCAAGGCCGATGGGGATGCCGGCAGCAACCACCGCCATGATGGTGGCGCGCATGCCAGCCGGGGCAAGTTCAGAAGACAGGGCGCTGACATTGGGCAGGCAGGCCCCAAGCGCAAGGCCGGTCAGCAGACGCCAGACAAGGAACTCGACGGTCGAGGTGGCGGTTGCCGTCGCCAGGGTGGCGAGACCGGTGGCAAGGCAGCCGAAAACGATCAGCGTCCGCCGGCCAAAACGGTCTCCCAGCGGGGCGATCAACGCGCCGCCGGCACCAAGGCCGATCAGCAGCGCGGTGAAGACCCAGCCGAATGAAGCCGGGTCCAGCCCCAGCGCGCCTTCGAGCCGCGGGACAGCCAGCGACATGGCGGCAATGTCAAATCCTTCCATGACGAATATCCCGCCAAGGAAAACGAGCGCAGTCAGGCGACGCGTCTGGTTCATGTGTGTTGTCCTCTCCGCCAGTTCGATCCGGGCCTGTCAGGCCCGCGCATCCCACGGGCTGGGCATGCGATAGGGCACCGTCAGGAAATCGGCTTCCACTTGCGTGATCGCGCCATCGACGATCTTGAATGCCTCTGCAAGATAATAGGAATGGGGGCGACGCACCGGGCTGCTTGCCGGGGTGCCATCGGTCAGCTCGTATTCGCCCAGCGCGCCCGAGTGATCGATAAACCCATAAGCGAGCACAATGCCCTGTTCCACGTCCACCAGCGGAAAGCGGCGGGCGCGCAAGTCGTCGTCATAGCGATACCAGCCGAGCGCAAACTGTTCCTCGCACCCCAGCCGCGCGATGGGCAGGGGGAAATCGGCGTTGTTGGTGGTCTGCACGCCGTTCTCCACGCGGTTGCACGTCGGGGCGAAGACCGTGTTGATCGTGCCGTCGTTGCGCTCGATCGTCTCGAAATAGCCATTGGCCACGCGAATCAGGTCGTCGCGGTTCATGCGCTTGCCCTCCGGCACAGGCGCCAGCATGGCCGGTTTGTCGACGAAGAACTGCGGACCAAAGGGAAAGCCCTCGTCCTTGTTGCGCGCCACCACGGTCTCCACGCCGCTGACCAGTCCGCTCTCGTCCAGTTCCAGGCGGATGCAGCACGGATTGAGCGAGTCGGTTTCCTCGATCGCGGTGAACACAGCCACCTGTCCCGCCTCCGGATCGGCCATGTAGAGGCGGTAGTTGTGGAGAGACGTCACTGTGTTCCAGCATCCGTCGCCGGGCTCGATAACCACATTGTTCTCGGTGTTGAAAACCTCCGCCGCCAGCGGTGCCGCGCCAATCGTGCGCGCACCCAGCGCGGAAAGATAGGCATCCATGATGCCATACAGATTCTCGCGCGTTGTCACGACATCCCTCTCCTTGGCTTGACTTGCGCGCTTGCTACCTCAAAAGTAACGTTCGTTAAAGTCGTTTGGGAATCGCGACTGGGGAGAGGGAATGGATCCGGGCGGAAAGCTCGCTGTCATCACGGGCGGCAATTCGGGACTGGGCGAGGCCACGGCCATCGCCCTGATGGCGCGCGGCTGCCGGGTGGTCAGCCTCGATCTTGGCGGTGATGCGCCCGAAGGCGCTGCGTTCATTACCTGCGATGTGTCCGACCCGGCCCAGGTCAAACGCGCTGTAGAGCAGGTGGCCGAAGGCTTCGGCGACATTCACATCCTGGTGAATTCGGCCGGCATCGGCGGGATTGGCGCCATTGCCGATGCCGATGGGCCGGGAGATGTCGATGCGATCCGCAAGGTGATCGACGTGAACCTGATGGGCGCGATCAACGTCACCGCCGAAGTTGCCCACCGCATGACGGGCAACGAGGTTTGCGGCCTGGATGCAGAGCGCGGCGTGATCATCAACGCCTGCTCCATCGCCAGTTTCGAAGGCCAGGAAGGCATGACCGCCTATACCGCCGCCAAGGCCGCACTTGCCGGGCTAACGCTGGTGTGGACGCGCGACATGGGCAGGCACAATGTCCGCTGCGCCGGCATCGCCCCCGGTTTCATGGCCACGCCGATGGTGGCCTTCCTGCCGGAGGATTTCGTGGCGGAACTGCTCAAGGACTGCGAGTTTCCACGCCGGGCAGGCCGGGCAGAGGAATTCGCCCGCACCGCTTTGTTCATCATCGAGAACCCGCTTATCAACGGCGAGGTGATCCGGCTTGATGCCGGGACCAGGCCGCCCGCGCGCACGCAGTGGTCGGCCAGCTAGGAAAGAAGAGAAACCATGGCAGAACTCCGCCTTCCCCCCGATTTCACGCTCCAGAAGCTGACCCAGGCACAGCGCGCCTTTGAAAGCGTGCTGGGCGCGAACAAGGTCTTCTTCGAGGAACTGGATCGCACAACCTATCTCGACAAGTTCGCGGTGAATGACGAAGCACACCATCCTTCGGGCGCCGTTGCCTGCGAAAGCGTGGAGGAAGTGCAGGCGGTGGTGCGCATCGCCAACCAGTACCGCCTGCCGCTGTTCCCGATCGCCCGCGGCAAGAACCTTGGCTATGGCGGCACCGCGCCCGTTCTCGCAGGTTCTGTGGTGCTTGATCTCTCGCGGATGAAGAAGATCGAGTTCGACGAGGAACTGGGCACGGTGATCCTGGAGCCGGGCGTCGGCTTCTATGATCTCTATGATTATGTGCAGCGCAACAACCTGCCCTATTGGCTCTCGACCCCCGGCAACAGCTGGGGTTCGGTCATGGGCAATGCGCTCGATCGCGGCGTGGGCTACACGCCCTATGGCGAGCACACCAAGAATATCTGCGGGCTCGAGGTGGTGCTGCCGGATGGCGACCTGGTGCGTACCGGCATGGGCGCCTTCTCCAACGCGCCGACATGGTCCGCCTATCCCTTCGGCTTCGGCCCGGCGTGGGACCAGATGTTCGTCCAGTCCAACTTCGGCATCGTGACCAAAATGGGCATGTGGATGATGCCCGAGCCGGAAAGCCTGATGGGCATGGATGTCGAATTCGACAAGCCGGAAGACCTGAAGGTGATGGTGGATACCATCGCTCCCTTGCGGCGCGAGCGTGTGCTGACGCAGAGCCCGTCGATCGGCAACTGGATGCGCGCAGCCGCCGTGCTCACCCGCCGCACGGACTGGACCGACGAGCCCGGCGCGCTGTCCGACAGCGTGATCGATGCCATCCGCAAGCAGTTCAACATCGGCTGGTGGGGTGTGTCACTGCGCCTCTATGGCCGCGAGGACGTGAACAAGGCGGCCTACAAGATCCTTGAAGAGGCGATCGGCAATGCCGGCCCCATGGCCATCAAGCCGACGAGCTGGGTCAGGGGTGAGCCGCTGGAATATACCGGCTGGACCGGCACGCCGCTCACCTTCCCGATGCAGAACGTCAACTGGTACGGCGGACGCGGCGGTCATATCGGCTTCTCGCCGATCATCGAACAGAATGGCGACAAGGCGCTGGCACAATTCCAGCGAACCTATGCCCGCTATCAGGAATACGGGATGGACTACCAGGGCAGCTTCGCATTCGGCGAACGCCACCTCACCAATGTCAACGCGATGGTCTTCAACAAGGACGATCCGGAGATGATGGCGAAGGTGGATCCCTTCTTCCGCACGCTGGTGGCTGATGCCAAGGAACAGGGTTACGGCGAATACCGCACCCACCTTGATTACATGGACCTGGTTGCCAGCACTTATGACTTCAATAACAACGCTTTGCTGCGCCTGAACGAGAAGGTGAAGAATGCCCTCGATCCCAACGGCATCATCGCCCCGGGCAAGAGCGGCATATGGCCGAGAAACTTCGCAGGGGAGCGCGGACAATGAGGAATTTTGCTGCACCTTATGCTGCACTGATTGCTGCAGCATTTTTGCTCGCCGCATGTACCGGCGGAGACGGCTCAGGCGGTGATGAAACCGCTGCTGCCGGTCCGCCGCCGATGCCGCAACCCATCACCATGGCATCGCGGCCCGAAGCGACCGGGGGCGAAGCGAAATACATCGAATACTGCATCATGTGCCATGGGCCGAACGGCATGGGCACCGGCCTGCTCGGTCGCCGTATGGAGGTTTCCTTGCTGGAGGCGCGGGACAATCTGACAGCAGATTATGTGATCTCCGCAGCGCGCCTTGGCATCGGCAACATGCCGTCCATCCCGCGCGGCGAAGTGTCGGACGAAGACCTGCAGGAAATTGCGGATTACCTCGCGGCCGGACCGCACATCGAGCCGACACCGGCGGGAGGACCACAATGAAGGTTTCCCGCCGCGGAATGATGCTTGGCGCGCTGGCCGTGCCGACAGTGGCAGGCCTTGCCAGCTGGCAATGGAAGACCGGGGGGCAATCGCTGCTGCTCCACGATGACAGCCTGATCGCCGGAAGGCGCTTTGCCGATGCCGGGCGCGCGGCTGGTGCCCGTACCCGCGCCATCGGAGGTGACGCGATCCGCTTTGCCCGCGAAGTTCTGGCTGATCGTCCCGCGCTGGTCGCCGGTGTCAGCCGCCATGCCGAAGCGTTGCTGATTGGCGAAGTCGCGCTGGAGGAAGGCTATGTCCTCGCCACCGAATTGCGCGGCTGCGATGGCACTTGCGAAGGCTTCACCCTGTCACCGGGGTGGAACGCGCTCAACCGCGTGGCTTCAAGTGCAGGTGCCAACTGGGTGGAACTGCTGGCCGCTTGGGCAGCAAACCCGCAGGCGAGCGAGCTGCCGCAGGTCAGGCGCTTTGCTGCCGCCAGCGATCCGGGCACGGTGCTCGGCTGGGTGCTGGTGCCGCGCGGCTAGGCGCGGCACCCGCTCACATCATTCCAGTCCGCAGCTGAAGCTGCTCGCGACAGCGGGATCACCCTCGCCATCATGAATGGCCACCATCGGCCATGCGCAGAGCGGGCGCTCCATCGGCTCGCGCGGAGGGGGCGGAGGACCACCGAAGCCGCCAGCTGCCTGCACCGGACGGGTGGCAATGATGCGATCGGGCGCGACGCCCGTCGTCGCCCAGGCATCCACCGTGCCCAGCGTGTCGAAATCGCTCGGCCCCACACCGCCGGAGCAGTGATCCATGCCCGGCGCCATGAACAGCCGGGTCTGCTGTTGCGCCTGTTCCAGCGGCAGCGCGTTGTAGAGGCCGTGGTAGAACTCCAGCGTGTTGTTGGCCGGGATCAACCCGTCCGCCCAGCCGTGCGAGAGCAGCAGCTTGCCGCCGCGCGCGAAGAAGGCGGAAAGCCCGTCAGCCGGAACATTGAGGATGTCAGCGCCATAGCTGCGGGCATCGACCATGTAATCGCGGTAATCGGTTGTGCGCCAGTTCCAGTCGCTGCGTCCGCCATAGGCCAGGTCACGGAAATAGCTCATCGCCACGGGGAAGGGTTCCTCGCCCATCACCAGCGCCGCCATCTGCATTTCGGAGCCATAGGGCCAGCCGGGAAGCAGCAGTTCCCCATTGTCCGCGCGCGTCCCGCCGAACAGGTTGTAAACGGCCTGCAACTGGCCGCTACTGAGGCAGCCGCTGTCCTGCCCTGGCTCGCATTGCAGGCGGGCAAGGTCCGGGCGGCATTGCAGCGGGCGGCCGACCACCCCGTCTGCTACCCCGTCCAGCGCATCGCACGAACGCAGGATCTCGCCGTGGACCAGCCCCAGCTCGGCAGGCGTGATACGCACGCCGAATCGCTGCGGCTGCCAGCCTTGCCACATGCTCTGCGTCATCAGGTCGGTCATCGGGTTGGCGGGTGCCATGGACGAGATCGCGTCGAAATCTTCGGGATAGCGATGCGCCGCCATCAGGCCCTGCCGCCCGCCGGTGGAGCAGCTGTTCCAGATCGAGAGCGAAGGCGCCCGGCCATAGAACTCCTCCACCACGGCTTTCGCCGCCACGGTGGTGACGTGAACCGCGCGGTGCCCGAAATCGACCAGCTTCTCCGGATGGCCGATCGCCCATTCTGCGGTCAGCCCGTTGCCGACATGGCCGGTATCGGTGGCAGCGGTGGCATAGTTGCGGGCAACGTTGCGGCCCATTTCGGTATAGGAGATCGAGCCCGCCCAGATGCCATTGCCCACGCCCACATATTTGCCGTTCCAGCCCGACAGCGGCAGCCAGACCTCGCTCTTGATGTCGGAATCGCTGGTGGGCGTCAGCGTCATCCGCACGCGGCAGAATTGCGGCACATCGGCAAAGGGCGATTCGGCGATGCCCGGAGGCGGGCCAAACCCGCTGGGCGGCGCTTCGAAGCCTCCGGCGGCCACCACTTCTGCAGAAGTGATCGTGCCGCCATCGATGTCCATCGCCGCAAGATCCGCGCAGGCGGCATGGGCAGGCGCGGAAAGCGCCAGTGCGGCAATCGATCCGCCAATGCCGAACAATGCCTTGAGTGTCATCGAATTCTCTCCCCTGTTTGCCCGCAACCTACTGCGGGTCGGCCAACAGCGCCAGAGCCGACCTATTTCTTGATGATCAGCGAAGCGGGGCGCTTGCGCGGCACCCAGTGGCCGCGGCCGGGGAAGTTCTTCAGCACTTCGCCATCCCACAATCGCACGATGCGCGTCTGGAAGCGCCACTTGCCGTCCGCGCCCTTCACCGCATGATCGTCATACCAGCCGCAGAAGCGCAGTTCGAAGGGCGGTTCGTCATGGCATTCGGTAACGAAGGCGAAGCTTTTCAGTTTCACGCTGCCATCATCTTGCGGGAAGTACTTCACCTGCGTGACGTGATGCTGCCTGCCGGGAAAACCCTCGGCATTGGCATAATGGTTCATCAGGCCGCGAATCCCTTCGTGCCCGTTCCAGATATCGGGTTCGTCGAACACTTCCTCGCTCATCAGGCAGTCTTCGGTGAAACATTCCACCAGCGCATCGGCATCGCCGGTATCCAGCGCCCAGCTGTAATCGGCGATGAGATCCTGCAGGCCCAGGCGGTCTTCGACAGTCAGTTTGGTCACGAAATTGCTCTCCCTCTTGTGTTGCACCAATCGTAACACTCGTTAATATCAATTGCCAAGAAGGAGAGGACTTTCATGGGCAAGATTATCGTTTCCGGTGCGTCCGGACAGTTCGGCCATGCCGCCGCGTCACAGCTGCTTGATATGGGCGAACAAGTGATCGCGCTGTCGCGCTCGACCGACAAGCTGGCAGACCTTGCCGCACGCGGTGCCGAGGTGCGTGCTGCCGATTTCGATTCGCCGGACGGGCTGGAAGACGCGATGGCAGGCGGCGAAAAGCTGCTGCTGATCTCCACCACCATGGTCGGCCAGCGCGCGCGCCAGCATGGCAATGCCATCAATGCCGCCAAGGCCGCTGGGGTGAAGCACATAGTCTACACCTCGCTGCTCGGCGTGGGCAAACCCGGCAACCCCTCGGTCGAGGGGTTTGACCATATCGCAACCGAAAAGCTGCTGGGCGAATCGGGCCTTGCCTTCACCATCCTGCGCAACAGCCTCTATGCAGAAGCCGTTGCCACCGCGATGGCCATTCCTGCGCTGATGGCCGGTTCGAAAATGGAAAATACGGGTGACGGCCGCGTGCCGATCATCAGCCGCGACGACTGCGTGGCGACCGCAGTGGCGGTGCTGACGCAGGAAGGCCACGAAAACAAGGTCTACGAAGTCAGCGGGCCGAAGCTGTGGACCGTGCCCGAGGCGATGGCGCTGGTGAGTGAAATGACCGGCAAGCCGATCGAAATCCAGCAGGTCGATGAAGAAGGCATGTACCAGTATTTCGATTCGATCGGTGCGATGCGCAAGTCGGAAGACATCACGCCCGAAACGCCGATTCCGTGGGCGAGCGAGGGAATGGTGACCTTCGGACAATCCGCGAAGGCTTTATGGATATCGATTCCGATGCCGTGGAACGCATCACCGGCAAGAAGCCGCGCAGCCTCAAGAGCGTGTTCGAACAGTACCAGGACCAGTGGCCCAAATGATGAAGAAGCTTGGCCTTGCCACACTTGCCGCGCTCGCGCTGGCATCTTGCGGCGATTCCTTCGATCCCGCCAGCATCGACACCGCCACCTATGGCGCGGGCGAAAACTGGGACAATCCCGGCGGTGACTGGGCCGAGAGCCACTTCTCGCGGCTGGAGGACATCAATCCATCCAATGTCGCAGAGCTTGGCCTCGCATGGGAATATGATCTCGGCAGCGCACGCGTGCAGGAAGCAACGCCGGTTGTCATCGACGGGGTGATGTACACCTCCGGCGTGCTGGGCCGGGTCTATGCGCTGAATGCCGCGACGGGTGAGGAATTGTGGACCTTCACGCCCGAGATGGACATGCAGATTACCCGTTCGATCTGCTGTGACTGGGCCAATCGCGGGGTTGCGGTTTCGCAAGGCCCCGATGGCGCGGACAAGGTGATCGTGGGCGCTGCTGACGGCGTTCTCTATGCACTGGATGCCGCAACCGGGGCGATCGAATGGTCGGCCGACACCATCATCGACAAGACCCGTGGGTATTCCTCCACCGGCGCGCCTGAACTTGCCGGAAACCTGGTGGTGATCGGCAATGCGGGCAGCGAATATGACGCGCGCGGCTATGTCACCGCCTATCACGTGGAAAGCGGGGAAGAGGCATGGCGCTTCTTCACCGTTCCGCGCGATCCGGCTCTCGGCCCGCAGGAACATGCTGAACTGGATGCGGCGCTGGATAGCTGGAGCGAGGAAACGCGCTGGGACATCGGCGGCGGCGGGACGGTGTGGGATGCCATCACCTATGATCCCGAATTCGACCAGGTGATCATCGGCACCGGCAATGGCGGTCCCTATCCGCAGGCGATCCGATCACCCGGTGGCGGCGATAACCTCTACCTCAACTCGCTGGTGGCCATCGACCGGACAAGCGGCGAGATGAAATGGTATTTGCAGGAAACGCCGGAAGACAACTGGGACCTTACCGCCACCCAGCCCATGCTGCTGGCGAATATCGACGTGAACGGCGAGCAGCGCCCCGTCATCCTGCACACGCCGAAGAACGGCTTCTTCTTCGTGGTTGATCGCGAAACGGGCGAGGCGCTGGCCGCCAATCCGATCGTCCGCACGAACTGGGCGGATGGCTGGGATTACGAGGCTGGCCGCCCCAATGTGCGCATGGACTGGGCCGATTACACGGACAGGCCGCAGATCGTGTTCCCCGGATCGCCCGGGGCGCGCAACTGGTACCCGGCGGCGTATGATCCCGGCCGCAACACCTATTTCGCGCATGTGCTCGATATGGGGAACTTGCTGTGGCTGCCCGGCCCGGTTGATGATGTGGCGCGGCAGGAAAAATTCCTGAATGCAGGCGCCGCAATCCTCTTCACCCCCGATCTTGAAGCAGCGGCACCCACACTGCCGCCGCCTGTTCTCGAAGCCGTGCAAAATCATCCGCACTGGCAATGGGTGAAAGACCAGCCCTTTACCAGCCAGTTCCGCGCCATCGATCCGCTGACAGGCGCAACCAAATGGGCGGTGGATTCGCTCGGCTGGCAGGACCGGCAGGGCGCACTCGCCACGCAGAGCGGGATCGTCTTCCACGGCAATGCGGCGGGCAAGCTGTTTGCCCGCGACGCCGATACGGGCGAGGAACTTTGGAGCGTGGACACGGGTTCCACCATCATGGCAGCTCCCATGACCTATTCGGTGGACGGCGTGCAGTATGTCGCGGTGGCGACCGGCTGGGGTGGCGGTGGCTGGGGCTTTGTCCCCAACTACGCAGCCGCCTATGGCAAGGGCAATCGCAACCGGCTGCTGGTGTTCCGCATCGGCGGGGGCGAGGTGCCCGTGCCCGATGACCTGCCGCCGCTGCAACCGGCGGACGAACCGCCTGCGCAGTTCGAGGATGCGACGCCGGAAATGATCGCCATGGGTGCCGGCCTGTTCACAGAGAACTGCACCATCTGCCATTCGAACCAGCCGCGCGCACCCCTGCCGGACTTGCGGCGGATGAACAGCGGCGTGCATGCGGCTTTCAACCAGATCGTGCTGGAAGGGCTGCTGCTGCACAATGGCATGCCGCGTTGGGATGACCGCTTGAACGAGGAGCAGGTGAAGGCGATCCACGCCTTCCTGATTGACGCGCAGAAAACCCTGCGCGCGCGTGAGCTGGAACTGCAGGCCCGCGGCCTGCCGCTCGATACGCAGTCGCTCACGATCCTATCAAACTACTGACAGGCTCCGGCCTGGAGAAGACCCCCCAAAGGAGAATTTCGATGACCCCCGAAGGCGTAAACATCAAGCACCCCGACAAGCTGTTCATTGGCGGCGAATGGGTGCAGCCCCACGGTACCGACGTGATCGAGGTGGAGAACCCCGCCGAGGAAGAGATCGTCGCCCGCGTCGCCCATGCCGACAGCACCGATATGGACCGCGCTGTCGCTGCTGCGCGTGAAGCTTTCGACAACGGCCCCTGGCCGCGCCTGACGCCGGTAGAACGCCAGGCAAAGCTGATGGAAGTGATCGACATCCTCGAAACGCGTGTGCCGGAAATCGCTGCAGCGTGGACTGCCCAGATCGGCGGCCTTGCCAGCGCGGCTGGCCCCATGCACGGCGGGGCCGTGGCGGGCCTGCGCGGCATCGCTTCGCTGGGCGAGCGCTTCCAGTGGGAGGAACGCCGCCCCGGCATGGCGGTGGATACCGTGTGCATCCTGCGCGAGCCCGTCGGCGTTGTGGCCGCCATCGCGCCGTGGAACGGACCGTTCCCGATCATGGCGAACAAGGTGTTCTACGCGCTGATCGCAGGCTGCACCGTGATCATGAAGCCTTCCCCCGAAACGCCGCTGGAAGCCTATATCCTGGCCGAGGCTATCGAAGCGGCAGGGCTTCCCGCCGGCACGGTAAACCTTGTGCCCAGTGACCGTGAAGCGGCAGACCATCTCGTCCACTCCAAGCAGATCGACAAGGTCACTTTCACCGGATCGTCTGCCGCCGGGATGCACATCGCCAGCGTCTGCGGTGCCAACATGACCCGCGCGACTTTCGAGCTGGGCGGCAAGTCGGCCGCGATCATTCGTGACGATTTTCCGATCGAGGCGGCGGCTGGCATCCTGGGCAACACCATCACCGTGATGAGCGGGCAGGTCTGCGCCATGCTCAGCCGCGCGATCGTGCCCAAGGCGCGCCATGACGAGCTGGCCGAAGCCATTGCCGGTGTCATGAAGGGCGTGAAGATCGGCCATCCGAACGATGCCGAAACACAGCTTGGCCCGCTTGCCATGCGCCGCCAGCGCGACCGTGTGGAAATGTACATCGAGGAAGGCAAGAAGACTGCGGACCTCGTCACCGGTGGCCAGCGCCCGGCGCATATGAACAAGGGCTACTATATCGAGCCCACCCTGTTCGCCAATGTCGACAACACCAGCCGCATTGCGCAGGAAGAGATCTTCGGCCCCGTGCTGTGCCTGATCCCGGCAGAGGATGAGGAAGATGCCATCCGCATCGCCAACGAGAGCAATTTCGGCCTCAACGGCAGCGTCTTCACCAATGATCCGCAGGCTGCCTATGATATCGCCCGCAAGGTGCGCACCGGCGTGGTCGGCCAGAACGGCATGCGCATGGAATGGACCGCGCCCTTCGGCGGCTACAAGCAGTCCGGCATCGGCCGCGAAGGCGGCGATGAAGGCATCCACGCCTATGTCGAAACCAAGTCCATCCTGCTGGACGGCGCGCCGGCCTGATCGTCTTGCCGATGCACTTGCTGCGCCTTTGACAGCAGCGAAAACGCAAACACCCCGGGCGCCGGTAACTCGGCTTCCCGGGGTGTCCTGTATTTGCGCGCCTGATCAGAAGCGGACCGATACGCCTCCAAGGATGCGGTCCGCGCTCATCGCGCCGTCCAGTTCGGTACGGCGATATTCTGCGCGCAGGGCAAGGCCTTGCGACAACCCGTATTCCAGACCGCCGCCGAAGGAGATGCCGTCGATGGTCGTCTTCTCGCTGGCCAGTGGGACGGACTGTCCATCGACCAAGCCGGAAATGCGGCTACGTTCCATGGTGTAGCCAACGCGGCCGTAAGCCAGTAGGCGAGGCGCCACCACCACACCGGCACGGGCTGACAGGTCAAGCCGCCACTTGGGATCGATTTCCAGCGTTCCGGCGTTGGCGATCGGCGCGCTCAGCTTGGCCACATCGGGGGAAAGGCCTGCTTCCACACCGATCACGATCCTGTCGAAGCGATGATCGTAGCCGACGTTTACCGCCCAGCTGAAATCGTCTGCCTTGTCCTGCAGGGTCACGGCGGTGGTGTCCGTGGGAACGTTGCCGTTGATTGCGCGATCTTCCCACCCGGCTTCGACGCCGATGTGAAAGCCATCGAAGGCATCGCCTTCCGCGGCATGGGCACTTGTAGGCGCGAGAGCGGCCGCGCCGAGCGAAACGGCCAGGACGGCGGAGGCGAGTGCGGAGAAGTGGTTGAGCGAATGTGTCATGATGTTTCCTTTCATTGTGTGATTTCAGTTGCTTGCATTGATCTTTCACGCAGGATCGGGACCTGCGCCTGGGTGAGTGATCGGGGGGGTGAGGCAGGAGGATTGGGCGCAGCTTTGCCTTGCGCAGAAGCCAGGGGCGCTGCGTCAGCTGTTCAGGCCTGTACGGAAAGCGCGGGCCGCTTAATCAGGGCGGGGCAACTTGCCGCACCGGCAGATCGGGAATGGTGAAGCGGTCACGGTAGTCGCTGGCTGAAATGCCCAGGTTTCGCTGAAAGGCACGCCGCATGCGTTCTGCAGAGCCAAAGCCGCAAGCAAGGGCAATCTGTTCCACCCCCTGATCGGATTGCTCCAGCCGAATACGCGCAGCCTGCAAGCGGGCCGCCTCGACATACTGGGCAGGAGTAAGGCCCGTCTCGTCCTTGAACTTGCGCGCAAAGGATCGCTCGGACATGGCCGCTCGTGCTGCCAGCGCGGTGACGGTGAGGTCACCCGCCACATTGTCCAGCACGTGTTCCAGCGTTGCAGCGATCGCCTTGTCCTGCGCCTGTGCGGCAACAAGATTGGCGCTGAATTGCGCCTGCCCGCCCGGGCGGATCATGTACATCACGTTATAGCGGGCAACCTGCAGTGCCACATCGTGGCCCAGATCTTCGCTCAACACCGCCAGAGCCAGATCCATTCCGGCGGTAACACCGGCTGATGTCCAGTATTTGCCATCGCGCACGTAGATGGCATTCTCATCCACTTGCACAGCGGGATAACTGCGCGAGAGGATCGGGCACCACCACCAGTGCGTGGTGGCCCGGCGACCGTCCAGCAAGCCAAGTTCGGCAAGGATCATCGCCCCGGTACAGATGGAGATCACGCGCCGTGCACGACCTGCCGCTTGTTCAACAAAACGCATCAGCACAGTGTCTTCAATGGCCGCGGCAGTGCCGTGGCCGCCGGAAATGATCAGCGTATCAATCGGCGTATCATCGGCCAGCGCTTCCGCGCAGCTCATGTCCACCTGGAGTTGGATGCCGCTGGTGGTGCGCACGGCTCCCTTCTCGGGCGCAACAAGGCGGGTGACGTAAGGCGCAGCGCCTTCAGGCAGGAACAACGCCGCGCCTGCCAGGACTTCAAGCGGCCCCACCACGTCCAGGATATGGGCGTCGTGATAGGCCACCATGGTGACGTTGCCGGTGCCGCGTGCTTCTTTCCGGCTGGATGATGCTGTGTCTGTCATGTCCTGACATTAGCCGGTGGAAGCAAATGCCGTTAGGACAAAGACCCCACCTTTCCTGCCAGATGCAAACTGCCCCTATTGAATGCCGATGGCAGCGAGCAGGGCCTCATCCGCCTCCAGGGCTTCGCCAGCAGGAAAGTCGTTGATCTCCAGCATGTAGGCCGTCAGCGCGAGGTAGTCGCTGTCAGGCAGCGATCCGCCCATGCCCACCGGCATGCTGCTGCTTGTGTAGGTGAACAATTCGGCGACAGAGCGCCCGCGCCAGTTGGCCATGAAGGCGCCGCCCTTCAGCGTTGGCGAGCCGGGGGCGGGCTGGAAATCTACCCCGTGGCACGCCGCGCAGGCACGCTGGTAAACCGCCTTGCCCGCCGCCGCTTGCTGCGCTGAATAGATGCCATCCGCAGCCACCCGCGCGAACCCCTCGGTCCGGCTGGCGACTTGCGCCGGGTCTGCCGTGGACAGGCGCCCTGCAGTGTTCACCGGCGCGCGATAAGGGCCGGCGTGGCCGATCCCGGCTTCCGGCAGGGCGAAGACGAACAAGGTGTTCTGGCGGCCGTGGGTGAGTTCGGGCGTGAAGGTGTCATTGAGCCAGATTCCGGTGGAAACCGCGACATACTGCTGCCCGTCGACCGAATAGGTGGCCGGGTATCCGGTGACGCTGGAGCCGAGGTTCATCGCCCACAGCACGTCGCCGGTCCTGTCATCCATCGCCCGGAACCAGCCGCCCGCATCGGCTGCGAAGAGCAAGCCTCCACCGGTGGCCATCAGGCTTTGCATGCCCGGGCGTGTCAAGAACTCCCACGCGGTGGTGCCGGTGCTCGCGCTCACTGCGTGGATCACACCGACATTGTCGCCCGCGCCGGGGGCGATGTGCTGGCGGCTCGACATGCCATAGACGCCCGGATTTTCAGCCGGATCGAGCGCCGACATTTCCGAACAGGTGTTGTTGGACGTGAGATACATCAGCCCCGTCTTCGGGCTGTAGGCAGGCGAAGGATAATTGGTGCCGCCGGCGGGCGAAGGGCAAACGGTGTGCATCTCGCCATAGGCTGTTGGCACGGTTTCGGGGTTCAGCGTGACCCTGCCGGT
The DNA here is from genome assembly GCA_030431435.1 of Alphaproteobacteria bacterium. Lineage (GTDB taxonomy): Bacteria > Pseudomonadota > Alphaproteobacteria > Sphingomonadales > Sphingomonadaceae > Alteraurantiacibacter. The sequence continues at coordinate 17,313 of JAUIJI010000009.1, read as the reverse complement.
TGTCCCGTCGATACTGCCGACCACGTTCTGATGGATCGTCTCGCGCGCCCAGAGGAATTCGCCCGTCTCGCGGTCCAGCGTGTAGATCACCCCGGTCTTGCCCGGCACGCCGGTCAGCACGCGGTAGGTCTTGGCGGGATCGATATCCGGATTGATCCAGCTGACCTGGGAAGGATCGGGTGCCTGCTGCGCGTCCACCAGCAGGCGCGGGAAGGGGTGATCGAGATCCCACTGGTCGACAAGGTGCTGGTAATGCCAGCGGATCTCCCCCGTCTCCACATCCAGCGCCAGCGTGGAATTGTGGTAGAGGTAGTCGTGCTCATTGCCCGCAAGGCTGATCTTGGGCGCAGGAGCGGTGACCGATGTGCCCATATAGATGAGCTTCAGTTCGGGATCGTAGCTGGCGATCATCCATGAGCCCACCTGCCTGCGATCATCCAGCGGCAGCCCGCCCCATGAGGCATCATTGGGATCATCACCGCGCGCAATGGTGGAAGTGCGCCACACCTCCTCGCCTGTCGTGGCATCATGCGCCACGATCACGCAGGCATCGGGTCCGCCCTCGGGCTCGCACGATCGTCCGGTGATGGCGAGGCCTTCGGCGATGATCGGTCCGGAACTGATCTTCGCGCCCGAATCATATTCGTCGATCTGCGTTTCCCAGACCAGTTCGCCGGTGCGCGCATCCAGCGCATAGAGGTAATTGTCGGCCCCTTGCCCGATGATCCTGTTACCATAAATCGCGAGGTTGCGATTGGTGTCATAGACCGGCAGGTAATCGCCGATATCCTCTGGCAACTGGCGGCGGTACTGCCACAGCAACTGGCCCGATTTCGCGTCGATCGCCTCGATCACATCCGCCGGGCCGGGAAAATACATCACCCCGTCATGCACCAGCGGCGTGCCTTCCTGATGGCCGGACGGGAGCGGGCGCACCCATACCATGCGCAAGGCACCCACGTTATCGCGGTTGATCTGGTCAAGCGGCGAATAGCCCCAGCTATCTAGCGTGCGCCGCCAGCTCAGCCAGTCTGCCGGATCGGGATTCTGGATCTCGGCATCGGTGACCGGGGCGAAGCCGCTGTCATCTGCCTGGCTGCCCGATTGCCCGTGAGCCTGCGCGAGCGCCAAGGCGCCGATGGCCGCGCCCAGCATCACCCTTGCGGCAAACCTGCTGCCCGCCATGATCCTCTCCCGTCCCGATCTGTTTCCCCTAGCCCTCAAGCCTATTGTCGTTGGGATCGATTGGGGCATCGCTTTTCAGCATCGGGTCCCAGTGTTCGGCGATCTTGCCGTCCTCGATCCGGAACAGGTCGAACCAGGTCGAATAATAGGTTTCGCCGTTCGCGTCCTTTTCCGGACGGACAAAGGCCATCGTCACCATGTCCCGCTCGGCCACCATGCTGATCAGCGGGAGGTCGATCACGTCCTTGATCTCGCGCTCGGGGCGTGTCGCGCGCACATAGTCCTGCACGCCAGCAAGGCCTTGCGCCGCCATCGGGTTGTGCTGGATATAATCCTCGCGGATGAATTCACCCGCGCGGTCAGCCAGGCCTGCCTGCAGCACGATGCGATACATGTCATAGACCAGCTTCTTGTTGGCGGCGAGCTGGGGGTCGTCACTTGCCAGCAGCACTGCGTGGTCCTGGGCCACTTCAGGCGCCGTGCCTGAAAGGGTGTTTTCGCCAATGGCGGTTGGTTGTTCGCTCACTTGTGCTTCCTCGTCTGTCAGCGTGGTGTCAGAGCAGCCGGCCAGAAGGGCGGCAGCAATCGAAATAGTCAGAATTCGCATGAATTTCCCCTCTCCACACGCTTACTGCCATTCCCATGGTGACGCGGCAAGGCAGAGTCGCTAAGGGCATTTCGGACAAAATCAACTTGATAAGAGATTTACACATGAAAAAGCTGCTGCTCGCCAGCGCAAGTGCCGCCCTGATCTCTGCTCCTGCCGTCGCGCAGGATGATGAACAGGCGAACGAGGATACCATTATCGTGCTGGGTGAAGGCCTGGGGGATACCCCGGCAAACCCTGATGCCTATTCCACCGTCGACATCGATCGCGACCTGATCCAGACTGCGGCTTCGGGTCGCCTGGAAGATGCCCTGGCAAACGTTGCCGGTTTCCAACAGTTCCGCCGGTCGGACAGCCGATCGTCCAATCCTTCGGCACAGGGCGCAACCTTGCGGGCGCTGGGGGGCAATGCCTCCAGCCGCGCGCTGGTGCTGCTCGATGGCGTGCCAATGAATGACCCGTTCTTCGGCTACATTCCTTTCAGCGCAATTGCACCTGACCGCCTTTCATCGATCCGTGTGACGCGCGGCGGCGGTTCCGGTCCGTTCGGTTCCGGCGCGCTTGCCGGCACCATCGAACTCAACAGCGCCGGTGCACCGGAACTGGGCCTGTTTACCGGGCAGGTGCTGGCCAACCAGCGCGAGGCGACCGAAATGTCCGCCAGCATCGCGCCTGAGATCGGCAATGGCTTTGCGGTTGTTTCCGGCCGGTGGGAGCGCGGGGACGGTTTCTTCACCACCCCGCCCAGCCAGCGTGTCCCCGCAACCAGCCGCGCCAATTACGATGCATGGTCGGTCAGTGGCCGTGTTGTGCAGGAAGTCGGCCCGCTGGAAGTGCAGTTGCGCGGACTTGCCTATGAAGACAACCGCACCTTGCGTTTTGACGGTGCGGACAATTCCATGAGCGGAGAGGACCTGAGCCTGCGCGTGGTAAGCCGCGGTCCGTGGGAAGTGGACGCGGTGGCCTATGCCCAGTGGCGCAACTTCACCAATGTCGTGATCTCCTCCACCCGGTTCGTTCGCGTGCTCGACCAGAAAGATACGCCTTCAGAGGGGCAGGGTGGCAAAATCGAAGTGCGCCCGCCTGTGGGTGAGGGCATGGTCCTGCGCATCGGTGTCGATTACCGCCGCAGCAAGGGCAACCTGTTCGAAGATGCCTATTCCGCATTTTCCGGCAATCTGACCGAGGAACGCTTTGCCGGCGGTGTGAACACCAACCTTGGCCTGTTCGTCGAGAATGATGTCGAGCTTGGCCCGGTCACGCTGACCGGGGGCCTTCGTGCAGACCGCTATGCGATCAAGGACGGCTTCTATCGCAGCTTCGACGGTAGCGGCGCAGTTGTTCGCGATGACAGCTATGCCAACCGCTCGGACTGGGAAGTGACCTGGCGCGCCGGCGCCATTGTCGAGGCAAGTGACGTGGTGCGCCTGCGTGCCGCAGCCTACACCGGCATCCGCTTGCCCACGCTCAATGAGCTGTACCGGCCTTTCGTGGTCTTCCCTGTCGTGACCAATGCGAACGAGGACCTGCAGCCCGAGAAGCTCGAAGGGTATGAGGCAGGGATCGACTTCGACATTGACGAGGGCACGCAATTTGCCGTCACCGTATTCGATAACAAGGTGAAGAACGCCATCGCCAACGTCACGCTCGCGCCCAATCTGCGTCAGCGCCGCAACCTCGATGCAATCGATGCCTTCGGGATCGAGTTTGCCGCAAACCTGCAGCGCGGGCCGTGGGGCTTCAACGCGTCGATGGCGCTGACAGATGCCGAGGTCGTGGGCACCGGATTTGCCGCGCCGCTCGATGGCAACCGCCCCTCGCAGGTGCCCAGCTTCTCGGCCAGCGCAACGGCGAGCTATACCGATACCAATGGCATGCGCTTTGCTGCGACACTGCGCCACGTTTCTGACCAGTTCGAAAGCGACCAGGAAACCGACGTACTGCCTGCCGCCACCACGGTGGACCTGTTTGCGCAGGTGCCGGTGGCTGGCCGCCTGTCAGCCGTTGCCCGCGTCGAAAACCTGTTTGACGAGATCATCGTGACCCGCAACCAGGGCGGATCGATGGATTACGGCGTGCCGCAGACCTTCTGGCTGGGCCTGCGTTACGGTTTCTGACCATTTCCCTCTACCCTCTGGCAAGGCAAGCGGTTAGGCATTGTCCGGCCAGAGGGAGAGAACCATGACAGCCACTGCTGCCGTGCTTGACGTGCGCAATCCGCGCACCGGCGCTGCTGACCATTCCATACCTGTTTCCACCCGTGAGGAAGTGGCTGAAAAGGCCGCTCGGCTGCGCGAAAACCAGCGCGGCTGGGAAGCCATGGGCGTGGAAGGGCGTTGCGGCGTCATGGCGCGCTGGCTGGGTGCGGTGAAGGAAAGCGCGATGGCCATTGGCGAGGCTGACGCGGTCGATACCGGCGGGTGCCACACCAGCTACCTGCAGGGCTTTATTACCATGGGCAATATCGGCGGCTGGCTGGAAGATGCGCCCAAGGCCTTCGAGAGCCTGAAATGGGAAGGCATGAGCAGTTCGATGCCCACTGTATCGGTGGAATCGCAGGTCGTCGCTTACCCGATCACCGGGGTTATCAGCCCGTGGAATGCGCCGCTGATGCTCGCCCTGCTCGATGCCGTGCCTGCACTGTTCGCCGGGTCTGCCGTGCTCTTGAAGCCAAGCGAAGTGACCCCGCGCGTGATCGAGGCCTTGTTCGAAACCGTGCGCAAGGTGCCTGAGCTGGCGGCAGTGTTCGACTATGTTACCGGCCCCGGCGAAGTGGGCCAGGCCGTGATCGAGGAAGCGGATACGATCTGCTTCACCGGCTCCGTTCCCACGGGCCGCAAGGTGGCGGTGGCCTGTGCCGAACGGCTCATTCCCTGCAACCTCGAACTTGGCGGCAAGGACCCGTGCATCGTTACCGAGACTGCCGATATCGACCGCGCGAGCACGGCGGTGCTGCGCGGCGCGGTCTATGCGACGGGCCAGGTCTGCTATTCGATCGAGCGGGTTTATGTGCATGAGAGCATTCACGATGAATTCGTGGCGCAGCTGGTGGAAAAAGCGAAGGCCGTGCGCCTCAACAACGAAAACCCGCGCGCCGGACATATCGGCCCCTTCACCTTTGCCCCGCAGGCAGAGATCGTCGCGCGTCATATCGCGGATGCGAAAGCCAAGGGCGCGAGCGTGCTGACGGGCGGGGAGATCGAGGATATCGACGGCGGGCTCTACCTGCGCCCGACCGTGCTCACCGGCGTCAATCACGACATGGAAATCATGCAGGACGAGACTTTCGGGCCGTGCATCCCGGTGATGGCCTATTCGACCACGGAGGAGGCGATCCGGCTGGCGAACGATACCAATTTCGGACTCACCGCCAGCGTGATCGCGGGCGATGCACAGGAAGCGAAAGCCATCGGCAAGCAGATCAACGCAGGCGGCATCTTCCTGCAGGATACCTTCCTCACCTTCGCCAAGTCGCGCACCTTCGGTTCGGACAGCTTCGGCTGGTCCGGCTATGGCGCGCCGCGCATGGGGCTGGAAAGCCTGCGCCGCTTCCTCAGGCGGAAGAGCCTGCTGACCCAGACCGGCGATGTCGCCAACATCCAGGACGATCATCACATGGGGAAGGCATCGTGATCCTTCCCTTGCAGGGGAGCATTCAATGAAAATAACCGCAGCCTTGAGCGGCCATGGGGGGCCTGCGCCGCAGCTTGTCGAGCTGGAGCAGGAGGCTCCGCGCGCAGGTGAAATGCGCATAAGGCTGGTCGCCACCGGCATCTGCCACACGGATTTGCACGAACATCCCGGCCGTCATTCGCCGCAGCCCATCGTGCTTGGCCATGAAGGCGCGGGCGTGGTCGAGGAACTGGGCGAGGGCGTCAGCGCTTTCGAAGTCGGCGACCATGTGATCCTGTCAGGCAATAGCTGCGGCAAATGCCCCAGCTGCCTTGCCGGAAGGCCGACCTATTGCGATCTCGCCATGCCTTTGTGCTTTGGCGGAAAGCGGCTGGATGGCTCCACCGCGCTATGCGGCGATGAAGGTGCGGTGCATTCGCACTTCTTCGGCCAATCGAGCTTCGCCAGCCATTCCATCGTGCCCGTGCGCACGGCGGTGAAGATGGACAAGGACCTGCCGCTGGAAAAGCTTGGCCCCTTGGGTTGCGGCGTGGTGACCGGTGCTGGCGGGGTGATCGAGGCGCTGAAGGTGGGCTTTGGCGATACTATCGCGATTTTCGGCACCGGCGGCGTGGGCCTGTCTGCCGTGATGGCGGCCAAGCTGGTCGGCGCAAAGCGGATCGTGGCGGTGGACCTTAGCGAGGATCGGCTGGAACTCGCCCGCGATCTGGGCGCCACAGACTGCGTCAAGGGTGACGAGGACGACATCGGCGGCAAGATCCGCCGGTTGACGGGGCGGGGTGTCGACTTCACATTCAACACCACCAATGCACCGCCGGTCCATTCGCTGGCGCTGGAGGTGCTGGCGATGAATGGCACGGCGGGCTTTGTGGCTGCTCCCCTGGGAGAATGGGCGCCGCAGATGTTCGCCATGCTGGCAGGGGGCAAGCAACTGCGCGGCATTTTGGGAGGCGATGCCAATCCACAAACCTTCCTGCCGCAGCTCGCCGAATACTGGCGCCAAGGCAAGCTGCCGTTTGACCGCCTTTTGAGCTTCTACCCCTTCGCCGAAATCGAACGTGCCTTTGCCGATGCACACTCCGGCAAGGCAATCAAACCAGTCCTGTTGATGGAGGAACAACCATGACCCCAGCAATTCGCTCGCAACTCGAAGCCCTTGGCCGGGATCTGACGCCAGACATGCTCGGTGGCACCCAGCAGCTGATGCGCACGATCAGCAAGGGGATGGACCCGGATACCGAAGTTGTCCGCGACATTTCCTATGGCCCTGACGAGCGCAACCGGCTCGACATTTTCACCCAGGGCAAACCTCAGGGCGCGCCGGTTTTCGTCTATGTCCATGGCGGCGGCTTCGTGATGGGGGACAAGCACACCGAAGGCAGCCCGTTCTATTCCAACATGGGCGATTTCGCCGCGCGGCACGGCTGGGTGGGGGTGACGCTGACCTATCGCCTTGCGCCTGCGAACCGCTTCCCGTCCGGCCCGGATGACATGCAGGCTGCCGTGCAGTGGCTGCGCGAAAACGTGGCGCAATATGGCGGCGATCCGGACAAGATTGTCATTTCCGGACAGTCTGCGGGTGCAACGCATGTGGCAGGCTACCTCGCTCACCGACGCGAGCATGCGGCGGGGATCGCCGGGGCCGTGCTGATGAGCGGCATTTTCGACACCACGACCTGCGAGCCAAACTCGCATGCCGAGGCCTATTACGGTGAAGACCGCGCAGGCTGGGGGCCAGCCAGCTGCATGGCTGGCCTGCTGGCGAGCGAGGTTCCGATGCAATTCTCTGTCGCCGAATTCGATCCGGAGGACTTCCAGCGGCAAGCCGCGCAGCTCGTTGCACAATGGACCGATGCCAAGGGACAGATGCCGGAAATGCACTATTTGTCCGGCCACAACCATCTGACGCCCGCGCTATCAATTGGCAGTTCGAGCCGCGAGACAGAGCGCATGCTGTCAGGATTCGTGCGGCGGGTTGCGCGTCAGCTATAGGCCCGGATACGCACCAAGTAATTGGCAAGTAAGAGATTTTGCAGTTTTTCGGAACCTGTTTGTCAGCTTCCCGTTCGATTGGTTGACCAACAGGAGAATACAATGCGCAAGATTATCATTGCCACCATCCTTCCCGCAGCAGCCCTTGGCCTTGCCGCCTGCGATGTCGAACAGACCGAAGAAGGCGACATGCCCGAAGTCGATATGCAGGTCGATGGCGGTGAACTGCCCGAATATGACGTCGATACCGCAGATGTCGATGTCGAGATGGAAGAAGAAACCATCGAAGTGCCCACGCTTGATGTCGAAGAAGCTGACGCGGGCGAACCGGGCGAATAAGCTTCCGGTCGCCGCCACACAGGCACCGACACAGCAAGAGGGGCGGATCGCTAAAGCAGCGATCCGCCCCTTTCTTATGCCTTTCCTACAGCCATGCCATGCGGTCAGGCGCGGGGGATGGCGCAGGCTCTATCCTTCAGACTTGCAGGCCACGCATAGCGTGCTCTCGGGCCGTGCATCGAGCCTTCCCTGGGCGATCTCTTCACCGCAGTTCATGCATTCGCCGTAAGAGCCATCCTCCACCCGCATCAGTGCGCGCTGGGTGGCAGTGATGCGCTGTTCGATGACCGCGGCCTGGCCTTCCAGGCTCTCGTCATCCTCCATCTGGACGGCGCGTTCGCCGCTGTCGGCATCCATCGGTTCGGCAAGGTCGCGCTCGATATGTTCCAGCCGGGCCTTCAGCTCCTGCAACTGGTCTTCAAGCAAGGCCTTTGCCCGGGATAAGTCAGTCATCCATCGCTCCTCTCGTTGTCGTGTTGAGCCAACAGGCGATCAACCTGTCCAAAGCTGCTTTCCTACATGCAGCAAAAGCCGCTCAACTCACCCCATGAATAAAGACGCGCCGCTCAAAAAAGTCATTGCCATGTGTCAATTTCACTTTGGCCACCATTTGCCGCAGATTTCTGCGGGCTTGGCAGTGGTATGGGGCATCGTCACGCTGTCAGCTTCGTCATCCGTTTGGCACCCAGCACCCGTGGAAACACATGGGCTGGGCAAAGGGCAGCTTGATGGTGGCAAGGGCGGGGCGCGAAACGTCATTCCCGTCAAGGATCAGCAGGTCCATGCGCTTTTCCGCCATCCGGTCCACGGCGACAAGGATATAGCCATCGCCTTCGGGGCTGTCGGGCGTGCGGGGCACGAACACCGGCTCCTGGCTGGCCGCGCCCTCCAGTTCGTGGACCTTGATCTCGCCGCTTTCCCAATCGATCTGGCCGATGCCCATTTGCGGGAAATCGCGCAGCGCAAAATAGCCCACATTGTACTTCTGCATGGCATAGCGATCATCGATCTTGGGCATGTCGCCCAGTGCTCCGTTGAGAGCCTCCAGCGTGACTGCCTCGGCATCGGGCTTCGACAGGTCGAAAGTGATGCGGGTGATCTGGGTGATGGTTTCCGGCATGCTCGGCTGGTTGCCGTGCTTGTCCTTGAAGAAGCTGAAGCAGTTGCCGGGCGAACACGGCGTGTCGATGATCACCTTGTCGCCATCAGTATAGGCATTCATCACATGGCCCATCACGATGCCGGGAATGTCGAACCAGCGCATGTCTCTTGCCGGATCGCCATCGCGCGGCATCACGCCCCACTTGCTGGGCAGGTCGGGGTCATATTGGTAGTAATCGCCGCCTGCGCGCAGTCGTGCTTCGTCTGCCAGCAGTGGCATGATCGGCAGCACGATATGTTCTCGGGTGATACCCCAGTCATGGCTGAGGCCGGGATAGGGCGTGTGGAACCACTGCTCGCGCACCAGCTTCCCGTCCTTGTCGAACACATGGATGCTGGCATCGGTGGTCGGCTCACCCTTGGCGAATACGCCATAGCTCCACCATTCGCCGGTGACCGGGTCGATCTTCGGGTGGGCGGTCAAAGCCGTGGACTCAAGATCGCCGAAATCACCTACGCCGAGCGTTTCCAGCGTATCGGGATCAAGGCGATAGGGCCGCGAATCCTCGCGCAGGGCATAGAGCTCGCCATGGTGGGCGAAGGCATAGGTGTTGCCCGTGTTGTCGCGGTTGGGCAGGTTCGAGACGCTTTCGTCATCGGTATATTTGTTGCGATACTTGCCATAAAGGCGGCGGCGCGCGGCCTGCTCTGCCTTCAGCCTTTCGGTTTTCACATAGCGGCTGCGATAGGAAACGTGGCCGTCCTCGAAATGAAAGGCGGAGAACATGCCGTCGCCGTTGAGGATGATGTCCTCCTCCAGCGTGGGATACAGCCGGTCGCCGCCCGTGCGATAATAGGCGCCGTTGCGCAGCGCTTCGGGGATTTCGCCTTCAACCTCGCATTCGAAGACATCCGCCTCGAACCGCATGGGCATGCGTTGCTGCAGGCCGAAGCTGGCGAAGGGTTGAAATACTTCCGGCATTGTTCTCTCCCATTTGATAGAAGCAATTGAACGGACATTAGCCGCGCAAATCAAGCGCGCATTTGACGGGAGAGAAGGGAAATGAGCGAACAGTGCTGGCCGGACGGTGTGCCCGCAGTAATGCCTGCCGATGATCGCGGCGAGATCGAGGAACTCTATGCCCGCTATGCCTGGGGTATCGACCTCGCGGACGAGGAGCAGGCGATAGCCACTTTCGCCCGCGACGCCGAATTCGACCATCTGTGGCAGGGCAAGGTGAAGGGTCACGACGCGATTCGCGAGAACCTGCGCAGCCTTTGGTATGACCGGCAGCACTGGTGGTATGGCCGCCAGCACATCATGAACCACTTCATCATGGACCCGATGGAGCAAGGCGCGCGGGTGCGCTGCTTCTTCCAGATCATCCAGTGGAATGCGGATTACCGCACCAATTTCGTGTTCGGCATCGGCACGCGCGATGACAGGCTGATCAGGGAAGACGGGCGGTGGAAGTTCTTCCGCCTGCATGTGAATGCCTGGACCGATGTCGACCAGGTGCCGTGGAAGGGGGATCGCACACTGCCGCAGCGCCCGCCCTACAAGGTCCCGCCTGCGGACACACGCCCGTTTGACGAGCAGACGAAGGACCCGTTCTGAAGCGACGGAGCGGAGCTTATCAGTCCTTTTTCTTCTTGCCCTTCTGCCCCGGAATCTTGGCCAGTCGGCGCTTCTTGCCTGCTGATTTCTTCTTCTTTTTCTTGGGCTTGGCGGGGGACTCCTGTTTCGCCAGCACTGCCTCTGCAAGCCGGCGAACCGAGGCCGCGCGCGGACGGAAATCCCGCGCCAGTACGCCTTTGGCAAGCTCGGTTACGCTCAGCGCATCCTGATCCGCCGGAACAGCGTCAGTGGTTTTCTTGGCAGGGCTTGGGGCCATGTTTGCAGTCTCTCCCGATCTGGCGAAACACGAAAGAGCGGTTTGCGCCATCTCGCAAGCACGGGACAAGCAGAGTCACAAAAGTGTCAAAAATCGGTCAGTCTTCGTCCGCGTCGCCGATCCTGAGCACCGCTTCGCAATCAAGCCAGCTGGCGAGCGATTTGAGGTCCGAATGGACATGATCGGATGCCAGGCTGGCGCGGCTTTCATCAAGCCACAGCACGACTTTCCCGTCCTCGCGCGTCAGGCGGCTGGTGAGCATCGAGGCGCGCGTCCCTGCACCGATCCGGCGGCACAGGCGAAAGGCGAGGCCCCAGCTGGCCGCTTCGCGGAGGTCCTTCTCGCTGGCCAGCGCCAGGAGGTCGTCCGTAACCTCAGGCTGGTTGCAGGCACCGCGCAGGGCTGCACCGATCAGCGCGCGGCCGCGATGGTCCAGCCCGGTCCAGCGCTTGTCGATTGCCCAATCGAAACTGTGCTTCAGGCGCATGTTCGGCTCCAGCCGCACTTGCGCCATCGCCAGCATGATAGCTGCGAGCCGCAGCCGTTCCGTACCGCGACCGTTGGGCGTCACCACGCGGCTGGTCCAGCCGGCGATCATGGTCGCATGGCTCAGCGATGCGCCGCGCGGGGTAGTGAAATGAGTGACGGCAGTGAGCAAGGGATCCTGCTCGCGTGCCGCAGGTTCGAGCCGGTCAAACAACAGGCCTTCGCGAAGGCCCCAGCTGGAAACCACCACGCCATCGGGCTTCAAGGTGGACAGGATTACCCGCAGCATGGCAGCAGCATCGGGCAGGCCCGCCGCGCGCGAGGATGAGATGCCGGCGATGTTTGAGAGCTTTTCGGGATCCATCTTGGCCAGCTTTCGCGCTACTTTCTCGGCTTCCGCGTTACTCAGCTTAAACGCATGTGGATCAGTCAGCGGATAGTGTGACCGGTGCATCGCATAGGCTGCCAGCGCGCGCCAGGTGCCGCCGACAAGATAGAGCGGACCCTCTTGCTCCTTCGCCCAGCTTGCCGATTTCAGTTCCTGGTTTACTGCCTTGCGAAATGCGCGTTCGCCTTTTTCGCGCAAGGCTGGCAGGCGCAGCGTGCCCAGCGGCATGCTGATCCCGTCGTGGTACGTGCCTTCTCCGATGGCGACCAGTTCCAAGCTCCCGCCGCCAAGATCTGCCACGATGCCCTTCGCGCCGGGGAAGGCGCCGATCACGCCGAGCGCCGATATGTTGGCTTCCTCCTCGCCGGACAGCAGGCGCGGCTCCACGCCGAATTCACGAACCTTCTTGAGGAATTGCGGGCCGTTCTTCGCCTCGCGCACGGCGGCCGTGGCGACACATTGCACGTCTGCAATCTCGAGGTCCTTGAGGATGGTGGTGAAGCGGGCGAGGCCGTTCATGGCCAGCGCGATGGACTTGGCAGGCAGCTTGCCGGTGGTCGACAGGTCCTGGCCCAACTTGGCCGTCACTTTTTCGTTCAGCCAGACTGAAGGGGTTCGCCGCGTGCCGCTGTAGACCACGAGGCGCACCGTGTTCGATCCGATATCGATGACCGCGCGATCGGCGCGTTCTGCCTGCCGCGTCTGGCTGCGAGCCCTGCGGGTCACCACCGGCCGATCCTTCTCAGACCCCGCCCTTGCGCAGCGTCAGGCGCGGGACGCGGCTGTCCTTCAAGGCACCGCCACGGCCGGAGAGCGAGGGATTCGTCATGAAATATTCGTGGCAGTTGAACGGCTCGCCGTCATCCTCCACCCGCTCATATTCCCCGGTTTCCCCGTCCAGCAGCCAGCTCTGTTCGGTGTCGAGAAGATTGGCGAGGAGCACCTGCTCGAGCACCTGGTCCTGCACCGTGTCATTGGTGATCGGCACCAGCGTTTCCACCCGGCGGTTGAGGTTGCGGCTCATCGCATCGGCGCTGGAGATATAGACCTTGGCCCGGTCGCTGGGCAGCGGCTCGCCATTGGCGAAGGCCCAGATGCGGCTGTGTTCGAGGAATCGACCGATGATCGATTTGACCACGATATTGTCTGACAGGCCGGGCACGCCGGGGCGCAGGCAGCAGATGCCGCGCACCACCAGCACGATCTTCACCCCTGCCTGGCTGGCTTCGTAGAGCCGGTCGATGATGCCTTTCTCGGTTACGGAATTGGCCTTGGCCCAAATCGCCGCGGGCTTGCCCGCTTGGGCATTGGCGATTTCCTGGTCGATGTGTTCATACAGCCGTTCCCGCAGGTTGAGCGGGGAGATGGCGATCATCTCGGTTTGCTGCGGTTCGACATAGCCGGTGATGAAGTTGAACAGCCGCGCAGCGTCGCGCCCGAAGGCCGGGTCTGCGGTGAAATAGCTGAGGTCGGTATAGATCTTGGTCGTCACCGGGTGATAATTGCCGGTGCCGAAATGGCAGTAGGTGCGATAGCCATCGTCTTCCGCGCGCACCACCATGGAAATCTTGGCGTGGGTCTTCCAGTCGATGAAGCCGTAGATCACCTGCACGCCGGACCGTTCCAGCTCGGCGGCCCATTTGAGGTTCTGCTCCTCGTCGAAACGGGCCTTCAGTTCCACCACGGCAGTGACGGACTTGCCCGCCTCGGCAGCGGCGCACAGCGCATTGATAACGGGAGATTGCTGGCCGGCGCGATAGAGCGCTTGCTTGATCGAAACCACTGCAGGGTCCGCCGCTGCCTGCCGCAGGAAATCGACCACCACCTCGAAGCTCTCATAAGGGTGGTGGATCACGATGTCCTTCTCGCGGATGGAGGCGAAGACGTCGCCGTCATGTTCCATCACACGCTCGGGATAGCGCGGGCTGTAGGGCGTGAACTTGAGGTCGGGGCGGTCCTCGTCGACCACGGCAGACAGGCCGGATACGCCGATCATGCCGTCGCTCGAGTTCACGATGGCCTGTTCGAGCCCCAGCTTGTCGCGCAGCAATTCGGCGGCTTGCGGATCGAAATCCTCGTCAATCTCCAGCATGATCACAAGGCCGCGGCGGCGGCGCTGGATGGCGCTGCGGAAATAGCGGACAAGGTCTTCGGCCTCTTCCTCCACTTCGATATCGCTGTCACGCAATACGCGGAAAACGCCATCGCCTTCGATGCGGAATCCGGGAAACAGCAGCCGGGCATAACGGCAGATCAATCGCTCGATCGCGACATAGGTGGCATCCTCGCCCGGAACGCGGATGAAGCGCGGCAAGGCAGAGGGGATCAGCACCATCTCCACCAGCCGCGAGCCGTCTTCCTCGCGCACAAGGTTGAACAGCGCGCCGATGCCGCCATTGGCGACGAAGGGGAAGGGATGCGCCGGGTCGATCGCCTGCGGGGTGATCACCGGCATGATGTGATCGAGGAAATATTGCCGCAGCCATTCATCGGTCTGCGGATTGATGCGGTCCTCGCCCTTGATGTGGATGCCTTGCGCGGCGAGCAGTGGCTGCAATTCGCGCAGCGCGGCCTGCTGGGTCTGTTCCAACTGGCTGACCTTATCCTTGATCGCGGCGAGTTGCTGGCTCGGTGTCTTCCCGTCAATGGAAACGCGGCCCACGCCGGAACGCACCTGCCCGGCAAGACCGGCCACGCGGATCATCATGAATTCATCGAGATTGCTGCCGCTGATCGACAGGAAGCGCAGCCGTTCCAGCAGCGGATAGGCGGGGTTGCGGGCTTCTGCCAGCACGCGCTCGTTGAACGAAAGCCACGACAGCTCGCGGTTGAAATAGCGGCTTTCGGGGTCGGTGGTCTCAATCGCCTCGGTTTGCGGGGCTGTGCTCATCGCGCTGCGGGTATCCTGCTGGTTTGCACCTCAATAGACCCGAAATGTGGAGATTTCGCTGATCTGGCGCAAGGGGCGGGGCGGGCGTGTCCCACCTCGCCCGGATGGCTCAGAGCAGGTCACTTGCCTTGGCGATGGCGGAAATGCCGCGCTTGCCTTCGCTCCGGTCGAGCTGGACGATCACGTCAATCACGCTGGCGGCATAGGCAATTGTGTCACTGCGGGTGAGGCCGATGCCGGTCTGCATCACCATCAGGCTCAATTGCTCGAGAGCACCGCGCAGGGAATTGGCGTGAATGGTCGAAAAACTGCCCGGATGGCCGGTGTTGATCGCGCGCAGGAAGGATACGCTCTCCTGCCCGCGCAATTCGCCCAGCACGATACGGTCAGGCCTCAGGCGCAGCGCCGATTGCAGCAATTCATTGGCGGTGACCTTGGCCTCGCCCAGTTCGCCCTTCACCGCAACCAGCCCCACGCCATTGGCGCCCGGCAGCTTCAGTTCGGGCGTGTCTTCCACCAGCACCACGCGCTCATCGCGCGGAATCTCGCCGAGCATGGCGTTGAGGAAGGTGGTCTTGCCGGTGCTGGTGCCGCCCGAAACCAGCACGGTCTTGCGGGCCTTGATCGCGGCGCGCAGGAACTCGACAGGCTGCGCTTCGGGATCGGGCATATCCGCTTCGGTGGGACGGGTCAGCGGGCCGGCGTCATAGGCATCGAGCGGCAAGTCGAGGCGGCGATGGCGGCGGATCGCCAGCGCCCAGTGCTTGCGTGTGGCAGGCGGTCCGCAGAACTGGATGCGCCCGCCATCGGGAAGGGTCGCGCCCAGCAGCGGATGCTCGCGGTTGATGCCCTGGTGGCTGACGCGGGCGACCTGTTCGGCAAGGCGCTGCACCAGCTTGTCGTCGACTTCGGGAACCTCGATCCGCTGCATGCCCGGTTGCGCGACATCCTCCACCCAGACTTCGCCCGGGCGGTTCACCAGCACTTCGGTAACGGTGTCCTTGTCCAGCCACTGCCGGAACGGCGCGAGGTAAGCGTCGAGATAGACAGAACCGCTGGCCGCAGGCATCGCTTCTGCCTCTGCGGGGTTCACCGCATCAGGGGCTCTGTCGTCGCCCAATCTGTGAATTTCTGCGGCCATTAAAGCTGCGGGGCCTGGCTGAAATCGAGATGGCGCGAGGTGAAGACGCGGATCGGCTCACCCTGGCGCACGCGGATCGTGGGCGGGCGTTGGCCGTCCTGCTCCAGTGCGGTCTGCGCGGCGGACTGGCCACCGCCAAGGATCACCGATGTGCCACCACTGGCGATGGTGGTCAGGCCGCCGATCACCGACAGCAGCATGGCCGAGCCGAAGCGCGAGAAGAAATGGCTGTCGACATCGCCGGCAAGACCCGTCGTGCCGTCAAACCCGGTCGCGGGGCTGGAAATGTTCACCGATACGCCATCGGGACGGATCAGCGTGGTCCAGATCACATAGGCGCGGCGCTGACCTGCCTGCAGCCCGGACTGGTACTGGCCGACAAGGCGGCTGGAACGCGGCACGAGGATACGACTGCCGTCATAGCTGCGCACATCCTGGCTCACCACTGCACGGACATAGCCCGGCACATCGGTGTTGATCGCGGTTTCCAGCACCGCAGGGATCATCGTGCCCTGCGTCACCGTGGTGGCGGGATCGAAGGTCTGCTGCGCCATGGCCGGGCCACCGCCGACACCGCCGATGCGCGCGGCAAAGTCACCCGCCGAGCCGGAGCCGGGCACCACTCCGCCTTCAGGCGCTGCAGCGACATCTGCAGCTGCTGCCGCATTGGCTGCTGCCGTGCCGGGAGCAAGGCCGGCATCGAACACCACCGTGGGCGAGGAATAGGGGTTGATGCTGGGCTGATAGCCTTCCTGCTGTGGCGGCTGGGCCAGCACGGGGGCAGGGCCAACAGCGGGCTGCGCCGCACCGGCATTGGCGCTGGGCAAGCCTTCCACCGCAGGCGGAGGCGTGGCTACGGCGGACTGCGCAGGAGGCACGATGGCAGCGTTTTCGGCAGGCGTTGCCTCCTGCGTATCGCGACCGGCGTTGAGGCCATAAAGCGTTGCTGCGCCGAGCAGGGCGACGAAAGCGACACCGGCAGCAAGGCCCAATGCGTCCGATTTGCCCTTGCGGTTGGCAACCGCCGGATAGGAGGTGCGGCTGGCGAGGTCGATCACCTCGGTCGGCGCATCATCGCGCGGATCGTGGTCTGCCTTGGAAGAGGCATTCTTTTCGGGAAGGCGCATGGCAAGTTTCATCGCGTTTCCTCCTGTCAGGACCGGTTGTTGCCGGCGAGCGACAAGGGCTCTCCGGTCGCTGCACGTTGCGGCGGGGCATTGTTGACCAGGATGGCCATATCATCGCCGGAACGCAGGATGATCTCTGCCGGCACAAGGTCAAGCACGATCACATCGCCGCGCACGGCATAGTTCACCGGGCCTTCGGTGCCGTCGACATCCTTGACGAGGATGGCGGGCATCGGCTCACCCACGGGCCAGGCAAGGAAGGTCGCCTCGCCATTGTCATAGACCTGTTCGGGCAGCAGCTTGGCATCGCCTTCTGCGCCCCATGCAAAGTTGAGCGCGGCGGGATCGAGCACGGCCAGATCGTCATTCGCAGCAGCCATTTCGGTGGCGTTGGCGCTCTGGCGCGGGTTGGCAGCAGCTTCAGCCTCGGCTTCCGCAGCAGCCAGTGCGGCTGCGGCTTCCTCTTCAGGATAGGTGAAGCTCATGACGTAAAGCGGGTTGCGGTGGTTGGGGCTCGCCTCGTGCGACA